>JAGBGT010000011.1 GCA_017935865.1 Ruminococcus sp. | reverse complement strand
TCCGTCCCAAACCCTGCCAGAGGCGCTGCCTCTGGACTCTGCCAAAGGGACATTGTCCCTTTGGAAACCCGGTTTTGTCGGCTGCGCCGACTTGGGGCGCTGCCCCAAACCCCATTTTTTCTGCCGCGTATTTCACATCTAACGCCAAAATTCCAGCAGTCTCTCCAGCATATCCGCATACCTCGGATAACTTATCTGCGGAAACGAGAAAACGTGTATCTCAATAGCTCCCACAATAAGGGAATACGCCATGCAAACGCCCATCGCTCCGTTGAAAATTTTCTTTCCCAGGCTGTTTTTTATGCGCTGTCCCAGGAAGAAAAGTATCATCATTGCGCCCATGACTATCTGCCAGGAGAAATCCGCCATATATCGGGCTGAATAGCCGCTCTCCCACGCCGATGCAACGATGATCACCGGCATCACCAGACAGGGCAGTCCCAAAAGTACCGCCGTTTTCAGCCGGGATTTTTTCGGCAGGGCTTTAAGCGCCCGTCGGCTGAGGAAATAGGCGAAAACAGGCAGCGCCAGGAAAAGTATTCCCGAAGCCGTGCCCTCGTCCTTGAAGATATAGCCGTTGACTCCCAGCATTGAAAAAGGCGCGGAAACAAAGGGATAATCCGGGATGAACGCCGGCGGCGCAAGGAGGAAATTGTACAGGCAGATAAAGACAAAATGCCAGTGAAATTCCGTCCGCGTAAAGTCATTTATCGTCAGGGAATATTTGATGCCAAATTCAAGTATCGAGCCGAATCTTGCATAGTTGTAGTACATCTGGAAGAGTCCCAGCAAGCCTATTGGCAGAAATGCGCAGATAAGATATTTCAGCAGCTTTTTGTCCGCTTTCGCCTTTTTCGTGCCGAAAAGCCAGAAAACGCATCCGCAGACCGCGTAAAGCGCCAGCGTTGGACGGCACATCACAGACAGTCCCAGCAGCAGTGACGATGCGGCAACACGGGGATATTTTATCTTGTCCCGGCTGTCAATGATCCCGGACGTAACAAGGAAATACGCTCCGGCAGTGCAGGCGGCGAATCCGGCGGAGATCGCCAGCTCGTAGAACATCGGTCTGCCCAGTGAGAACCATATGCCGCAGGAGACCAGAAGCACCGCGAGTCCGGAAATATAGGCGGCTGCGGATATTTTCCCGAACCATTTTCTCACGATCGCCGAGTAGAGCATAGAAAGGAAAAGGATTCCCAGGGAGGAGAAGATCATGACCGCTACATCCGTCGGGAAGAAATATCCGGTAATAAGGTGGTAAGGCACGAAGATCAGCAGCGGCGCGATGCCGTAATAGGAGTAGTATTTGCCGTTGTAGTAGGCGTGATCCCACTCATACTCTATCTCGTTGTAAAATCGTGTGCCATTGTCGTATGGATTCTCCATAGCCGCCAGCTCGTCGCTGACTTCCAGGTCAAGGTCGAACCGTCCGTTTTCGAACGCCGTTACCAGCTCCTCCGTTATCTGGTCGCCCTCGGTCAGCCGGAATCTGTCTCCGAAACCGCCCTTGGGTATCTGCTGGAGGACGATCATGATCGCCAGACACATCACCGCAATTGTCAGCCAGGTGGCTGCAACGCGGCATATGTATCTGCTGTTCTCGTATTCGCGGCTAAGCTCCGATGAGAAAAAGCAGCCGTAGACAAAGCTGCCGATGAGGACGATGAGAATGACTCTCAGCGGCATAACGTCAAAGGGAATGGGCTTGTTCAGCTCGACGCTCTCGATAACGGCGGCATCGTCCTCCAGCATCCCGGAAAATCTGAATCTGATGGTGTCCGACTTGCCGGAAAGCTGCGCCATAGCGTACTGTGATTCCTCGCTGCCGTACACGATTTTCGAGTCGATCAGCTTCATGCGGTAGTAGTGCCCAGTTTCGTCGGTCATATCGCAGAAAAAGTTGATAGACCGGCTTTTTTCGTCCCGGAAATGCAAATTAACGTAAACCGTGCCTATCTTGCAGCCGATGTCCCGGTAGGTGAGGCTGACTTCGTTAAGATCTTCCGTAAGAACGCCGCCCAGCTCCTCGTCGTATACGCAGTCCGTCAGTTCCGCGTCTGCGGCGGAAAACTGCATATACGGGTGGTCGTCGAAGAGCAGTCTGTATGAGGGAAACTGAAAAATCGTCAGCTCTGCGATCACGGCTGCCAAAAGCAGCTTTCCCATAAAGGCAAGCGTACGCGCTTTTCTCTTTTTCAGCAGCAGATACAGAACGGTCTCGAACGCTGCGGCAAATCCCATGAGGGTAAACGCTCCGCGGAAGTCTCCGAAGCCGACAGCAGCGTCCCAGACGCCTGCCAGCAGCAGCACCGCCGCTGCGCCGACCGAGCTTTTTTCCAGCCATGCCGGCATATTGCCCCTCTGGAAATATTTAACAAACACACCCGAGCAAATGACGGTCAGTATCAGAGCCGCCGCAAAAACAAACCACATATTCCTAAAATTCCCTTTCCCTTTCTTTTTCTCTATGGATATATTTATAATCACAAAAAGGGGCGCTCTTTTTCCGCAGAGCACCCCATTTTTATGGTGTCGCCTTAGTTAGTTAAATTCTTAATTAAACTTGCCAATCTCTTCGTCGATAACGCCGGTCCAGGCATCGCGGAGGGCAGCCCATGAGTCGACAGCCTCGTTGCCCTCAAGCAGAGCTGTTGTCAGGTTATTCATAACGCCTCTGGTCTCGTAGGTGTACTCGCCGTCGCCGTACATTCTCGCGCCCATGCCGTAGCCGAAATCGAACATCGGCGTGGTATTGCTGGGGTCGAGATAGCTCTGGAGCGCGTCGTACTGCTCTTCCGTAACATATGATTTTGTAATTCCGGAAGCCGTCTTTTCCACAACGAGAGCCTTCTGCTTAGCCAGTTCCTTGTACTCCTCCTGCGTAGCCGCAAGTCTCTCGCACTTAATGTAAGTCGCGACAGCCTCGCCCTTTGTTGAGCCGGCTACAAGCATCTTCGCAGCAAAATTGCAGCAGAGGTAATTTTCGTCAGCCTCGGGAGACTTCGGGAAAGGCACGATCATCAGATCGCCGTCCGGGTTCTTGGAGTTGGATGTTCCCAGCGCCCAGTCCGCCATAGCAAAGAAGAGAGTGGACTCGTCGTCCGGGAAGCAGCCTATCCATTCGGGATTATATAGCTGCTTTGACGCGATCTCCTGCATGAGAAGCTCAGCCTTTTCTATCTCCGGGTCGTCAATGTTGTTGATGAACTTACCGTCCTCGTAATTTACGATCGTGTGTCCCGTGGACTGGATAATAGCCTGACCGAACCAGCCATTGATGCCATAGCGCGTCTGTCCGTCGCCTGCGCCGGAAACAAACTGATTCATCATATCCATCATGGTATTCCAGTCCCACTCGCCGTCCAGGTACAGCTCGTAGGGATCGTCCAGCCCCTCAGCCTGCATGATCTTTCTGCTGTAGGTGATAAGCAGCGGATCTGAGATCGTGTACGGTACAACGTAGTGCTGACCGTTGTACTCGAACATATCAATAACGTCCTCCATATCGTCCCAGAGTCCGTCGTTGATGCCCATTATATCGAAATACGGATCAAGGGGCTGGTACTGCTCCTTAACAACTCCGTTTGGCACTGCGTCCCACTCGTAGGGGAACATATCCACCTCGTCTCCGCTCATTATCATAGAAGCAAGCTTCGTGAACTTATCTTCGGAACTTGCCTGAACGTAGTTTATCTTTCCTCCGTAAACGTCTTCAAAGAGCGAGAGCGCTACAGATCTGTCCTTGTTGTTCTGCGGATTCAGGTCGTAGTCGCAGAGCCATGTAATAGTCTGTCCGCTGATGTCAACGTCGGAATCGCTCTTGACCTCCTCATCGTCAACCTCTACCGAAAACTGATCCTCCTCCACATAGCGGCTGTTGTCCTCGGATTCGGACGAGGAAGATTTATCCCCTCCCTTTCCGCAGGAAACGGAAGCCGTCATCATCATAGCCATCGCGCTGATGCCGGCTAAGATCTTTTTAAGCTTATTCATACAAAAACTCCTTTTCTTTTCCGCACAAGAGGGCTGAGCGGAAATATTTTTCACATACATTATACTATGTTTCATTCAACTCTGTCAAGTGGTTTTGAAAAAAACAGAAAAAATAAAAAGCGACCGTCCAAAGACAGCCGCTTGAAAAAAGTGCGGTAATTATTCAGCCTGAGGAGCGCCTACAGGACAGGTTGAAGCACAAGCTCCGCAGTCAACGCAAGCGTCCGCGTCAATAACGTACTTGCCGTCTCCCTCAGAAATAGCGCCGGCAGGGCAATCAGCAGCACAAGCGCCGCAGCTTACACACTCATCAGAAATAACGTATGCCATAGTTATGTACCTCCATAAGAATATTTTGTAGGATGTTATCCTATTACTTTGATTTTATCATATTTCCGCAAAAAAATCAAGTATATTTTGTTAGCATCTGATTACATTTTACAATTTTGATGCTGCCCTGGAAATCTCTGTTCACTGCTTGACAACACGGGATAATGTATGTTATAATGTGTGTATACTTGCTGTTGCTGTAAATCACCTATAATTTGCAGCACGGGCTTTAATATGAGCGCAGGACGCTCTGTATATCGGAGGCTTATCATGAAAAAATGTAAAATAATCTCGCTTATACTCGCCGCTGTCCTTGCCGGAACTGCCGCTGTCGGCTGTTCCTCCGGAACAAAGGATCAAAGCTCCGGACACACCAGGGTGTCCAACAACGAGGAGCTTCACGACAAGGAGATCTCCGTCGGCATGGCGGAGGAGGCTAATGAAAACAGCACGGTTTTCAAGCTCAACAGAGTTCTTGAATCCAGCCAGAAGGACGGCAGATACATCTATCTGGACGTGTCGGTTTCCAACTCCACGGACAAGGCTTATGAAATGAACTGTCTCAACAACTTCTACATTCTCTTCGACGACGGCACAGAGGCGCATTTTGACATCAGGACACAGATAAATGCTGTTCAGACGGTAGACGGCTACACCGAGAATCCCTTTGAGATCCCGGCGAACGGCGAATTTTCCGGAGTCATAGGCGGATTTATCATTCCCGAGAACACTCAGAGCTTTACGGTATGCTTCTTCCCCACACTGGACGATATGAGTAATAAATCGAGCGTTGTCAAGGTCAAGGTTGACGGCTCGGCTATTGTCAAGCTGAGCTGACATCGGCGAAGCCGATAGCCCGGGTTTCAAAAGGGACGGAGTCCCTTTGGCAGAGTTTGGGACGGAGTCCCAAATCGACCGCAGGTCGATGCAGCCTTCAGGCGCTCCGCAAAGGGTGAATTTCAAAACAGTCCAATGGACTGTTTTGAAAGAGGTGATTCCCCACGGGGTGGGGAAATGTCGCGAAGCGACAAAGGGGACGGCACGTAGTGCGCCCTGCAAGAGAGGGCGTTCCCTTAGAAACTTTTTGTCCATATATTAAGAAAGCAGAGAGAAATTTCCCCTTTTACAAAGGGAGATTTCTCTCTATTTTTATTTAGTGTGACTTTTGAGTGTGTCAGTTGTGGTAACTGAAATTTTTAAATCGTCGCTAAAGAAATAAACCTGGAGTTTTAGGGGACGCTCTCTCTTGCAGGGCGCCTAAAGTAAACGTCGACGTCCGGTCGACCTTGGGGCGCTGCCCCAAGCCCTGCCAGAGGTGCTGCCTCTGGACTCTGCCAAAGGGACATTGTCCCTTTGGAAACCCGATGTTGTCGGCTGCGCCGACCTGGGACTCCGTCTCATACCCTGCCGGTTTTATCGGCTGTGTCCGCCGTTTTTCTGCATGAACATAAGCGAAGCAAGATATGCCGTTCCGCCTATCATCGCCGACAAGAGAATAACAAGTATTCCGTCCGTCCCAACTTTAGCCGAGATATCCGCCGCAAGCAATGCCGCCCCTCCGCACATCAGCCCCGAAAGTATCACGGTGAAAAACGGCTCTATCTTCAAAGAAATTCCGGCCGCCCTGATATACGCCCGGAGCGAGACTGCCAGTATCACAGCATAGCACAGCGATGTGGAGATCGCCGCGCCATCTGCCCCTGTAAGCGGTATGAAGATCAGATTTCCGGCAAGCTTCACCGCCGTTCCCAAAGCCATTATTTTCAGCGGAGACGACGCCCTGCCGATACCCTGGAGCATCCCGAAAAGCGGAAACGAAAGGCACAGACACACCATTCCCGGCATCAGCAGCCGCAGTGCATTAACGCATATCTCCGCCTCGTCCCACTGCCGGGGAAAGAGAAAATGAAGCACCCAGGGCGACAGCACCGCCAGCCCGACCGCCGCCGGAACTGCAATGACTGCCGCCGCAAAAAGCGCCTGCGAGGAAAATTTTCTCAGCCGCATTTTGTCCCCGGAAGCCCACGCCTCTGTAACCGAGGGAAGAACGCCTTTTCCCAGCATATTCGTCACCGAGGGAACAAGATTGAACACCGTCAGCGCAATGCCGGAAAATGAGCCGTACACAAAGCCCGGCGCTTCCTCCGGAGATACTCCTATCGGCAGACCTCCGCGGAGTCCGAAACGGCTGATACATCCGATTATCGTCATCATATCAATAACAGCCGTCAGATTAGTCACCAGCGCGCTGACGCCTACCGGGAGAGCTGTTTTCACCAGATCGGCGGCGATCCTGCCACGGTCTTGCAGATGAGCCTCCCCCTGCTGTTTTCTCCGCGGACGGAAAAGACTCAGTAAGGCGAAAAAGGCTGCCGCTCCCACTGTGGACAGGGTCACGCCCAGGATCCCTGCGCCTGCGGAGATCGCCCTTGCATCGGTTATCTCCGGGAAATACGCCATTATCTCCGTCGAACGCGTCTGCGCAAGACCGCATAGCCACAGTCCTGCGACGACCTTGACCACGCCCTCCGCCGCCTGGGAAAGAGCCGTGGGGTACATATTGCTCATACCCTCGTAATAGCCGCGCTCAACTGCCGTTACACAGCCGAAAAGCACCGACGGTGCGATCATCGCCACTGCCAGCCCGGACTGAGTATTTCCAGTGGCGAGGAGGCTGAAAGGCTTCGCCAGAAAAAGTATGAGCAGGCTGCCCAGAACGCCTACTGCGGAAAAAAGGAGATGCGCCGTTTTCCGTATGCGGCGGACGTTTTCATACATTCCCAGGGCCATACTCTCCGCCGTAAGACGCGCCACCGCCGTGGACAATCCCGTGACCGTCAGGGCGTAAACAGGCATGAAAATGCTGTAGGCGCAGCTAAAATAACTCATGCCTACGCCGCCGAGCATATTCGTCAGAGGTATCTTGAACAGCGCGCCCAGCCCCTTTGCGGCTATAGCTGATATCATCAGGATGACCGAGCCTTTTATAAAATTCTGCTTCTTCAATCTATCACCGTCACTTCTCAGACAATGTGCCGGAAACGCACTGCCTTGAAACTTTTTTCTAAATATATGTTGCAGAAATTAAAAATATGTGGTATAATATAGATTAGCATATTGTGCTTAAAGATCTATTAGATTAAAATAATACAGAAAGGCTGGTAAAAATGGAATATAAATTTTCCGATAAGGTCAGCGGTCTCAAGGCGTCTGCCATAAGAGAGATACTTAAATTTACCTCTGACCCCTCGGTCATCTCTTTTGCCGCAGGAAATCCTGCTCCGGAAGCTTTCCCCACGGAGTCCATAGCCGAAATTTCCGCCGAGCTGCTCAGAGATGACCCTATTCTCGCTCTCCAGTACAGCATCACCGAGGGCTATACTCCCCTTCGTGACTTCCTGAAAGGCTGGCTGACCGAGAAAAACTGCTTTCACAAGGAATTTGACGACCTGATCGTTACCTCCGGCGGTCAGCAGGCAAACGAGCTTTCATGCAAGGTGCTCCTCAACGAGGGCGATACGCTCCTCTGCGAGTCCCCGAGCTTTATCGGCTCGCTGAACGCTTTCCGCTCATATAACGTAAACCTTGTGGGCATTGATATGGAGGAGGACGGAATAAATCTGGACAAGCTGGAAAATGCGCTGAAAACTCAGCCCAACGTCAAGGTACTCTATCTTATCCCCAACTTCCAGAACCCCACCGGCAGAACTATGTCCCTGGAAAAGCGCAAGGCTGTCTATGAGCTTGCCTGCCGCTATGATTTCATCATCCTGGAGGACGATCCCTACGGCGAACTGAGATTTGCCGGTGAAAATATCCCCACGATAAAGAGCCTGGACACTGAGGGAAGAGTTATCTACTCATCCACATTCTCAAAGCTTATTTCCTCGGGATTCAGAACAGGCTTCGTCTCCGCCCCCGCACCCATAATCCAGAAGATCGTTGTGTGCAAACAGGTTTCCGACGTTCACTCGAATATCTGGGCGCAGGTCGTTTCTCACAGATTTATGACCACGGTGGACAGAGAGGCGCACTTCAACAAACTCCGCGGCATCTACAAGCAGAAGAGCGACCTCATGTGCGGCTATATCGACAACGAGTTCTCCAAGCAGATCACATATATCCGTCCCCAGGGAGGACTCTTCGTGTGGTGTACGCTGCCCGAAAGCTGCGATATGAACGCTTTCTGCACCAGAGCCGTTCAGGAATATAAGGTCGCGGTAGTTCCCGGCAACTCGTTCAGCATCGACGAAAACGAGATCAGCCACTCATTCCGCCTGAATTACTCCACTCCCTCCAACGACCAGATCGAAAAGGGCATGGAGATACTGGCAAAGATGACTAAAGACATTCTGGATAAATAAATTACTGAAAGGAATTTTATTATGGCAAGAACAGACAGATACCCGGTTACTCAGAAGTACCTGATGACAAGAAGTCAGGCTCTCAACTTCCCGGCAGGATTTTTCAAGGGAAATTTCAGGAAGAACGACGTTTTCGGCGTTGTCATCGACATTCCCATGCCCAACAACGTGCTCACAACTATGGTCTGCTTCATCAACGGAGCTGCCAACCTCTACTTCAACCACGGCGGCGAGTACACAGGCGCTGCCCAGAAGTACAGAAACCTTGTTCAGGCGTCTCACAACCTGGTTGCCGGCTGCAATCACCTGCTGCCTAAGTGCGAAAAAACGACCAAGTTCGACCTGCCTACGGGAAGAACGCAGAACGTTTTCCTGCTGACAAAGGACGGAATATACAAAACAGAATTTGCTCCCGGAATTATTCCCGAGAACGAGGTCGAGAAGCGCACTATCTACGTGCTCTACCAGAAAGTTATGGCGGAGCTGAGAAGCTGCCAGCTCAAGGACGAAGCCGACAGACGCAAGGCAAATTCCTGAGGAGCTGACCGGAAATGAACGATAAGAAGCTTATTTTCAGCGGCATCCAGCCCACCGGCACATTCACCCTCGGCAACTATATCGGCGCTGTACGCAACTGGGGACCGCTCCAGGATGAATACAACTGCATCTACTGCGTTGTTGATATGCACGCGATCACGGTTCGCCAGGACCCTGCCAAGCTGAGGCAGAATACCCTTAACTCCTACGCCCTGCTCATGGCGTGCGGCATCGACCCGGAGAAATCCATACTCTTTATCCAGAGCCACGTAAAGACACACGCGGAGCTTAACTGGATCCTCTGCTGCAATACGCAGTTCGGCGAGCTTTCACGTATGACTCAGTTCAAGGACAAGAGCCAGAAGCACCCCGATGATATAAACGCAGGACTTTTTACATATCCCTCCCTTATGGCAGCGGATATTCTCGCCTACAATGCGGATCTCGTTCCCGTAGGCGTTGACCAGAAGCAGCATCTGGAGCTGGCGAGGAACGTGGCGCAGCGGTTCAACCAGCGCTACGGAGACTTTTTCACTGTTCCCGAGGCGTATATTCCCAAGGTCGGCGCAAAGGTAATGTCGCTCCAGGACCCTGCGAAGAAGATGTCCAAGTCCGACGACAATCCAAATGCGGTCATTCTCATTCTGGACGATAAGGACACTATCATCCGAAAATTCAAGAGAGCAGTTACGGACAGCGAGGCTGAGGTGGTCTACCGCGAGGGCAAGGACGGCATCAACAACCTGATGACCATTTACTCCAGCGTGACCGGCAAGGATTTCGCTGCTATCGAATCGGAATTTGCCGGAAAGGGCTACGGCGACTTCAAGCTTGCCGTAGGCGAGGCTGTCGCAGATCATCTTGAACCGGTGCGGACGGAATTTGCCCGTATTTCCCAGGACAAGGCTTTCCTGAAAGAATGTTACACCGCCGGCGCAGAAAAGGCTCTGAAATACTCCCAGCGGACTCTTTCCAAGGTCTACCGCAAGGTCGGCTTCGTGGACGCCCGATAAAGGCAGCACCGCGCGAGTAGGGCTATTGTCAAAATATACAATTATTACAAATTATAGCTGCCGTATTCCGTGAACCCTACGAAATTTGAAAAAATTCTTGCATTTTGCGGATTTTTGCGGTATTATAGAGGAAGTGCTTTTTCTATGGTTGAATATCAGCAGAAGGATAAATATTCTATCGGAGATCTGCTTGACATCGTCCGGCTTCTCCGCGGCGAGGGCGGCTGCCCCTGGGACCGCGAACAGACTCATGAGTCCATAAGAAGCGATTTTCTGGAGGAGACCTGCGAAGTGCTGGAGGCTATCGACCTGGCGGATGCCGCTTTGCTCCGTGAGGAACTCGGCGACGTGCTGCTCCAGGTCGTCTTTCACAGCCGCATAGAGGAGGAGAGGAACAGCTTCGACTTCGGCGACGTGTGCGACGAAGTCTGCAAGAAGCTTATCGTCCGCCATCCTCACGTTTTCGGGGAAGTAAAGACGGATTCGGTAGATCAGGTTTTGCAGAACTGGGATTCCATTAAAATGGAGACCAAAGGACAGGAACTCTACACAGATACCCTTACAAGCGTTGCCAAGACCCTGCCGGCTCTTATGAGGGCGCAGAAGGTGGGCAAGCGCGCAATGAGGGCAGGCATGGATTTCCGCTGTGCAGAGGATGCCGTCGCTTGTATCGCAAACGAAAAAGCGGAACTGGACAAGGCGATCGCAGCCGGTGACAAGGCAAATACCGAGGAGGAGCTGGGCGACCTGCTGTTCTCCTGCGTAAACGCCGCACGTCACCTTGGGATCAACGCCGAGGAGGCTCTGAGAGCGTCCACCGACAAGTTTATCCGGCGATTTGCCGTTACAGAGGAGCTTGTCCGGGGGGAGGATCTGGATATGAAAGAAATGCCCATCGAAGAGCTGGATATTTACTGGGACAAAGCAAAGAATATTATTATGGAGGAAAAGGAAAATGACTAAAACAGAACTTATTAATTCTATCGCAGATAAAGCTAACTGCACAAAGAAGGACGCTGCTTCCGCTCTGGACGCTACAATAGCAGCGATCGAAGAAGCTCTCATTAACGGCGAAAAGGTTTCTATCACAGGCTTCGGCACATTTGAGGTTCGTGAGCGCGGCGAAAAGACCTGCATCAACCCCAGAACAAAGGAGAAGATGGTTTGCGCTCCCAGCAAGGCACCTGCTTTCAAGGCTGGCAAGTCTCTCAAGGACGCTGTTAACAAGTAATTTCCGGATTACGCTAAACGGGCTGCTGCAATTTTTCTGTGGCAGCCTTTTCTGTACTATAAACGCCTGTTAATTCAGGCTTCAAGGGAGATGAGAAAATGAGATTGGATAAATACCTGAAAGTCACACGGCTTATCAAGCGCAGAACAGTTGCCAACGACGCCTGCGATGCGGAGAAGATCGTGGTGAACGGGAAAACCGCCAGAGCGTCATATAATGTTAAGGTGGGCGACATTATTGAGATAAACATGGGCGCGCATCCGCTGAAAGTCAAGGTGTTGAACGTTACGGAATATGCCACAAAGGAAAATGCGGCGGATAATTATGTTGTCGTGGAGTAATCGGCGAAGCCGATAAAAGGGGCATGGGGCAGCGCCCCAAGTCGACCGCAGGTCGATAAAACCGGGTTTCAAAAGGGGCAATGTCCCTTTGGAAACCCGGTGTTAAAACTTGGGCTGATGCAACCGCATCAGCCCTTTCTCTTACTTAGTATTATTGATATCCCAGCGGAAATTCGCCAGCTTCATCGCTCTTGTGTTGTCAAGCATATTATTATTCTCCAGCTTGCTCATGTCAAGATAGCGGTAATTCGTCTTTTCTTCCTTATTTCCGCCGAACATCCCCTTTATCTTCGTCAACGCACCGCCGCCCGGAGTCCTCTGGAGAACCGTGCCAAGGGTGTGATGCTCTCTCATGAAAGATATAATATCCGCAGCCGTCGTCAGCAGCTTGTCGCTTACATTGTAAATTCCCGCAAACTGCATATCATCGGCATTTTTCACGAAACAAAGAATAAAATCAACAAGATTGTGAACACAGCACAACTGGAATCCGTACTGTCCCTTTCCGGAAACAAACTTCGTGCCGTCCTTGGGGTCTGTTATCTTTGAAATGAGATTATCGTAAAAATTCAGCGTATATACCGGAGATACACGGCAGATACAGCACATCACCTTCTTGTGATGCTGCATTTCAGCCACAAGTGCCTTTTCCGAAGCGTATTTCATTACGGCATAGTTGGACGTGGTCTTTATGTCCGAGTCCTCGCGGATCGGCTCACGGGTCTTTGGAAAGTCGTAAACCTTATCCGTGCTGACGAGAATAAACTTCTCCACGGTCTCGGTCGTCATAGCATAGCGGTAAATGAATTTATCGCACTGCCGGGACTCCTCCATCTCCTTTTCGGTAACAATAGGTCCGAGGTCGTTATCAACGGTATTGGCAACGTGTATCACGGCGTATATCGGGTAGTTTTCAAAAATGTCGGCATATCCGTTTTTATCGGAGGGTCTGCACTGAACGAAGGTATAATTAAGCTTGCCTGTATTGTAATCCTGCTCTTCAATGTCGGCTGCGATGACCGCATAGCCTTTTTTGAGCAATCCCGAGCAGATGTGCTTTCCGATAAGTCCGCATCCGCCTGTTACAAGAACATTCTGCATTATTCACACCATCCTTTCTGTAGCTGTTAAATCAAATCATTATCATTCCACAACGCTGGCAACAGGGTTCGCGTTGATCTCTTCAAGGTATGTATCGAGAGTTGCATAGATCGCCTCGTATGTCTCATTCCAGGGCGTTCCCTTTGCAGAGAGTCTCAGGTTGGAGTCGAGCAGAGTTCCGCAGTCCGTGGAAATTCCCGTAGAAATGTCCAGGAAAGGATTCTCGTCCGCAAGCTCCTGCATACTCTTCTGCATCTTGACCATTTCGTCAGTCCAGCCGTAGTCCTCCTTGAACTGCTTATCCGCAAGAGCCTTTGTGCCCTCGTCCAGGATCGTGAAACGCTTGCAGTCCAGGTAGCGCGCTACGCCCTCGGGATTTGAAGCGCCCTTTATCAGCGTATAAGCCTCCATACCTACAGGCACATAGTAATCGTCTGCATTTGGGTCTTTCGGCATGGGAACGAAGAATGCGTCCTCGCCGAACTGTCCCTTCCAGTCCTCTGCGTCCGTATAGAACGTGTACAGACCCACAGGATAGAAGAGCACCTTGCCCTCTCCCACAAACTCGGGATGAGCAGTCCAGCCGTAGTCGCCTACACCGATAGCGATGCAGCCCGTCTGGTTCAGGTCAAACATATAGTCCTGGACGCGCTCCATTGCCGGGTCGCCGATATTGCTCACCAGCTTGCCGTCCTCGATAGTTACAGGCGGAACACCGGTAGTCGCCATGAGCGCGAACTCATACCACCAGCCGTCGATGCCGTAGTGCTGATTCTCAACGTCCACGAAACTCTGGAGCATACTCTCAAAGGCGTTCCAATCCCACTCGCCTCTTTCATAGAGGTCAGCAGGGTCTTCGAGACCGGCTTCCGCAATAGTCTTTTTATTGTACACGCAGGCAACCTTGTCGCCTGTGGTCTGAACTACTGTACAGTAGTGATTGCCGTCCCAGATGAGGCTGTCGTTTACCTCCTGGACGTCCTCCCAGAGAGGCGAACTGAAGTCGATATGGTCGTCAACGGGAGCGAACATTCCGCGGACAGCGCCCTTGGGGAAAGCGTCCATATTTCCGGCGTAGAACATATCGACGCCGTCGCCGCTGTTGATAAGCTCAGCCAGCTTCTCGTATCTGTTGGCGAAAGTACACTGTATCCACTCGACCTCGCCGCCGTACATCTCCTCAAAAACTACTTTCTCGGTAGGCTTGATATCCCAGTCGGAAAGCCACTTTATCTTCTTGTTTTCCAGCTCCTTGACGGTAAAGAGGTCAGAAGCCTGAGCATATTCCTTGATCTGCTTACGGCCCTCCTCAGAGAAGTCGAAGTTGGCAAAGGGATTTTCGGAGGAGGAATCCTCTTCCTTGCCGCAGCCCGTTACTGCGAGAGTTGATGCCAGCGCAAGAATGGCACATATAAACGCCTTGGTCTTTTTCATAATAAAACTCCTTATTTTCTCGTTCTATCCCATTTTGTCCCGTGAGAGAATGGGACAAAATCATGACGCATTATTATACATATATATTATATCATCATTCAGCAGTCCTTGTCAATAGTGATTTTTCATAATACGTAGAGTGAATTTTTGGGAAATATTTTCAGTTTGTATTAGGGTGCGTTGAAACTACCGCTCAACGCACCCTATCCTTGGAAGATCTGCTGCATATATCATGTCCGCACCTATCCCTCAGCGAGCAGACCGCGCAGCCGCTTTCACGATGTGCCGGCTCAGCTCCGCATATTCCGATCAATGCCGTTACGGATTTTGTTGGATTGAGCATACAGCTCTCAGAAACCGTCAGCCCTATCCGCCGCTGCGCATTGACAAAGCTTAGAAATGCACCCTGCAATTCCAGGGGCAGATCGCCGTAGCCCGGAGAAAAACGCCATGTCCGGAATTTTTCCTGAATATCGGCAAAGATCTCCTCCTCCGCTTTCCGGCATACCTGTTCCACAGCCGCGCTGCATAGACAGTCCACCGCAAAAGCTCCGGCGGTATCTGTGACCGCCGTCTGCCGGATAAGCCTGTCCGCCGCCGTAGAGACCGTGGCAGCAAGCACCACGCATCGCGGACATCCCTCCAGATGCCGTCGGATGTCCTCCCCGGTCAGCATCTCCGCCATGCCCTCCAGCTTCACTCCTTCCGGGAGAAAGGCGACGGCAGTCTCGCGATAAACGTATGCCGGGCGAAGCGTATCGCGTACCAGCGGCTCATATTTATCCAGGAGAGCCGCAGTTGCAGGGTCTGGCGTCTCCGCCCTTACGCCCATGTACCGGGCAGCCTCCGCCTTGGAAATAGGCTCTAACTCTATCATGTTCCGATTATCCCTTTAACTGCCTCGCTGATTTTTCTTGCCACGTAGGAATTATTCATAGTATACAGATGTATTCCGTCAGCATTGTCCGCCGCCAGATCGACTACCTGGTCGATAGCGTAGGCGATGCCTGCATCACGCAGCGCCTCCGGATTATTCTCGTACCGCTGCATCACCTTGACAAATTTTCTCGGCAGACTCGCGCCGCAGGTGGTGACCATGCGCTCTATCTGCTTTTTATTCGTAACCGGCATAATTCCGGCTTCGATCGGGACATTTATCCCCTTTTTCGCCGCCAGATCGCGGAAATTATAAAAATATTCATTGTCAAAGAAAAGCTGTGATATTAGGTGATCTGCGCCTGCCTCCACCTTGATCTTCAGGTTGTCCACGTCCTCCTCCAGCGTATCCGAATCCGGGTGTCCCTCAGGATAGCAGGCGGCGGCTATGTCAAAATCGCCCCTCGTTTTCAGGTAGCGGATCAGGTCGCTGGCGTGCCGGAACTCCTCCACCGGGGGAATATCCGGGTTAATATCGCCGCGGAGGGCGAGAATATTTTCAATACCCAGCCGCTTCGCCGCCTCCAGCGTCTGGTCGATCTGCTCTTTTGTGTAGTTGATGCAGGGTAGGTGCAGAACGGGGATCCTGCCGCAGCTCTTTATCCGTGAGGCGATGTCCAGCGCCAGGCTGCTGTTGCCGCTTCCTCCGGCGCTGTAGGTCACGCTGATAAAGTCGGGGTCCAGGTCGTTCAGCTCATCAAGGGTGTGGTAAATTACGTCAACGGAACTGGTTGACTTAGGAGGAAAAACTTCAAAGGAATAGACTGTTTTTTCATTAAAAATTTCTCTTATCTTCATTTTTTTCTCCTAATCTATTGACCATTCGATCTCCTCCAGCCCATTGCTGCGTAGGAAATCATTTGCCTTTGAAAAATGCCTGCATCCGAAAAAGCCGTTGTACGCCGAAAGCGGACTGGGATGCGCCGCCTCCAGGATAAGGTGGTTCGGATTCGTGATAAACTGCTTCTTTGCCCTTGCGTCAGCGCCCCAGAGCATGAAAACCATGGGCTTTTCACGCTGGTTCAGGAGCTTTATAACATCCGTGGTAAAATTTTCCCAGCCCATGCCCCGGTGGCTTCTGGGCTGATTTGCCCGGACGGTAAGCACGGAATTGAGCAGCAGGACGCCGCTTTCCGCCCATTTCGTCAATTCACCGTGTCTGCCGGTGTTGTCGATGCCGAGGTCGTCGCGGATCTCCTTGAAAATATTGACCAGAGACGGCGGCGGTGTGACGCCTTTCCGCACGGAGAAGCTGAGTCCGTGAGCCTGTCCCTCACCATGGTAGGGATCCTGCCCGATAATCACGCACTTCACGCTGTCATACGCCGTAAGCTTCATAGCGTTGAAAATATCGTACATTCCGGGAAAGATCCTCTGCGTTCTGTACTCGGAAATCAGAAATTTTCGGAGATTTAAATAGTATTCCTTGTCGAACTCGCCATTTAAAAGCTCGTCCCAATCGTTATCAAATTTAACCATAATTCACCTGTCAATCATTGAAAACTGTATCCTCATAGTATTTGAATTTCACCAGCGTGTTCCGCTTGTAAGTCAGCGAACCCTGCTGTCCAAAAGGAATTTTCCCGTATGCCTTATCGGAGCACTGGATTTTCAGGGTCTGCCCTTTCCGCGTGATAAATTCCAGCTCATAATATGCGTCCACCAGCTCTTCCCTGCCGTCGCTCTCGATTATCCGCAGGCGGTCGTCGCGCTTCCGCACCAGCTCCGCCATCTCAACAATGGGCTGAGACGTATTTTTCTGCACAGGCTCTTCCTTTTTCTTCTTTCCCTTTTTCACGGGAACGCCGCTTTCGTCGGTCTCCTCCAGAAATACGTTCATAAGGCGCATAAACGGGCTTTTTCCGCCGAAGAGAAGCACCACGAGTACCAGAACGACCGCGATCGCTCCTAATAATATCAAAAGATTTCTCATCTGAGGTGTCATGCTATCAGTCCTTTCCTTTACAACAATCCACTATACATTATATATTATTTTTCCGGATTTTGCAATATCTTCTTGAAAATTTATCTATTTTGCTGTATAATTAGTGTTAGAAATTTATTTTTTGGGGGATTTTTCAGTATGCAGCGTGTACTTGGCAACATGAGAAAGGCAGTTCAAAGGTATGACATGATCTCGCCAGGAGATAAGATCGCGGTAGGAGTTTCCGGCGGCAAGGACAGTTTCGTTCTGCTGGAGGGACTTTTCCGCCTGCGGAAATTTCTCGGCGTTGAGTTCGAGATAGCCGCAGTCACCGCAGATCCGCAGTTTGGCGGAGTTCCCGGCGATTTTTCGGCTGTTTCGGAGTTTTGCCAAAGTCGTGGTATAGAGTATCATCTTCTGCCCACGCATATCGGAGAGATCGTTTTCGACATCCGCCGGGAGAAATCGCCGTGCAGTCTTTGTGCCCGGATGAGGCGCGGCGCGCTCCACGGTCTCGCGTCGGAGATCGGATGCAGCAAGCTCGCCCTCGGGCATAATCTGGAGGATGCGGTGGAGACATTCATGATGAATCTGCTTACCGAAGGCAGGATCGGCTGTTTTTCTCCGGTCACCGTTCTGGAGGACAGGAAGCTGACGGTTATCCGCCCTCTCGTTCTCTGCCACGAAAAGGAGATAAAAAAAGCAGCCCGTGCTGTCGGACTGCCTGTGGTGAACTCCCGGTGTCCTGCCGACGGGCACACAAACCGTCAGCAGACAAAAGAGCTGATAAACGAGCTTGAACATCGCAGCCCCGGAGTCAAGGAGCGCATCCTTGGGGCAATGATGCGCGGAAATATTGATAACTGGTGATCATCGCAAAAAAACTGCTGCAACATTACGTCGCAGCAGTTCTTGTTAGTTTGGATAAGTCGACTAATTAATTAGTCTTCCTTCTTTCTCAGAACAAATGCAGTGCCGAGAGCTACAGCAAGACCAGCAGCAGCTACGCCAACACCAGCAACACCTGTCGTAGGTGCATTTCCAGCAGGCTTAGTTGTTACAGCGCCCTTCTTTGTTGTAGCGGGCTTAGTAACAGGCTTAGTTGTAGGCTTGCTTGTTGATGTCGTTGTTCCGGGAACAACAGGAGCAGTTGTAGTTGTTGTGCTGATAATTACAGGAGCCTCAGTTGTAGTTGTTGTAGTTACAACAGTAGTTGTTGTAGTTGTCTGAGGAGCATCCTGAATAGCGATATAGCCATCGTATGTCTTGTCGATGTTTGCCAGTGCAGCACACTTGGCAATATCGTCATCTGTAGCGGCGAAGTTAGGATTCCACAGCTCGTTGTAGATACCGCGTGTGAATACCCATGCCTGCATCAGGTTACCAGTTCTGTCCTTCTGAACGTTTGTGAAAAGGTCCTCGTTAACTGTGGACTCGATGTAGTAAATATCAAGACCGAAAACGTCGCCTTCCTTAACGTCATCAGGGAGAATCATCTCAGCATTCCACATAACGCCGCCGATACCGTTGTCTGCGTTACCGGAAGAGCATACGAAGAAGCCGCTCATACCCTGCTCTTCAGCCGTAGGATCATCTACAGGGCCGCTGGGTGAGATACGAGCAATAGCAGGACCAGGAGTGATAGCAAGACCGAACTCATCGGTAGCTACCTTCAGTCTTGAATCGTAGTGTACATGGAAACCAGTAGCAGCGTACTTTCTGCTTGCCTCGTCGGAAACAGACATAGAAATCTGTACTTTATTCTCGTTTGCCTTAACCTCATCCATAGTGAGAACCGTCTTTGTGAGTGTTACATAAGGCTTGTTCTCGGAAGCTAAGATCTCTGCGTCTGTGAAACCATAGTTAGCATTCTCAGGGGCTGCAAATGCGCTCATAGAAGCTGCTGTTACGCTTACAGCGGCTACTGCCAGAGCAGCTACAGCGCTTCTTAAAGAATTCTTCTTCATTTTAGTATTTTCCTTTCAGATAATTTTTATATGTTATCTGCCGCCGCTTTGGACGGCAGATTGACATTGTGTAAGATTATTCCTCAACGACCTTGTGGAGTACCTTGTTCCATGTAGTCCATGACGGGTCGCCTCCGGTTGATACAAGGCTGTAGTAAACCTGAACGAATGATGCGTCAGAAGCGTCGTTCTTTCTCTCGTGCTTGAGAGTTGTCTTGTTGCCATCAGCATCGTCGTTGTTAACGTCTGCCAGGAATGCTGCGAAGTCATCAAGCATAGCATCCTCTTCAAGGTTTACAAGAGGAGAAGTGCTGAACTTAACCTTTGTCAGTGTGTTCTTGTCCTGAGTTGTAGATGTCTTTGCGTACCAAACCAGTATTGTTGCAGCGTCGGAAGAGTCAGCCTTAAGGTTAAGGTCTGCGTCGCCCTTTACGCCAACGTATGCTGTAATTGTAAGCTCCTCGCCCTCAAGAGTCTTGAGTGTCTCGCCAGCCTTTGCGATAACAGTGCCGTTTACAGCCGTGATATCTTCAGTTGCTACGATAGCGATGTTGTGTGAGAACTGCTTATCCTCAGCATCCTTGATCTTCTCGTCGTATATCTCGCCAGGTGTCTTAGCGAAGCCAAGCTTAGCCTTGCTGATGCTGATGCTTCTGCCGCCCTGTACGCGCTCGCGGTTGATAACGTTGCCGTCCTCGTCCATTGTAATGATCTCGGTGTCTACTCTGTATTTGAGAGTATCGATCTGATCTGTGCTGAACGCTTCGTCGATGCTGTAGTAGAATGCTACATTTGTCTCAAGGTCGAAGTTTACAACAGCCATCTCAGTAGTTACTGTAACAGGGTCGGAAGGCGCAGTAGTAGTTGTAGTTGTCTGAGCAGGGTCAACTGCTGTAGATGTTGTAGTTGTTTCTGAACCAGGATTTACAACTGTAGAAGTTGTAGTTGTTTCTGATCCGGGATTTACAACTGTGGATGTTGTAGTTGTTTCTGATCCGGGATTTACTGCTGTAGATGTTGTAGTTGTTTCTGAACCAGGATTTACAACTGTAGAAGTTGTAGTTGTTTCTGATCCGGGATTTACAACTGTGGATGTTGTAGTTGTTTCTGAACCGGGATTTACTGCTGTAGATGTTGTGGTAGTTGACTGACCGGGTTCTGCTGCTGTAGTTGTTGTAGTAGTTACTGCTGTAGATGTGGTTGACGTTGTAGTAACAGCAACCTCGTCGTACTCAGCTACTCTCTTGATGTCGACCTGGACAGAGCCGCCGCTTACTGCTGCTGCGCTGTAGTCAATCTCAATGTTTACCTGCTTGTAAACCTTTGTAACGTCAACGCCGGCATATGTCTGCTCAAGATATGTCTCAGCAGCCTCAGTCTCAGCGTCAGCAAACTTAGCCTCGAATGTAGCCTTCTGTCCGCTTACGCCAGCCTTAACATCGTAGAAGCTGTCAGCGAATGCGCCGATCTCAGCAGCGGAGATGTCAAAGGATGTAGCTCCAGCCTTCTCATTGAGCTGGTTAAGAACGTCTGCATAAAGGTTAGCAACTGTGCTGTTTGCCATAATAGCCTGAGCAGTTGTTCCGGGAAGCTTTCTGCCGAAAGATTCCTGAAGCTTTGTATCAACAGCGGCGATCAGAGGACTTACTGTGCCGTAATCCTTAACTTTTCTGTTAGCTGTTGCAGCCTTAGCTATGTAATCCTTAGCCAGTTCGAGCTTGTCTACATAGAATGAAACGGAGTCGTTGATCTGCTTCTCAGCGTCAGCAACGTCAAGACCCATTGAAGCGTACTCAGCGCAGGCTGACTTAGCTGTTTCCTTGAGCAGGTCGAACTTTTCGAGAGCCCAGTCAACAACAGCAACGCCGTTGTATGTCTTGCCTGTAGCCATATCTGTGAATGAGATCTCGGCAGCAGCCTTTGTGCCTGTAGCCAGAGAAGAAGACTTAACAACGATCTTCAGATCTCCGCCGATAAAAACATCCTGGAAGAAATTGTCGGGAACGTCGAGATCCTCAACGCCGTACTTCTCAGCCAGATCCTTCATTGCTCCGCCGATGGTGTTGGAGCCGCCGGCTGTGAATGTAGGAGTAATATCAGCCAGCGAAGCTGTGATAGTAATATCGCCCTCGTCGGAAACGACATACTTAACTTCGCTGATCTTCTCGATAAGGCTTGCAGTTACAGTAGAAAACCTACCGGACTTGTCGATAGCTGTCTGGTAAACACTGCTCAGATCGAGAACGCCTGTCTTGTTGTCGCCTGCTGCGATATCAGCAAGGATAAGAGACAGTCTCCGATTCCAGTTGGAAACCTTTTCAAAAGTTTTTGCTTCCTTATCCTGGACATAGCCGTCGCTCTGGGCTGTAGCCGGCTTGCCGGGCTCAATGTAAGTAAGGGCGGACTGACTGCCGTCGAGTGTTACAGTAGTATCGGCAACGTCGATCGCATTTGCAACGCCCAAGCCCTGTGTGAGAGCAAGCGGAACAGTAGCTACTGCCGCAACAACTCTCTTGAATAATGAGTTCTTCATCGTTCTATACCTCTCTAACATATTTTCCTCCCGGCTGCCATCGTACCGCTCTGACACGCTTCGTCCGGGAAACATTTTTGTACAAGACTCCTGAATATACAGCTTGCCCAAAAATTCATAATTACATTTTATCACACAAATTGCAATAAGTCAAGGAAATCTGCGCATTTTATTAAAAAATTATTGACGATTAATCCGTCCCATTTTTGGTGGTTTTACACAATAAACTGTTATTATTTCCCCGAGACGTTAATTTTTCCGCAGACGTCTGTTAAAACTTCCTCTCACCGTTTACATTATATCACGCTTCCGTGCCTTTGTCAACAGGGAATCTCAGGCAATTTCGCGCGAATATGGTCAAAAATCCGTACAGTCCGGGATTTTTCCGCAAAAAAACAGGACCCGAAGGTCCTGTTTTTCAGCAGATATTACTGCTCTGTGCCGTTAGCCACATATTCGTCGAACTTTTCGCCTCTATTTTCATTAGCCAGTGCGATGTTCCATGCTTCATGTGATACTACACCAGTAGATACACGTGCATAGAATACCTGGATCCAGCTTGCGTCGGAAGCGTCGATCTTACGAGTGTTCTTTGTCTTCTTCCAGTTATCAGCACTGTAAACATCGAGGTCTACGTCTGACAGGAATGCGCCGAACATATCAAGGTCAGGATGAGCATTTACAAGTGCATTTGCTGTAGGTGCAAGTCTTGCATTGTTGATATCATCCAGATTTGTTCCCTCAGGAAGTGTGGATACTCTTGAGTAGTATACAAGGCAGTTCGATGCGTCGGATGCGTCAGCCTTCAGGTTGAAGTCGTTATCACCCTTTACACCAATGTAAGCCGTAAACTGAGCAGGTGTGCCATCTTCGTCGATCACGACAGGCAGTCCGTCGTAGTAAACGTTTACCTTGTATGCAAAGTTCTCGTATGTGGGAGCTACGCCCTCAGCAGGTTTAACGAAGATCTTCTCAGGAATGTCAGAACCGGAGTTCACTTCCTTGAATGATACCTTAGAAAGGTCGAAGTCCTCTGTTACATCGTTGCCGTCAGCGTCAACGTAAGTGATCTTCTCAGCAGGTGCCTGTACATGGCCCTTCTTGAGCGGTCTTGGGTCGTGGCTGAAGTAGAATCCGTCAACAACCTTTACCTTAGCGAATACGCTTATTGAGGGCGAAGGTGTTGTCGTTGTTGTTGTAGTAGCAGAAACGGGCAGAACTACTCCAGTCGATGTGGTTGTTGTTTCTGTACCAGGCGCAGCAGTCGTGCTTGTTTCAGTTGAAGGAGCAGCAGTTGTGCTTGTTTCTGTTGCAGGAGCTGCTGTTGTGCTTGTTTCTGTTGCTGGTTTTTCTGTAGATGCTGTTACAGTAGTTGTTGTTGTAGTCTCAGGCTGGAGAACCTTGATGATACCGCCCTGACCGTCAACGAACTCAGTGATATCCTCGCCGTCGAATCCTGTTACCTTGAGCTTGCTGAAGTCAACCCTGTACTCTGTTCCGGGAACTGCGTCACCAGGAATCTTGAATGTCAGAGTCATCATCTCAGCACCGTCTACGCTGTCAACAAGAGATCCGTTGGGACTGCCGAACGCAAACTCATGTGTATCAGGGTTGTAGAACAGTTTTGAACCGTAAGGTGTACCCAGCGCTTCAATGATCTCAGGATCAGTGATGAGTACAAACTGACCGCCGCTTACAGGCAGTTCTGTTCCATCAGGAACTACTACTGTCATTGTAAGTGTAACTGTCTGTCCGGGGAGACCCTCGCCGTTGCTGATCTTCCAAGCGATATGGCCCTTCGGAATTGTAACGGGAGCTGTAGTTGTAGTTGTAGCTGTTGTTACAGGAGCTGTTGTAGTTGTAGTTTCTGTAACAGGAGGTGCTACTGTTGTAGTAGTTGTTGTCTCTGTTGCAGGAGCTGTAGTTGTTGTAGTCTCCGTAGCAGGAGGTGCTACAGTTGTTGTTGTTGTAGCTTCTGTTGCAGGAGCTGTTGTTGTGGTTGTTGTCGTCTCAGGCTTAACGATCTTGATAAGACCATTTGTGAGAGTAACCTTTTCTGTGATGATATATCCGTTTGTATCCGAGATAACTGCGTTAGCCCAGTTTACGGGAATATCCTCTGTAGCGTTCTCATCAACCATGAATGTTACACTCATGATAATCGCGCCGTTTGTTGCACCTGAGCCTGCGCCGTTGGCCTGTGCCCAAGCATACTCGTTAGTGTCGATATTTCCGAAGATCTTAGCATTGCCGTAAGCAGCGCTTGTCTCGCCTACGCCGCTGGCTACTGCCATATCGGAAGCGGGAACGATGCCGTAGGATGCACCGGCAACAGCGAGATTCGTGTCACCGTATACGTAAATATCCATTGTAACGGGCTGTCCGGGAATACCTGTAACTGTAGGAATTACCCAGTCAGCAGTTCCGTCAGCCGGAGGAGGTGCAGTTGTTACAGTCGTAGTAACTGTTGTTACAGGAGCTGTTGTTGTAGTTGTAGCCTCTGTTGCAGGAGCTGTTGTTGTTGTTGTAGCCTCTGTTGCAGGAGCTGTTGTTGTCGTTGTAGCCTCTGTTGCAGGAGCTGTTGTAGTTGTTGTAGCCGCTGTTGCAGGAGCTGTTGTTGTAGTTGTAGCTTCTGTTGCAGGAGCTGTTGTTGTAGATGTTGTTACCTTAGGAATACGGATCTTACCGGGCTTTACTGTTACCTTTTCGGTAATGATGTTTCCGTTTGTATCGGATACTACCAGGTTATCCCATGTTACAGGAATATCCTCTGTAGCGTTCTCGTCTACCATGAACGTTACGCTCATGATAACTGCCTTATCGGCTGCTGCTGAGCCCTGACCTGCTGCCTGAGCCCAACCATACTCGTTATCAGCGATGTTTCCGAAAATCTTAGCGCTGCCGTATGCTGCGCTTGCTGCATTTACACCTGTAGCCTTTGCCATTGCGCCGGGCACGATGCTATAGGATGCGCCTGCTACTGCAAGGTTGCTTGCTCCGTCAACGTAGATATCCATTGTAACAGGCTCGCCGGGTGTACCGTCAACCTCGGGAATTACCCATGTTACTTCACCGTCAGCAGGAGCTGCCGTTGTTACAACGGGAGGAGTTGCTGTTGTTACAGGAGGAGCGGCTGTTGTTACAGGAGGCACTTCTCCGTCAACGTGGATGATAGCAGGTGTTACATTAGGTCTGAATGCTACCTTAGGATCTGTCTGCTCAACAACCGTAAATCTCTCCATGTCTACAGCGTAGTCTCCGGGTGCCAGATCGGCAGGAAGCTGTACGCTGAAGGAGATGATCGCCTCGTTCTCCGTGAAAGGAGTAGGATCCTGAGCGCTGTCCATTCTGTAGCAGTAGTATGTCTCACCTGTAAGAGTCCAGTTTGCCTTCGGGTCGGAAGTATAATCAAGGTTATCTTCCATTACAAGTTCAAGACCTGCTGCCTTGAATGCCTCGTCGGTCTTGGGGATAGCTGCAAGAGTTGTTGCATTCTTATCGAGTGAATCTTTAAGAATAAACTCAACAGTTACCTTGTCGCCGGGCTTGTATTCTGTGGATCTGTTCCAGTCTTCATCGTATTTGCATACCTCGCCAACGATCTTGAAGCCGTTGTTAACAGGATCCTTTCTCCAGGCGTCGTCCTCTGTAGTTACAGGAGCAGCCGTTGTTACTGGAGCTTTTGTTGTTACGGGAGCTTTTGTTGTTACAGGAGCTTTTGTTGTTACAGGAGCTTTTGTTGTTACGGGAGCTGCTGTTGTCACAGGAGCTTTCGTTGTTACGGGAGGAACTTCTCCCTCGATGTGGATAACAGCAGGCTTCGCCTCAGTTCTGAAAGCAATCTTAGGGTCAGTCTGCTCGAAAACTGAAAATCTCTCCAGATCAACAGTATAATCTCCGGCTGCCAGATCGGCAGGAAGCTTTACGTTGAAAGAGATGAGCGCCTCGCCCTCCTTGAAAGGAGTAGGATCCAGTTTATCGTTCATTCTGTAGCAGTAGTATGTCTCGCCTGTAAGAGTCCAGTTTGCCTTCGGGTCGGAAGTATAATCGAGGTTATCTTCCATTACAAGTTCAAGACCTGCTGCATTGAATGCCGCATCGACCCTCGGGATAGCGGCAATAGTTGTCGCTGTTTTGTCCAGTGAATCCTGAAGAATAAACTCTATAGTTACAGTATCGCCGGCCTTGTATTCCGTAGATCTGTTCCAGTCGGCATCGTATTTGCATACCTCGCCGACAATCTTGAAGTCGTTGTTCAAAGGATCACTGCGCCACACATCATCCGTGGTATCGTCATTCTTATTGACAGTTTCGCCCAGCGCTTCCCCCATACTAACGTTAGGCTGCACAGCGGTTGAGCCGCCGGCAGCACTAACGGTAATGGATGAAGCAAATGCACTTGTCACGAACGAAGCGCTCATGACTAAGGACGTAACTGCCGAAAGCAGTTTCTTCATTTGTGCATTTCCTTTCCGAGCTTAATGCTCTATTTCGGTATTACAGTAACCGATTACTTAAGGTCAGCAGCTGTATAAGGAAGTGCCTTTGCGTTTCCGTCAGCGTCCTTTACAAGGTGAACAATGCTCATGATGATAGCGTCAGAGTCGTTCTGGTTGATGTCGTCGCCGCCCTTAGGATCGCAGCAGTCAGCATTAAGCTTGCCCTGAGGTGTGAGGTTGTAAGCCTTATTGTCGTTGATCCACTTGTTGAGAACAACTACGTCAGCAATGTCAACCTTCTTGTCATCGTTAGCATCGCCGTAGAGAGGTGAGCCAGGTGCAACTGTTGTTGTAGGAGGTGTAGCTGTTGTTACAGGAGGTTTAACAGCCGTTGTAGCTGTTGTAACAGGCGCCTTTGTTGTTACAGGAGGTGCCTCTGTTGTTACAGGAGGAACTTTTCCGTCAACGTGGATTACAGCAGGTGTTACGCCGGGTCTGAATGCAACCTTAGGATCTGTCTGCTCAACAACAGTAAATCTGTACATATCTACAACGTAATCTCCGGGTGCCAGATCAGCAGGAAGCTCTACGTTGAAGGAGATGATTGCCTCGCCCTCCGCGAAACCGGTAGGATCCTGTGCGCTGTCCATTCTGTAGCAGTAGTATGTCTCACCTGTAAGAGTCCAGTTTGCCTTCGGATCAGAAGTATAATCGAGGTTATCTGTCATTTCAAGCTTAAGACCTGCTTTATTGAATGCCTCGTCTGTCTGCGGGATAGCAGCAAGAGTTGTTGCCTTCTTGTTCAGTGAATCCTGGAGGATGAACTCTACTGTTACAGTATCGCCGGGCTTGTATTCTGTAGATCTGTTCCAGTCTTCATCGTATTTGCATACCTCGCCAACGATCTTGAAGTCTTTGTTGATGGGATCGTTCTGCCAGGGATCGCCTTCGCCGGGAGTTGTTGTTGTAGGAGGTGTAGCTGTTGTAACAGGAGGTGTAACAGCCGTTGTAACAGGAGGTGTAGCCGTTGTTACAGGGGGTGTAGCTGTTGTCGTAGGAGGAACAGACTCGCCCTCGATCTTGATCTCAAGGTTCTTGAGATTGAGGTTGCCGGCAGTAGGATTGTAGTTTGTAGAGCTCTCGATCATTGTAGACCAGATCTCTGTGCTGCCTGTCTTGAGCTGATCAAGGAAATCAATGCTGTAAGTACCAGCCGGTGTGCCCTTCTTGAATGTTACGTCGAAAACGAACATCGGGAAAGCATCGGATGTGCTGCCGGTCCATGTGTAACCGGATGTAGCAGGCTTTGTCCAGATAGCTGAACCGTATGCGCGGTCAGCGATTCCCCATGTATCCTGCTTTGTATCAACGCCGTACTGTCCGCGGCCGTGAGCTGTGAATGTAACGCCAACTCTTCCGGAAGAAAGTGTGCCTGCGAAGCCAATGATCATATCCGTCTTGTAATCCTTATCGGTTGTTACAATACGGGGCTCATCGAAGTACTTTGTGCCAACATTGTGGCTTGTGAAAGTTACGTTTGTGTTTGTAGCGTCGCCGTCCTTGGAGTTAACAGTCCACATTGCGGAGATGCCCTGTGAATCTGCTGCAGACTCTACGAGGTATACGCCGACAGGGATAGTAACGTCGCCTGCTGCGATCTGGTCAGCAGTGATCGTTGTGCTGGGTGTTGTGCCGTCAGGGTTCTCGAAAACTCTAAGCTCGAAGCCCTTGCTTGCGTCAGCAGCACCTGTTGCAAAAGGAACAGCTGCGCCTACCATTGATGCAGCCATCGCCAGTGCTGAAGCTGCAGAAATCAGTTTCTTCATTTGTAATAATTCCTTTCTTTTAGGTTTTTACGCCTATTAATAACTTATAAATTGGGTTTGTATTCCTTTGTAAGGGGGACAAATCAGATAATCTTTGAGCATTTGACCGATCACAGCTTATCGATCACTTTAGCGTCGTATTTCTGGATCTCCAGTGAGTCAAGAGCAGTAATTCCTGCAGGCTCTGCAACGTCTGCATTTTTTGCTCCGGCTTCTGACAACTTGTACTTGTCGCCGTTGCCCAGCACCTGAAGAACGAGAGTTGCATCAGCAATATCTACTACGCCGTCGACGTTAGCGTCGCCTCTGAGATTTGACACACCGCCTGTTGTAGTCTGCTTGCCGATCTTTACAGTTCCTGCCGTCTGGCTTACGCCGTAGGGAACCTTCTTGCCGTCCTTGAGGTAACCGCAGTCGATCTCGTCGTTCATTACGCCTGAACCGGTAGAAGTTTCGCGTTCTGTAGGAACGATGTTGATTTTATACTCGCCGTCCGCTGCGCCTGCTGCAACAGTACCTGTTACCGTACAAAATACTCCCTCGCCCTTCAGCCAGTAAGTGGAATCCTCGAGGGATGTTGTCCACATAAGAGCTGCAAGACCCTTTGTATTGTCGATAATGCTGTTGAAGTTGTCGAGTGCAACGGTTGATGGATCGCTTCCGCCGACTCCGTTGTCGGTAATCTTGCCTGCCTCTACCTTGTCGATTGTGAGAACTGTCTCATCGTAATCAAGTGAGAAATTCAGAACCTGTATACCGGTTGTCGGAATGTCAGCCAGTGACACCTCCACTGTAAACTGCCCTCCTGCCTCAGCCTCTGTGCTGCTAACGGATATCTGCACTGTTTCGCCGGCAGCCGCTGCGGGCATGAGTGAGCAGATGGAAAGTGAGAGCATTGCTGCTGCCATTGCTCCTGTGACTATCTTTTTTGTCTTCATGTTTTTTCCTCCTTCTTCATGAATTGTTATATAACAAAGGAACTTGTGCCCCTTTTATTATATCATGTCTTAATTTGCGGCATTCCCGACCGCTGACCTGTGAATCCGCGCATGAACAAATCCCGGCGGTGGATGATGACCCTCCGCACCGCAGCGGTCTCACCATAAGACGCATCACACTGCCGTGATGAGATTAGATCCCAATTCCTATATTTATTCATGATTTTATTATATAACAGGTCTCCGAAAAAGTAAATAGGTTATATTCTTTTTTGGTGTTTTATATAAACAGCTCGGGCATTTTTTGCGCGTTTTGCACAACGGAAAAAATTTCCCAAATAGCCGTGATAAGCTAACTATTAATGAATTGTGAATTATTTTCCTTATTTATCCAGCTTCTGGAATTCCTGAGGAATAGCGTTGTTGATTATCTCGTTGAGAATATCCCAGCTAAAATAATTATAGTATCCTGCCGGCACAGCATACGGAATACCGTGGTTGTTCGCCATTTCCTCCGTGTACTTGCTGTAGGGGTACACAGCCAGATTATCAAAGTCGCCAATCTCGTAGTGGATGATGTTGGGGATAACTCCCACGTCCTCCAGCCGGCACTCGCCGGTCTCGCCGTCGATGACGATATCGAAATCGGGCATCTCGCCTACCAGGTTGAAATTGTCGGTCTGGCAGCAGATGAAATTTCCCATAGAATAGAAAACAAAGCCCTTTGTGCCGTCCTCACGGGTGATCCACTCCATCGTTTCCGCCGTATGCGTATGGCAGCCCAGGATAACATCCGCACCCCAGTTCACCATTTTATTGGCGAGCGTGATCCTGTCCTCCGAGACCTCGGTGGTGTCCTCCACGCCCCAGTGCGCCGAAACGATAACGGCATCAGCCAGCTCGCTTGCTTCTTTGATCTGCCGCTCAATAACGTCCTCCTGCCAGGTCATATTTACCACCAGCGGCGAATCCGCAGGGATAGAAAATCCGTTTATATGCTCTGCATAGGCAAGAAAGGCGATCTTCACGCCGTTGACCTCGCGTATCCGGATATTATCGGCATCCTCACTGTTAAGGTATGCTCCCAGCACCGTCAGGTCGTTCTCCGCCGCCTTATTGTTCCAGAAATTAATGGATTCTTCAAGGGCGGAAGCGCCGAAATCCAGCAGATGATTGTTCGCCATTGTGAAAACGTCAAAGCCCAGGTCAATAACGGCGTCGGCGACCTCCGGAGGGGAGTTGAACAGCAGTGCGCCGCCGTTTGCGCCTCTCACCTCGTTGCTCTGGCTTATGATGGTCTCCTGATTAAGGATAGCCAGATCGGCATCCTCGATCAGGTACTTGACATTCTCGTAGATCGGCTTGAAATCGTAATTTTCCCCCGGCCCGGCAAGTCTCTCGGCGTTCTTATAGACCGAGTAGTGGATGAGGTTATCGCCGGCAGCGATAACGTGTACGCGCTTATCTGCCGGAGCATCCGTGGAAGGCTCTGTGGGAACAGATACCTCTGGTACCTGTTCGTCTACCGTGGTATTTTTCGCTGCATCCCCGAGCATTTCATTGCCTGTCACCAGGTTGCCTACTGTTCTCGAGCCGCATCCGGCAGCCGAAAACATCAGTGCGCCTGCCGCAAGGGCTGCAAAGAAACGTACTGATCTGTACTTCATTATATCTCCTTTTTCCGGTCTCTTCCCTGTGAGACCGCATACATCTTCCTCTTTTTTCGTTTCAAATCAATTATATCATAGAATCTTTATAATTGCAATTGCCATTTTGTCTTTTCTACTGATTTTTTGTGCTTTATTCTCGTCGACATCCGTATTTTCCGCAATATTTCGTGATTTTTCAGCCATTTGTCTAATCCAACGAAATTTCCGCACTTTTTTTGTGCATTCTGCCACTTTGCAGATTTATGAACTCATCCGCCAGGTTTTCCGCCTCCGCGTAAGAAGAAAGCTGATAGCATCTCGCCCGGAATTTTGCCGAACCGTAGCCGCCGTTCATGTACCACGCCGCGTGCTTTCTCGCCTCGTGCATGGCGAACGGCTCGGTTTTTGCGCTCATTTCGACGATCATCCTGATATGCCTGAGCATCACCTGCATACGTTCCTCCACCGTTGGCGGAACGTATTCCCTGCCGTCCACGGCAGCCTCTATCTCCGCAAAGACAAAGGGATTTCCGTAGCTGCCCCTGCCGATCATGACAAGGTCGCAGCCGGTCTCCCGGTACATTTTCAGGCACGATCCTGCGCCGGTCACGTCACCGTTTCCGATAACGGGTATCTTCACGGCATTTTTCACATCGCGTATCACCGAAATATCCGCCGATCCGCTGTAGAACTGGTCTCTCGTTCTGCCGTGGACAGCTACCGCCGCCACTCCGGAAGCCTCCAGTGCCTTTGCGACCTCCGCCGCGTTGACGGAATCGCCGCTCCAGCCGCTGCGGATCTTAGCAGTCACCGGAACGTTCCCGGCAGCCTTCACAGCAGCCTCTGCAACAGCCGCAGCCAGCCCGACGTCCTTCATAAGCGCTGAGCCTGAGCCGTTTCCGGCAACCTTCGGCACCGGGCAGCCCATGTTTATATCAATAAAATCCGGAGAATATTCCAGAACTATCTCCACGGCACGCGCCATGAACTCCGGTTCGCAGCCGAAAAGCTGTATTCCCATGGGGCGCTCGCCCGGAGTTACGGTACACAGCTCAGCCGTTTTCCTGTCGCTGTAGCAGATGCCCTTTGCCGAGACCATTTCGCTGACGCAGGCGGCTGCCCCGAACTCCCTGCATATGAGCCGGTACGCCCTGTCGGCAACGCTTGCCATAGGCGCAAGGATCGCCGTCTTTTTTATCTCCACGCCGCCGATCCTGACAGTATCAGCCATTATCCTTGTCCTTTTTCCTGAACACAAAAAGCTTGCTTATCACATAGTTAAGGATGAGCACCACAACATTTGCGGCGATCTTCGATACCCAGTAGGAAATGTTCTTGGCAGTCTCGTTGTCTGAGAAGAGCTTCTTGCCGATGATCGAGTAGCCCAGCCACATGATGACAAGCTCTACCAGAAGCGTGAAAACTCTTCCGCCATAGAACGATATCGCCTCGCTCATGATCGCTTTTCCGCCCTTTGCGGTAGAGTCGAAGACCCAGGCTCGGTTAGTCAGGTAGGCAAACGTCACGGCGCACACCCAGGAAACGAGGGTGCTGACCAGGCTGACAGGCGTTTCCCCTGCTCCAGCCTTTTCCATTGCGAACTTGGTGACTCCGGCGGTGATGAAGCTGACAACAGTCGTAAGGACACCGAAAAACAGGTACAGCCACTTGTCCTCATATTTAAAATATATCTCCTGTAAGCCCTTGGGCAGTATCTTCACGCAGGCACGAATTATTTTTTTCATTTTATTTCTCCATAACTGAAATTTATTATCCGCACTCGGACAAACTTTCGTACATTTCATATTATAGCACGGCAGGCAGGGAATGTCAAGTTAAGTCTGGACAAAAAAGAAGATTTATGATATAATAGGTGTGTTCAGCTTTTTAAGGCAGCCTCTAAAAACCTGTTTGGTCAGGCAAAAATCAGATAGGTGCGGAAGTTGCAAGGAAAGTCCTTGAAGGCGTGCTGACGCACTCCGAAAGGGCTTGACGCGGCAAATTCCGCGCATAGCTGATTTTTGTCAAAAGAGGTTTTTAGAGCCTGTTCAGTGCATCAGCACCGCATCATATAAATAAGGAGAGTATAAAATGAATAAGAAAGAAACTGCTGAGATCAAAAAGAATTTTTCAGACAAAAGCGGATTTTTCGTCATGGACCGCATCCTCACCGGCTTTATCGACGCCGATAAAAACGTCCGCTGCATGAAAACCAGCTCCTGTATCACCATGGAGGCGGAAGAGCACGACGTATACGAGGAGACCCTGAAAAAAGTGCTGAATACCAACGTGGGCAAGAATTTCTGCGAATACCAGTTCCCCAACGAAGCCTACGAAGAGGGACAGCCCCAGGAAATGCTCTACTCGCTTCTGCGCTCCGAGCTGAAAGACGAGCTGCTCTGCGAAAACTTCATGAACCATATTTCCAATACCTTCTGCCACGAGGGTCCATATGCCGTCATAACCGCCTACTGCCGCTATACTATCCGCCGCAAGGACAAGAATGACGAGTATTCCGGCGGCGAGGACGAGGTCTACCGCTATCTGCTTACGGCATTCTGCCCGGTGAGCACCCCAAAGGACGGCTTCGTTTTCGACAGCTCCAACAATGAGATTACGAAAAAGCTGAACACAGAGCTTATCATCAACAGAGCGCCCTCCGAGGGCTTCCTCTACCCGGTTTTCAGCAACAGAAGCAGCGACATAAACCACGTTATGTGCTACATGAAGCAGGCGGCAAAGCCTAATACCTCCCTGGTGGAGGACGTTCTCGGCTGCACCTTTATTATGTCCGCAGCCAGCGAAAAAATAAGCTTTCAGAATATCCTGAAAAGCGTTGTGGGCGACGACCTGGACTACATGGTGATAAAAAGCGTCAACGAAAAGCTCCAGGAGGTGGCTGAGGAAAGCAAGGACGACACGGACAAAGCCGTTATCGACAACACCCAGCTCAAGAACATCCTCAGCGATATCGGCATACCGCAGGAGCGCGTTGTCATGACAGACCCGGTCTATGAAAAATACTGCGGAGACGTGCCGCTTACTGTGACTAATCTTATCGAAAACAAGACTGTTCTGACGTCCCCGGGGATAACCGTGAATATCAAGCCCGACGCTGCCGACAAGGTGCGCACCAGCGTATTTGAGGGCAGACGCTGCCTGCTCATCGACATCGACGACCCGACGATCGAGATCAACGGGCTGCCTGTTACACTGAACTGATATGGCTATCCGGAAAACTATCACCGGCAGCGACCTGTTCAAGGAGACAAAAAGCTTCCTGAAATGGAGCGTTATCGGCATACTGACCGGCTGCATCATCGGACTTGCCGGCGCATTTTTCCACTTCTGCTCGGACAGCGCGGAGGGTCTGCGCATAAAGCATCCATGGCTGCTGTTTCTTCTGCCTGCCGCAGGAGCTTTCATTGCCCTTTTTTATAAAGTCCTGCGATACAGCCACGATCAGGGCACTAACCTTGTGCTCCTCGCCGTCCGGGACAACGAAAAAATGGGTATCCGCCACGCCGTCTGCATATTCGTATCGACCGTCCTCACCCACCTGTGCGGCGGTTCAAGCGGACGGGAGGGAGCATCTTTGCAGATCGGCGCGGCTCTCGGCTCGTTCAGCGGACGTATAATGAAATTTGACGACGACGACAAACGCATCATGACCATGTGCAGCATGAGCGCCATGTTCGCGGCTGTTTTCGGGACGCCTGTTACAGCGGCAATCTTTTCTATGGAAGTCATAAGCGTGGGGATTTTCTACTATTCGGCGATAGTTCCCTGTGTGACGGCAGCGCTCACCGCCAGCTATATAGCGTCGCTGCTGGGAGGCTCTCCCCTTGCCATGGCGGTGGAGCTTCCGGACATCTCGCCGCTGCTGTATCTAAAAACGGCAGCCGTGGGCGCGCTGTGTGCTTTACTCAGCGTGATATTCTGCATGGTTCTCGGCATATCAAAGCGGCTCTTCGGCAGAATCAAGATCGGCGCGCTCCGGGCGGCTGTCGGCGGAGCTGTAGTCGTTCTGCTGACGCTTCTTGTGGGAAACCGGGATTACAACGGCACAGGCGGAGCGATGATAATGTCGTCATTCAGCCAGATACCGTTTGCCGGGGCGTTTCTGCTGAAGCTGCTGTTCACGGCGGTCACCCTCAGCTCAGGCTTCAAGGGAGGGGAGATCTTCCCGGTATTTTTCATCGGCTCGACGTTCGGCAGTGTAATATCGCCGATTTTCGGCATTGACTGTTCACTTGGCGCGGCGCTGGGAATGACGGCGCTCTTCTGCGGCGTAACGAATTGTCCCGTGGCGTCGATACTGCTGAGTATCGAGCTTTTCGGGGGAAAGGGAATTACCGTCTATATTCTGGTGTGCGCGGTCAGCTATATGCTGTCAGGCTATCATGGGCTTTACAGCGAGCAGAAAATTATGTACTCGAAGATAAGACCGAGGTTTGTTAATAAAAAAATCGGGGAGGAATAACCCCAGCCGATAAACATCGGGTTTCAAAAGGGGCAATGCCCCTTTTGCAGAGTCCAGAGGCAGCGCCTCTGGCAGGGTTTGGGGCAGTGCCCCAAATCGGCGAAGCCGATAAACATCGGGATTCCAAAGGGACAATGTCCCTTTGGAATCCCGTTTTTTCGGCTGCGCCGATTACTCCTCGCCGCCCGAAAACTCCAGCAGATCACCAGGCTGACAGCTCAACACCTTACATATCTCATTAAGTGTCGAAAATCGCACCGCGCTCACTTTCCCCGTTTTCAGCTTGGAAAGATTGACATTGCTGACTCCCACTCTCTCGCTAAGCTCGTTCAGGCTGATCTTCCGGTCTGCCATGACCCGATCGAGCCTCACTATAATTGCCATGAATCTTCCCCCTTAAACCGTCTCGTCAGACTCCTGCTGAAGCTCCGCGCCGTACTTGAAAACGAAAGTGAAGAGAATGATCGCGGCAACAACAAATGCCGTCGTCAGACCAATAGCGCCGTCTACAAAGAGAACAATAACGCCTACAGGTATCAGCGAGAAAGCAAAGCCTTTCATCGCTCTGAGCACTTTCTCCTCAAAGGGGGAATTGCAGGTTTCGAGAGCCTTTGCGAGCTTTCCGCCGAAAATAATAACGACCAGCATAATTCCGCTGCCGATAGCTCCGACGACGCAGACGCCTACGATCCCAAGCATCAGCATAGTGCTGTCGTTTAAAGAAGCGTTTCCGTCAATTGTATAGCCGTTTACGTTGTCCTCTTTGATCTCATCTACCAGCATCTTGATATTGAAATTGCCAAAGCCGAATTTGACGTCGGTCTCCTCCAGATCAATAAGCCCTTTTGAGAAAAAAGACGGGATCTTTTCGTCGTCAATGACAACTGATCCGTTCACGGAAATATCCGCCTTGACCGCATCCTTCGGCACATACGCTGCGGCAATGCCTCCCAGTACAGCGCCCACAATGCAGCCGACAATGCCGATTATCGCAAAAACTCTGAAAACGGTGAGGACGATACGGCTTACCTTGCCCACCGTGTTGATCTTCTTTACGTTTGCATTTTTCATAATTATTTCCTCCAATTATTTCCGGGATGTTTCCCCTGGTGTGATTATATAATATCACAGATATTTTCGTTTGTCAACAGATTTTTATCGTTTAACATTAATTATTATATGTTTGCACAATATATTCTGCTAAAAAAGGAACTGTATGTTCAATTTTCACGATAAAGTTTTTATGATAAACGATAAAAATCCGTCCCCGAAACATCTCCGGAGACGGATTTTCAGAAAGTGTACCAATGGCATCAAAATTTCTTTTCTTCTTCCATGACCTTATTATACAGCGAAAAACCGCAAAATACAATAACAGCATTATTTCAATCAGAGAACAATCCGGAAAAATTATTACAAAATTACAACATAATTTGCTACGAATTTCCATGTTTCATTTTTGCTCAAACTGCATAAAATATAGTAAACGGCGATTTGCACAAGGCTTTCTTCAAGTGGCGGAAATCTATAAAGCATCGATGCTGCCCACGGATAGCTTCAAGGAAGATACTGGGCAGGTCGGTGTTTTGTGATAAGAGCCTGTTCGGTATCTCCATGCGTAATTACGCGCCGGGATACTGAACAGGCTCTGATGCTGATTCCAGTTTTTTTGCAAAACCGGGCATCGCCCTCAGAATTTATCAGCTCTTTTTCTTATTTCCGCAAGACGGCTGTACTTTTCCTTTGTTGCAAGTCCGCCGCGAATATGGCGCTCCTGCTTATTTATTTCCAGAACGGCTTTCACCTGCTTATACAGGGAAATATCCTCTATTTTCAGCCGTTCGCTTACGTCCTTATGTATGGACGTATCAAAAGGGAATTTATTAAATCTAATAATTCAGCTCAATTTGAATCCTCCCGTTTTCATCCGCAATGATGGCTTTGATCAGCGTTTTCAGTTCAGCATTGGTCATGTTTGCAACAGATGAATATTTACTGAAATTCTCCGACAGCATACAATAAAGCTGGTGTAACTTTTTTTCAATATCCTCCGGACTCTCTGCGTTGTCAAGTTCCAGTCTGATCTGAGCGATCTGCCTGTCTATGGCTGCTGTACGCTCTTTCAGTTCTGCAATGGAAATAATATCATTCTCAAACATTTGTATCTGCTTCTGCTTTTTGTTTTTCAGCACTTCAAGCTGAGAAGAAAGTGCAGCAGCCGGGCTCTTTTTCTGCTTTTTCCGGTATTGACTGATCATACTGTCGATCATCTTCTGCTTGTCCTTGATCAGCGAAAGAAAATATCCGTCAATATTTTCAATCAGCTCACTCTCCGGGATCGTTGTCATATTGCTGCAAAACCCTGCACCATGATGATTGCGACCACTGCACCGCCATACGATACGTGTGCCGCTTTTTCTTTTTTCACTGCTTCGTCTGAACGAATAACCGCAGCAGGCGCAATTTATCAGCGTACTGAATAAGTGCTTATTGCTGCGTTTTTTATGAATGGTCATTTCCAATCCGCTGTTGTTGGATTTGTTGACATTCTGCGCCTTTTCCCATAGCTCAAGGGGAACGATTTGCAGTTCAGGTCGATGGATTTCTATCCATTCGCCCTCATCTTTTTTGGTGCGTGTTTTTTCGATAAAATCTTTGATCTCACTCTTTCCGTTGACCACATACCCTGCATACAGCTTATTTTTCAGAATTCTGCTGACTGCCGTCGTACTCCATGGAACACCTCTTAAACTCGTTAATCCTCTGTCATTCATCAGCTTGGCAATTTTATGAGAACCATACCCCTGATTGACATACAAGTCAAACATCTCCTTGACAATTTCTGCTTCCGTCTCGTTGATCTGCAAATTGAAATAATCGCCTTTGGTCTTGATATAGCCGTAACACAAGTTGGGAACTCTGCCCTTTTCGGCATTGATTTTCTTACCGAACTTGACACGCTTGGACATATTAGAAGATTCTTCTTGTGCCATTGCCGCAAGTACGGTTAACGTAAACTCACCTCCGTCTAATGATTCCATATTTGCAGTGATGAATCTGACGTTGATATTACGGGCTTTCAGTTCTCGGATACTTTTCAGAAAATCATATGTATTACGAGCCAGTCTTGAAACATCTTTTACGAGTACGCACTCAAAAATACCCTTTTTGCTGTCTTCCATCATCAGATTGAACTCTGCTCTCTTTTTCGTTGACGTACCCGTGATACCCTCGTCAGCATAGATCCGAATGAGGTTATAGTCATTTTTGCTGGCATATTCCGTAAAGAATGATTTCTGTGCTTCAAAGGAGTGAAGCTGATCTTCCTTTTCAGTAGATACACGGCAGTATGCAACTACATTTTTCATCATTTTTATCTCCTTAACATGGTAATAATCTGCACACACAGACAAAGCGTGTGAGCAGATTATGGAACATTTATGCTTAGCTTACACGTTCTTCTGCCCTGACAAAATTATTGATGATCACGACAGAGTTGTCATTTTCAGTATGCGTTTTCATCTGTCTTGCAAATGAACCTGCAATCACCTGTTCCAGCTTCTTGATCAGTCTGTTCATGTCGCTCTTGGCAACCGGATTGTTCACAAAATGATATGTATTCATGATGACCTCCTTTTCTCATTCACGGAGAATATTGTTTTCTGTTTAAATACTATGAATTGGAATTGACTGATATGAATCAATCAGAATGTCTCTTGATAAGATTATAATAAGTACCCTTTTTCAGCCCCAGTTCTTTCATCGCATCTATGGGACGAATGATACCCCTGTTTACTTTTTCCATGACACTATCCCAGTTGTCAGGCTTTTTAGCCCGAGGTCTGCCGAACTTCACACCTCGTAGTTTTGCGGAATGGATGCCCTCACGCTGTCTCTGTCTGATTTTAAGACGTTCCGCCTCGGCAATGCTGCCAAGCACCTCAATGAGAATGGTATTGATCATATCCATAATCCATTCCTGATCTGCGGAAAAATCTGCAAGAGTGGTAGGAATATCAAGAATTTTCACACGAATGTGATGTTCCTTGAAATACTCCAGCTCTTTCTTGATATCCGCCTTGCTTCTGCTCAGACGGTCAAGCTCCTTTACTACAAGCGTGTCGCCGCTTCTCAGGATAAAATTTTTCAAAGAAGCATATCCCTCACGCTTCATATCCTTACCCGATTTCTTATCTACTATGATGTTATGCTCGTCTACTCCGAAATCCATCAAAGCCTGAATCTGTCTGTCCGCATTCTGTTCCTTACTGGATACCCGTGCATATCCGTAAACTCTGTACTCCATTTCATATGACCTCCAATAAGACTATAATTGTCCATGTTGTTTTTTGAACGTTCATAATCCATGATCTTGACTTTTATATACGGATTTTTCACTTCTTTGAAACAGTTCATAAAACTATACTTTTATAAACTGTGATGCATACATCTGAATGACTCAAATGACCCATAGGGGATTAGGAAACGCTTCTGTATCTGGTCAGAGCTTTCCCGTGGCAAAAAAGCACGGGAAAACTCTTTCTCCGCTGGAATTGACCCACTTTTTCATGAGGTTTCCGTTCTTGCAGAGCCGTTCAAATCTATGAGCCGTGATACAATATCACCAGCACCTTAACAGTGATCAGACCGCCCTCACTGCATCTGGTTTCCCGGATTTATGCTGTTCCGTCCGATACTGCGTATCAGACCAGTCTGCCTCCGCCAGTTTTTTAACCATATTCATCAGAACTTAGGCTTAATGAGGAGCAGCTTAGGCATTTTCTCCCCGACAAGTATGCTATGTATAGATTGCCATATACACACCCGGGTCAATTTCTGTCTGCTTCGCTCCGGCTGACCGAACCAACATTTTTTAGGGAGGTTGTCACTTCTCTGCGGCAGAATACCGTCCTCCATGCTATTCAATTGTAGACTACATGATTTTGCTCAGAAAACGCAGCTTCTGCATATTCACCGAAGCATCTTCCCCATAAGTCAGCAAACTCGGTTTCAGTATGCTGAAAATATATGCCAGCTTGTCCGTATCAAGGGCATTCATAACGTTCTTCATACGAATCTGGTTATAACTTCTGAGGAATGTAAGCTCTGATTGTATTTCAGAAAGCTCATACTGCTTTTCATTGCAGCAGCTTCTTTCTTCAACATGGCGAAGTACCGCATCAGGAACGAAGTTCTCAAGCCTGTCATACCCCTTTGTCAAAGCCTTTGCAATCGTGATTGTACGCTTGCAGATCTTCTCATCGCCACAGATGATACCCTCAAAAACATCATCCCCAAACATACGGTATAACCGCTGCGAAGCCTTGCTTCTCGCACTGCGGACAGTATTCGGCGAAATACCCGACAGCTTTGCGGCTTCCACTGACCTTCTGTCAATATACCGCATCATCTGTCTTGTTTTCTCCGTATCGCACCATACGCAGGAATGCACTGCCGCTTTCATTGCTCCGAGAGCAGTAAATCTGAGTTTGCCATATTGCTCTCTATCCTCCGGAGATTCTGACAACATGAAGCGTTCTGTTTCTGCGAGCCGACCGAAAAAATTTTGTGACATTCTTTCTCACTCCCATCTTTTTAGAACTTGTTCTCATAGGATTTGTGCGTAGACTTTCGAGCATAATTTTACTGAGTGCAAGGCGAAAAAGCGAAAGCATACTGACGTATGGTGAGCTTTTTCAACGCAGCAATCAGTAAAATTTGCCGAAAAGATGCGTGCAATATCCTATGAGAACAAGTTCTTAGCATCTTTGACTTTTTTGCTTTTTCTTCCGGCAGTGTAGCCGTAAATGGCACACCGTGCGGATTTTCTGAAGCAAAATCGAGTTTGTGATTGATTTACAATCGCTTAATTAATCACATCTCAAAAACATAAAGTGACGACTTGCAAAGCCGATATTTTTTCTGCATCGCTTGGTTAATCTTGGATTGTGCCTTTCATGGTAACATAAACGTTTCCAAACCAATCGCTATTCTTACTTTCATCTCTACGCACCAGTTTCACGACTGTATATCTCGTTTTTTATCTGACTTTCGTCTTTTCTTTACTTGGATTATCCTGATGTTCAACCGAAATGACATTAGGAGTGTGGGAGTAAAACAGAAGATTTGAAAGTACTTTTGTGGGAATAAAATATGGTACAAACCACTGCGAAAATTCTCAAAATATATGACAAAAAAATCCTGCCAAACCAAAATAGGCTCGGCAGGATGAACTGCAATATTAAAAATATGAATTTTTTATCAATTTGAATCTTCTGTGAAACTGCACCGCCGCACCGTCCTTGTCCAGAAGCTGTACGGTTTTCTCTGCGGGCATGACGATCATACCCCATCGTATCTGCGGTACAAAATCCTTTGCCGCTTCTTCCTTGCAGCAATCCATGATAATGGCTGTCATCTCATCGCAGTATTTATCCGAGGACTCGATCAAAACGGCGAAAGAAAGACTGATAACAGATTTAGTAAAACTCAAATTAAATATAGCAAATATAGATACGCTATTATTACAGGATTTTGCAGAATCCTGCATCGGTCAGTTGTACAATATCGTTGTAAATCAGGTAGTGTCTGTCGTCATATCTCTTGGAAACATGATAATGTCCGGAAAACCAGAGCTTATAATCCAATCTGGCATCGATTTCATCGAAGTAGTCGGTCAGAGCGTTTCTGCCGTAGTCAAGCTCCTTGAACAGGTTCGTCTGAATATGCGTGGAAAGGGAATGGGTCAGGATAATATCGACCTGCCAGCCCAGAGCATCAAGAGTCTTTCTGCCTTGCTCCATTTCCTCCGCACTCGGCATCTCCTCCACCCACATGGAACATCCGAGCTTGCGGTACTCCTTATCGTGGCTCTCCGCACCGCCAAACGCAAAGATTTTCCTGCCCTCCAGTTCAAATACGCTGCCTCGGCACAGGTGGATGATATTCTCCGTGATTTTCTGCACCTGACCGCCGTGCCATTCCTCGACAGGATATTCTTTCAGCAAATCAAAATTCTCATGGTTTCCATCAATCCACAAAGTCGTCCACGGCTTACTGTCCAGCCATTTCAGCCAGTAGTGTTCCTCGGCGGAATTGCTCCAGACTAAGCCAAAATCTCCGCAGATGATCATATAATCCGAGCGTGAAAGCTCCTTTTGCTTTGAAAAAACACTGGTGCTGAATTTATGAATATCATAGCTGCCGTGAATATCTCCGGTGATAAAAATCATAAAAGTACCCCCCTTTTTGGAAACTGCATTTTATTGTGATAAACCGAGCCGAAAAACAGTCGGATTTTCAGACACGTTCTTGACGGTTTCAAAGCTTCTGAGATACCCATTTTCGGGCATCTCAGGCGGAATCTGAGCGTTTTCCGGGCAAAACAGCTTGCGAATATGTTTATGCCGACAGAACTAAAATGCTCAGAAGTTACCTGACAGTTTTGGCATCAGTCACAATACTGAAAAACAGTCTGTTCAGCGTGTTCCAGTCCTTATCGCAGCTTGACGGCATATCTATAAGAAAATTTTGTATCTCAGATATATTTCGCTCTATGTATGCGTTCAGATTATTTATGCGTTTGATTTGCAGAACGTCAGGATGATTCATTTTTAGATCGAGCAATTGTCGTATCTCCTTTAAAATCAGAGGATCGTTTTCGCACTGGCATAATTCCGAAAAAATCATCGGGGGAGTCTCCTGCTTTTCAAGAATCCACTTACAGGCAAGAATCGGTCTGATGACATAAAAATACTTCTTGATACGAACAATATCATCTTGCAGATAATCCAAATAATTATGTTTAGCAGCATTCAGATAATGATGCAAGCCGCTTGCCGACTGGAAATAATCATTCAGAATCTTGCTGATTTCTTTCCACTGTGGAGAGGTTCTGTAAACGATAGGAGAACGACTCCACTCAAAAATAGTGGGATTGGATTTATACACCAGCTTTAATGCCTTTTTCAGATCCCAGCCAATAATGTCAATATTATCTGATTCTGGGTACTCGATCACATCCTGTGTCTTGTCAAGCCTGAGATAATATTCCAAGGGTCTGACATATACAAATCGTATGTCATGATCGCTTTGAACGGACGAAAATCCCCACGCATAACTGCCTGATTCGGCTGCATGGATTATCCGTATATGCTCCTTGCGTTCGATCTCTGATAATCTTTCAAGTATCGTTCTATTCATTACTTGGAAGTCGCCTCCTCAGTTAAAGTCTAAACCCATAAATTCATCTCAAAACAGGATTTGCAATTTACCCTTCACGCCCTGTCAAGCATATTCCTGAAAACATTGTAATTACTCAAATCATTCGGCGGACAGTATACGGCAAAGTTAATTGCCTTGAAATACCCGATATAATCGGGAAGAATTTCTTTGTATGCACGGGCAACAATACTCGGATCGTTGCGGAATGCTCCGCAGCCGAATGCACCGAGAATGAGAATATCCGCATGATTGGCAGCAGCAATATTCAGAATATGTATTCCTCTTTTTTTGTGAATCTTTAGCAGTTCCGCATCACTGACACGAATCGGCTCTGCACTGCCGGGATTCATTGCATTATACGGCATCTTCCGCAGATTCGGAGCAGCACAGGTGACCACGTCCACATTGAACCACTCGGTTTCGGACAGCAGTTCCGGAAATGCGGTATCTGACTTTATCACCGTAATATCCGGCGTGTAAATGCAGGTATCCGTATAACGAAGATCTTTTCTGTTACGGTGCATCTTGTAGAACTTCCCGAACAGTTCATCGGTATTCAGACAGGGATACAGGGTAGAACAGCGGCACAGAGCCTCCTCCTGTGCGGAACTGCCCCTCGTGACACCACCTCCGGGATTGGTAGCGGATGCAAAATTGAGAACAGCAATTCTGCAATCCGGGTGTTGGGAATGCAGACGTTTTGCCGATTCAAAGGTACGCTCCTTTGTGACAGTTACGGCGGTATCTCCGGAACAGTCCGCCTTGTCAAACGCAGGCATCAACTGTGCAGGATAAAACTGCGTAGCGGAAATCGTCTGTGAGATCGCATCAGAAAGCCTGCTGTTTTCACGGCAAAGCTGCATGGTATCCTCAAATATGGCAATTCTCTTTTCGGTTGAATCGTTGTGAAACATGGTTCATCGCTCCTTTCTTATTAATGGCATTATATCACTTCATGCCTATAAAATCAAGTATCATTGTGCAGGTTGCTTGTGTATTAAACCATATTTCTTTATTTTCTCCAATTCATTAGGTCGAAGCTTTTGCTTCAAAAACTCTTCTGCATCTGTGATTCCATATGTCAAAAGACATTTTTTCAGATACTCCAGCGTGGTGACATCCGGCTGAAAATCTTCATAGTATTCATGACAGTAAATTCTATGGTCTTTTTCCTCGTAAAGCTTTTCGTATTTTTTTTAAACTTCAATAGTCTGCTCTCTGTCGATAATCTCGATTCTTCCGTCATGCACCCATATTCCTGCTTCAATATTATTACAGAAGTCATTATACTCAAGGTATTTCATTTCATTGGAAACGTCAAACATTCTATTCTTGCAACGCTCACGCAGCATCTTCCACTTTCTTGGAGACACTTCATCCCACCATGTAATGCCAATAATCAAATCAAGAAACGGAAAACTATGAAGATAAACAGCCCATTCATGAGCAAACTCATCAACAGTTGGGTATTTCAAAGTAATACCATTAGTACCAATGATGCCATTAGGGTGAACCCAGCCGTATCTCGAAAAATAATCGCCTAAAAACCAGTCGTTATGAAAATTAAGGGAACATATACTGTTTTCAAAGTTTAATGCGTAATGGGAAAACATTCGATCTGTCCTGCATATTATTTCAAACGCCTGCTGTTCTGAAATACTCTTTCCTCTCATCTGATAATAAGGTCTGCGACCAGATGGAGACCAATCTCTGTCAAATTCCTCATCGACCAATATTTTTATCGGATTTTCGGCGTATATCACATCATACATCTCATAATCATCGTCATCGAATTGAAACTCATACATTATTTTCATCCTTTTTCCGTAAAATCTCCTTTGCAAGTCTGATTGCAACGCTGTTGGAAAACTTGCCGAAATTCTCGATCTGATTCACGATTTCCGGAGCTTCTTTCATACAGTCGTAATACACCGCAGAGGGAAGTGCCTTATAGATCGTTTTCATATCCTTCATAGAAAAATTCTCCGGCAGAACGCCCTCGTCCACCAGTTTGAAGAGAATCTTTTCTACCCTCGCCGGAGTTACCACTGTTGCTGCAAGCTCCTCCAGACGTTTCTTTTCACGTTTCTCCTCCGGACTTTCTATACGGCGGCGAACCTTTTTATGAACCTCCTGAAACCGCTTGTGTACGATTTTGGTATATGCAACATCGGAAAGATCGTTCTGCTTTTTAATGACGATACCCTCGCCAATCTCTCCGCCCATTTCAGTTCTGCCTACAAGCGGCTGGTAATCCTCCCAAGAGGTGAATGCACCCTCATAAAAGACAGGAACATAGTGCAGACCAAGCTGTTCTGCGAGACGCTGCACTTCATGCTGCGGCAGCCAGCAATGCTGCTCCATATCAAAAACATCAAAGCAATACACCGTATTGTAACGCTCCTCGGGGTATTTGACAGTATGTTTCACAAGCCACTCTCCGAACATACGGAGCGAATCACCCAGAACTGCCTTTACAAGCTCCTTGTCCAGCTTCTGCACCCAGTCATAGTAACCTCGCAGCGTATTTTCAGCCGAAAGCATCTGGTTGCGGCTGAAACATTGCAGCGAATCCGTTTCACTGTCATACTGAAAGCTGACGTTTGCACCGTCAATTTTCTCCTGTATGATGATACTGTCGCCTTCGTGGAACATTGATCCAATTTCCGGATTCAGATTCTCAATCTCCATGTAATGTTTGTGATTCAACATTGTTTTTCCTCTCTTTCAAAAAACTCTTGACAAATACAGCAGTCTGCTGTATAATAAACAAAAAGGAAAATATTCCATAATACTGTGGATAATATTTCCGTTTCCTACATTTTTATTATATCACAGAGGATTTATACCGTCAATAGCCTACGCTCCGGGATAATAGTCCTCAAACCTGAAAGGAGAAACTTACATGGAAAATACTGGTCGTCTCATTGACGAAAAAGAATGGAAAAAGGAATTTTCGGATATGCTGAACAAGCTGCTGCATGATCATGAAATCAGCATCAACCAACTGGCGGACAAGATCGACATTGATCCCAAAACGATCCGTAACTACATCAATCAGAAAAGCGTACCCACGGCAGTCATTCTCATGAATATTGCCAACCACTTCAACGTAAGCGTGGATTATCTGGCTACAGGCGGAAAGACCAGACTTACATATTCTGCAAGAACGCTCCGTGAAATTGCAACTCTGATACGGAACTTCAATGTCAAGTTCGACTATGACAACAATGATAATACAAACGGTCATTCCATATCCCTTAAAATTGAAGAACCGATTCTCACCGCAATTATCACGGAACTCTTTATGACTCCTGATGATGAATTTGAAAGCCATCTGGAGAAAATCATTTCATCGTATGGAAATATGAAAGCTCTCGATCGGCATCTCGTTGATTATGCGACGTTCCAGAATCTGATTAAGTACAGATATGTTTACGGCGAATTTGATGACGTGTGCTATACGGTAGGAGAATACGACAGGCGGCGTGAAGAATGGGAAAATATGTCTCTGACCGAGCGTGAATGTTGGTGGGCTGACTGGCTGGAAGAGCATGAGATGATCAACTGAAAATAAAAACCTCGCTTCTGCTCTCTGTTGTTGAGGGTGAAGCGAGGGTTTTATTTTTAATTTGCAAACTTGCAGCTGTTCTGAGCCAATGTATTAAAAAATTTATGCCGCTAAAGCCGTTCTTCCTTCTCTACCTTAGATAGAAACTCGTGAAAATCCGTATAATGTATACCCCTATACTCTATATCACATTCAGGCTTGTCCCTACACACTACAACAGGCATCTCCCATAATATATGTCCTTGTTTTAACTTCGGAATAAACTTCAATGCATTATTTCCACATTCAACGACATTAAAGCACTTGTCAGGGTAACTGATAATATTCAATAAAGTTTTCGTTCCTGTACTCAGCATTGACTTACTTAATGCACCTAACTCCAGTGTTCTTCCGATGAACGTCAATTCTGAATTGTATACAGCCTTATCGATAGACTTCAATATATCCAGTACCAATGCATCATTTCTAATCAGAGTTCTTGCATCAAAAAACAAATTATTATTCATGACTACCCGAATACCCTCTGGTACTTCATCAACACTTCTGTAAATTCGTAAACTCATGTCACCTAACCTCTTTTATTTTATGAGTTTGTATTGAGTTTTTCCATGATCTCATCGTAAGAACAGTAGGTGACTTCCGTAAACTGACTGGAATATTGTTCATATGTTTGCTGGTATTCTTCTGCCGTTACCGTCTCATTATCAATGCTGTAAACATCTTCGCCGGTACTACGATTCGCATAAAAAGAATGCACCGTATTGACAGTTCCGTTTTGGATTTCATAAATGACATACCCTTCATCTCCGATCCACCACCAGTATGTTCCAAATGTGCCGTTTTTCTCGATATATCCATCCATGATACATCTGAGCATTAAATCCGTAAGTTTTACGGAATCAGCGTTATTATATGTGTACACGCCGCCGGCTCCAGAATCCACAGGATCGCCAATAATCAATTCCGGAATGTCATCATTATCAATGTAGACGAGGCTGTACTCCATGTCTGCTTTAGTAGGGATTGTGTTAATCTGTTCAAGATATGCATTTCTCCAGTTGTATTCTGTTTCATCCACACAGATTGCATACAAATCTTCATAGCTGTAATCTTCTTGCAAAAAATCCTCGAACTCACTGTTACCTCTGTAAAGTTTTGTTTCTGGGTATGTTTTGACAATATCGGTATGATTTCTATTACGAACAACAGCATAATTGCAGTTGCCGTTTTTCACAACAACAAAATAGTCGTAAGCTTCAAGGTTACGAAAATAATTAGACATCACTCTGTTGAAATCAGTCAAAATGCTATCACTGCACTGAAAATTTTTAGTTTCATCAGAGGAGATAATATAAGTTCCACTCACATCATACCCTGACTCGTCTAATTCCGTCAAAGCTGAATTAGCAGCCTCTTTCGCCGATTGTGAAGCTGTTTGCGTATTTTTTTCTTCCTCATATAATGCAAGGTATTCTTTTTTTATCTCCATACGTGCAAGGGCTTCTTCATATTGCTTTTGGTGATTAGTCTGCTGGGCTTCTCTCATTTTCTTTGTGATCTCATCTTCGGAATTCACACAACTTATGCCATGATCATTAGCATAGCTCTCTGCATAAGAACCTTCGGGAGCAATCACAATTACGCTTGCGTGGTCAGGACACTCCATTTCCTCAATCTCTGAACGTTTAAGCTTACTGAGTTCTGTAGATATGTGTGTACAGAAAGTGTGATTTGAAATATCAGAAAGACTGGACGGCAGATAAATTTCTGAAACGCTCTTCTCAAATATGATATTCGAATATTTACCATATGTCAGAACCGGATCAGTAGTATCATATGAATCCGGATTGCTGCTTACACCGGACAGGCTTGTTGTTCCGTCTGCAATGTGAATGGAATTGATATTTTCAGGTGCTTCCAGCCAATTCAGGCTTACATAGTCTTCATCAGTTGGGTAAAGATATACATCTTCCAAACTTGTACAATATTCAAAAAAATCATTATTACCGTAGCCTCTTTCTGATGCAAGGTAAAAATTAAACGATTTCAATTTGGAATTATTGAAAAAGGGAGTATAGTAGCACTGAACTGACGGCGTTTTACTCTCATCCGTACCATATACCTCAACCGTTTCCAAAGAGTCACAGAAACCAAAAGCTAATTTTCCCACCACTTCAATAGTATTCGGAATCATGATGCTTTGGATATCGGACACAGATTCATGACCTTCAAGATATTTATGAAGCAATTCATCTCTGTAAGTATAAAATGCATACTGTATGTCTGCCATTGATCCTAATGACTCATCAGAATTTTTTTCGTACCACGTATCATAATCATCTGCTCCAGCAAGTTCAAAAAGCTTCTCTTCAGGATCTAAATCATTATCGCCGCTATGGTTATATGTCAAATCTTCCTCAGTGTAAGGGCAAAAAGCATAATCATCAATCGCAACAACAGGTTTATCCTGAATGGATTTCGGAATGACAACATCTGTTCTTTCTCCGACATATCCGGTAATCAGAATACCGCCTTGAACTTCCGGAGCTTCTTCGGCAGTAAATTCACGCCATTTGAAATCACTCGCATCATTTTCTACAATCTTTTTAGTTTTGGATTTCTGGGAACTGCTGTCTGCTCCGCATCCACACAGTACCCCTGATATCGCCAATGTCAATGCCGATATTACGGCAAAAATTTTCTTATTCATGTATACCCCCATTATATTCTTGTCAAAAGCTCTTTTCTTTTTGCTTCAAACTCCTCGTCCGTCAGCATACCCATATCTTTCAGACGTTTCAACTCCTCAAAGCTTTCTTGGGTAAATTTTCGCGGTACTGCATTTTGCTGAACGATTACAGTTTTTTCACTTCTGCCGTTGCTTGCCCAGATCATAAGTACAATCCACATAAGGAATGTCCAGCCAAAGAAGATATTCAACCAGAAAATTGCGGTTGCTGCGGTATGCTCGGTACGTCTTGCAAGTTTGGCAGGATACATATAGATTGCAGACAGAATGCACAGTGCATTAAGAATACAGATGATAATCAACATGATCAAAAATGTATCTCGAGATCTATTTATTGTGCTTATTCCAATAAAGAATAAAATTGCAGACAATACATCACTCACCAAAGCAAACTTGGCATCTGAAATGGAATCCAACTTACAAGTATCACAAACACCATATTTGTTATGATGTGTTTCTTTCTGACATTTCGGACACATATGCTGTGGATTTTTCTTACTTTTTAAGGTCATTTTTAATTCTTTCACAGTCAAAATTGTACAATAAAGCCATATAGCAAAACATACCAAACTCGTAAGCAAGATACCCCTAAAATTAATACCGTATTTATCAAAACCTGATGTAATCATTTTAAGTGAAAAAAATACAATGCAAAGTGATGAAATAATCGAAGCCTTTGATTGAATTTTTGCACTCAAAGTTTTGGCTGTACCGCCATTGGACACGTTTGATTGTGAAGGTGATGCTGTCGCTAACTCTCCACATTTAGGGCAAAATCTCGCCTCGCTTTTAATCTCTGCTCCGCATTTTTTACAAATCATACCTGAACCTCTCCTTAATTTCATATCTGAACTGCTTCTCAACAGAATCACTTACATTATAACTCAATATAGAAATAAAGTCAATACTTTTTTTCGTATTTTTTCGAGAAAGTTACCCATATTCTGACAAATAATGCACTGACCTTGTTGATAAAGCCATATGAGATACCCCGAACTCCCGCATATCCAGTCGGTAGGAGATAACTCACGGAACACCTCCAATGCACATTGCTGAAAGACGGCTATTTTGCGTGAAATCCCGGAATACCCCACAATGATCTCTGTCTGACCCTCCTGATTCTCAGAAACTCTGACCGTAAAATCTTCCCCTACCTGAAAACAGAAATCAGAATATTGGCGGAAATAAATTAACTTACAGTTTTGATGATTGCTCATACTACCAACTCCTTTTCTTCCCATTATACCAAATTACTTCTCAAAAGAATAGGGATATTGTCCGGGATATTCGTTCCAATAAAGAAACCGCAGCATCTTTCGATACTGCGGTTTCATTCGATTCATACTATCAGTTTCAGCAAAGCTGAACAGGTTTTATTTTTAGAATACAATCTTTATTTGCTTTTGGTCAGAACGTGCTTGCAGCAGCTTTTGCAGCCGCAGGTGTGGCATCTATTTAAGCAGTTATTTGATCAGTCTTTCCTGAATCTCCTGATTTTCATATATCATTTCTAAAAATGCCATTAAATTATCAGCAACAAAATAAACGGCGTTATCCTGTTCGTTATCTATCCTTACAATTCGAGGTTCTCCGTTTTCATCAACTGCTCTGTAATCCATGTAATACATATCATGACCGGCAGACTGAGTTTCTCCAAAAGGGATTCCTATGTCAGGATATTCCCATTCGTCCCTCCAGTTTTCAAACATTTCTTCCAATCCATTGAAAGAATCCTGAGCTGAACCGATTCCGTATATGACTGATAACCAGCTTTTGTCATATTTGTCATCGATAACTCCGCCATTCTGAACTTTTAATAATTCTATATAGGATTTTGACAGTTTATATCCTAAAGATTCTTCCGCTCTTTTGATCGATTCATCTGTTAAAGAATCGAATTTATATTCCTTACCATAATCACTATCGTTATTAAAAAGTTCTGTCACATTAACATTTCCAAATAAGTACATATTTTCTCCGCCTTTTTCTATAAATCTGATGAATCAAACTTATGCTTAATATTTCCATCACACATCTACTTTTTTATTTCATAGTATAATAAACAAAAATTTACAGTTCTGCAACGATTTCTGAAATTGCCACCAATACAACTTCACCACAAAGCAAAATACGATTATTTTCGAGCAATTCGCAATGTAAATATCCGCCACGCTTCGAAGCCTGATAGGCATAGATCTCTTTCTTTCCCAACACATTTGACCAGTAATCTGCAATCTGGCAATGTGCCGAGCCGCATACCGGATCTTCAGAAACAGCATATTTCGGACCGAAACTCCTTGAAACACAATCTGTTTCTACACCTGCTGCTGTTGCATTTTGAATTCTGCCCGGGATTTGCATTAGCAGATTCTGATCTGGTTTCATATTCCTTACCTGTTCTTCATTTTCAAAGACACATACAAGGTCTAACCCTAAAACGGCTTTAATCGGTTTGGTACCATAAGCTTTTTCCATTTCATCTGTTACCGGAATTTCACGAAGTTCATAAGTAGGGAAGTTCATTTCATAGAGGTTTCCTTTACGCTTAACAATTAGTTCGCCGCTGAGTGTATTGAATCTAACCTCATTTTCTCCCTTTTCATAGAAATTGAGGATTACAAACGCTGATGCCAGTGTAGCATGACCGCACAATTCAACTTCTGCTCCCGGTGTAAACCAACGCAGATGATACCCGGTTTCTTCTTTCACAATAAATGCAGTCTCGGAAAGATTATTTTCCATGGCAAGTTTCATCATAGACTCTTCAGAACGCCATTTATCCATGATACATACGGCTGCTGGATTTCCGGAAAACGGCTTGCTTGTAAATGCATCAACTATGTATTGTTTCATGTTCTCGTTCCTCGCTTTACAACATAACGATCATGCGGCATATCTACCCCTCGATAATGTTTGACCCAGCTATCCGTAATGGTCATACCATTTCGGACGGCTACATTTTGAGAAGCAATATTTGTATCTCTGATGATAGAGCAAACTTCATCTGCCTTTAAAACTTCAAAAGCATATTTTTTACAAGCCCTTGCAGCTTCTGTGGCATAACCTTTATGCCAGTATGACTTGTTGAAAAGATACCCTATTTCAAGCACCTCAGTATCTTTCCACGGCTGCATTGTCAATCCGCACTGACCTATCATTTCATCGGTTTCTTTTAAAATCACTGCCCACAAGCCAAAATTCCATTTTTGATAACGGGCAATCTGTCTGTCAAGCCATTCCTGTACTTCGCTATCACTGAATGCGCCCTCATAGGCATACATTGTCTTTTCATCTTGCAGAATGCTGCACAAAGAATTGAAATCCGCCTGATTCATCTCCCTCAGGTACAATCGTTCTGTTTCAAGTATCATATTTGTCTCCTTTTTATGTAGTAAGCTTCATTTTCAGCAGCGGAATCCATTCATCTTCGATCATCTTTTCACCGGTCAGCTCAAATCCGTTTCTTTGATAAAACGCACGTCCTCTTGTGTTGTATTCCAATACCCACAGCCACGTTGTATTCATCTTATGAACGGCATAGTTCAACAGGGTAACACCGATGCCTTGGTTTTGAAACTGCGGTTCTACATAGAGCTTTTCAATTTCATCTCCATTTATACGAATCATTCCTTTTACAACACCGTCATCAAAAACAAAAGTGTTTTGTAAAGCTGGCGAATCTTTCATATATTCAGATGCAGTATCAATAACATTTAACTCCCCAAAATAATATGGATCATTGTGAAAGAATGGATAGAAATTGATACGGTAATTGGTAACAATAATCTCGGCGATACGGGAAGCATCTTTCGGTGTTGCAGGTCTTATAAAACTCATTTTTATCTCCTCAAATAATTCAAATTCTACCAACTTCTTATTTAACAATTATACCACATACCAGCGAACTTTTCAAGACATTGCTATAATGAGAACTAAAAAATATCACTCAACTTTACATCTACACGAATATCCTGATTTGCTCTACAATAATAGTAAAGACTATTACGAAAGTGAGGAGCAAAAGCACTATGGAATTAGAATCAAATTTCGTGACTGAGCGTATGAATCAGCTCTTGAAGGAGCGTAACTGGACGATATACCGTCTTGCAAAGGAGTCTGACATTGCATATTCGTCTTTAAATAATATCTTTGTGAGGAACACCATTCCCAGCGTTCTGACACTGGAGAAAATATGCAGCGGATTTCAGATCACGCTGTCTCAGTTCTTTGAACCTGATACCCCTATTATTGCAAACTCTGATATGCTGTCAACTGACGAGCGTGATATCATCGAAACATACCGCACGCTCTGCAAGTCGGACAAACAGCTGTTTCAAGCCTATCTGGACGGTCTTGCAAAACGATAATCATAAATCGCATTTACTCTGCATCCGGAGTGAATGCGGTTTTTTATTGTTCCTAAACATTGTCCATCACTACCTGTTCATTGACTGACATTACAAACTCCTTGATACCCTTGTAATCCGGCTGATCGGGCAGATCTGTATGTTCTTTGGCATACTCCAGTCTTGCCTTGTAACTTTCAACCAACTCGAAAAATTCCTCAGTCGGCTGTCTGTTGGAATCGAGGAACTTTCCATTGCGGATATCCATCAGCATATCGTGTTCCGCCGCACGGTACGTTACAATTTCGCCCTTTTCCAGAATATCAATACACATCAGATACAGTCTGACAAGGTGCATCATGTGCTTGCCAAGTTTGTTATGACTGATCGCATTCTGATTCCGCTTGCCGACCTTGCTGTAATCTTTCACGATATCGGACATTCTGTTCCACATCTCCTTATAGTCACGGAGGGGATAGTGGTACAGGGAAATATCCATGAAGATTTCCTTGTCCAAACCGTCACCGACCGCATCGTCAATGTACATCTGTATTGCATCTTCGGGATAGCTGAAATACATCTCCGGAAAACTCAGAGAAGCATTTTGGATACTGTTCAGAACGTGCTCTTCCTGTACGGACTGCTCTGCAAGTCTGGCGGATTTGTTATCAAGCCTGCGGAGCTGTGCCGTCGCATAGCCACCAAATGCATTGACTGCCTTTTGGGAAAGAAACATCTTCCTGTTGTTCAGCAGTTCCCGACCGATATCGGACAAATAGAGATAATGCTCAGGCTTCAAGCCGAGAATCTCAATCGTGTTGGGATTGCACTCTGTCAGCAGATGTATCAGCTTTTTAAAAGAATATATCGTAGTATCTGTTACAGAATTTGTGACCTGTTCAAAATCCTCACCGCACAGAATCTCACGCTTACTGCGGAGCGCACAGCCTCTTACATCAAGGTCTGAGGAGTCCGTTTCCGTTCCATATGCATGAGAACCGCCCAGACCAAGCAGAATGATATGACTGCCCAGATGTGCATTGCTGCGGAGAAACTCGTAGGATTCTCCTGCAACTGCTTTCTTTATCTCATTCAATTTCATCGCTGTTCACCTTTAAAACTTTCTTCGCATAAGCAATGCACTGTCGGAGCGTATTCTCCTTATCACAGCCTGCAAGCCGCAGTTTATGGGCGTATGCAAGAATCTCTGAAAACTGCTCGCAGGGCTTTAAACCTGCTTCAATCAGGTCTCTGCCCATGACATAGGGTCTTGCCATGATCTCCTGAAATTTATGGTATCTCTGCATCAGAAATTCTTCCGAATCGTTACGCTGCGGAATTTTTCCAAGACTGTCGCAGATACTAAGCTGTATCAGGTCAAACGGCTCGACTGCGGAATCAAACAGCCTGTTGGTGGATTTCAGCCTTGACCTTGCACCTGCCATAATATTGGGAGTCATATGCAATTCTGTCATGTTCAGAACGTATTTTATCAGCTTCGATTCCATTGTTATGCGTTCAAGAAATCGCTGTACAAGTGGAAGTCCTTCTGTTTCGTGGCTGTAGGAGTGGATAACGCCGTTCACTTCCGTTGTGCAGACTGCCTTGCCGAAATCATGGCAGAGTGCGGATAACATGAATCCCAGCGGATATTGCACGATATTCCGTCTTTTTGCAGCCTCGTCCAGTACCATCATCGTATGCGTCCATGTATCTCCCTCACGGTGATGCTCCTGATTCTGGGGAAGTCCTATGAGTGCTTTCAATTCGGGAAACCAGAAATCCAGTTGGTTCATACGCTTCATCTGCTCAAAGAACACGGACGGTCTGTCCGATTTCAGCAGAGCCTTTTCCATTTCCAGCATGATGCGTTCGCCCGAAAGTGCGGATAAGTCGATATAACGGCAAAGCGCGACAGTTTCGGCTGTGATTGAAAAATCAAATCTTGCCGCAAACTGTGCCGCCCTGAGAACTCGCAGAGGGTCTTCTGCAAAGGTGGAATCGTCAATGTGACGGAGTACCCCTTTCTGCAAGTCCGTCTGTCCGCCGAAATGGTCGATGATCTCGCCTGTGAGGACGTTCTCCATTAAGGCATTGATCGTGAAATCCCTCCGTCTTGCCGCTTCATAAATACCCATAAAAGGGTCGGCAGTTACTTCAAAATCTCTGTGCCCCGTACCGATCAGCCGTTCAGTACGGGGGAGTGCAATATCTATGGAATACCCCTTTAAGCCGTATATCCCGAAACTCTTGCCGATCTTGATACACTCGCCGACAGAATCCAGAATCTGTTCCAACTGCGTTGGCGTAATACCATGAATCTCAATGTCAATATCCTTATTCTCATGATTTAAAATCTTGTCACGGACGCAACCGCCTACCAAATAGACCTCTCCGCCCAGTTCTGATGCCTTTTGTGCGATCAATTTTGCAATTTCTGTATCTGTCATGATTTCACCGACCTTTCTTGTTTGTACCTACCATTATATCACAATGCCGTCTCTTGTTCAATATGAACGGCGTATATTTGTAAAATCTTTCGTTGATTTTCGGCATCTTCACAGCATTGCACGAAAAATTTCAAATTAACTTTCACGAGCCATAGAAACTTCATGACAGCTCTTTCGCCTGAAATTTTCGCACATACTGTGGAAATGCATGCCTTTTCTGCAATGTGCAGAAGCTTCCTGAAATACCCCATTTCAGCCAACTCGAAAAATCACGCTCATACTGTAATTCTGAAAATCACATATCCGATACCCTTATTCTGCAAAACTTAATATCCGCAAAAAGTGCCATGACTGATATCAGCAATGGCATTTTTGCTATATGCTCAGAATTATCTCAATACGGTCACTTTCTAAATTGACAGCTAATATACGGTTTGACTGCATACTGAAATTACTGCTTAATCTACATCCGACAAATCCTATACAGGTTCGGCAATCTCTATGTTACTATATATTGTGTCATACTGCATTTCTCTTAAAATCTCTGTTTCATTGACATCTGTAGTTTTGCTGAATTACTGAATTGTCCTTATTAATGTATCATAATCTGTCTGCATCGCCATCTCTGTTCATTCGGTTTCTTGAAAAGTTTCTGTAATGATAGGTGATATGTTATATAACAGTGAGTATCTCGAAACGAATCTCTTTTCAGATCAATTCTGGGATTTGCGTTTCGTTTGTCACTCAATGTATCGAAGTATAGAGACTATATCGCTGCTGTCTCCGCAGTATGGCTTTGCACCGATTCCATAGAACATATGAAACAATGTTTCAACTTCGCTGTCGCTCAATGACTCAGCCGAACCATCAGGAATCAACGGGATTAACGCTGTATCTATCCCTTTTTTACGTATTTCTTCTGCCCTGGAAAAAGCAACGGTCTTGTCTTCAAATACGCCTATCAGCCAAAAATCCGCTATCTCAAAGTGTTTTCTCTGCAATACCAGAAACAAAAAGAATCTGTAATTATCATTACTCATGGTGATATACTCCTTTTTCTTGGTGTATGTAATGATGAATCTTGATGTTTTTCTGAGATTTGCAACCGTCTTGCGTGGGACAGATTTGCTAAAATCAGCCTGTTTATATTACAGTCTATACAATAAAAAACTCCGTATCATTTTTCATGGTGCGGAGTTTACTTTTTTATTTTCATAGCTTAGTTACATTAAACTTTTCCAACTGTGAGTGTAGAGCAAGCCTTTTCAGCTGTTAGAAGCACGTGTTAAGTGTGCTGTAAATGATAATTGCGATCTTAAAACAAAAAATTTTTTCCAGAATTAATTTGTTTGGAGTATGAAGTTGAGATGGGGGATATTAGATGCTGATCTTCATATGAAAGCAGTCTATATTCCAACTATGTAATCGTAGTAAGCCTTTTCAGATATTAGAAGCATGGGTTTCAATCTTTAAATGAAAAGAGGTTTTGAAAACAGGGAAATTCTCAGATGAAATCTGAGATGAAGTATAGCAACTGCTGACCTTCATATAAAATTTCAGATTAGCAGAAAGTGTATGCAACATGAAAAAGCCTAATTCCACTTTTACTGTGACAAAGGACATCATCGCCAAACATAGCAACTCTGATATTTCACCCTATATCAGAGACGCTATTAATTACTATTTTGATTTAAAATTAGAAAGACATAAGCTTATCTTTGCTCCTGAACTCGAACTATTTATTAAGCCCTCGAAGCATTGTCAAATCAGCGTAAGACTTTCTGACAAGGGGATTAAGAAAATAAAAAGAATATCAAAACGATACCATACAACTCTATCTGATACTATTGATAATATGCTCAAACTATATGAGATAGCTAAGGAGTATGGGTTCAGTAACGAAGCTGTGATTAAAATGAATAAAAGGGTGCGCATTAACCCATCTCCGATTGAACGCATAAAAATAACAGAAGATATACTTCTTGATAAACCTTTTAGCGTAAAAGTAAGATCGCCAAAAGGAAACGGTATTCAAGCAATAAAAGGCAAAGATCTCTATCGAAGCATTGAATATGCTCTTGATAGTATTTATCTTTCAGCAGAAGAATTGAAGTCTATGCTGGATGCCTTTGATACTGAATACAATTATCCATACGGAAACACCATTGAAACACGAATCACAACACAACAAATGAATAAATTGAACAGACTGAAAGTACAAATAGCCGCTATCTTATCAAAAAAAGAGAATCTTTCTGATGTACTGAGATACTGCGTTGTATACTACAAGAAAAATCACTTTTCCGAAAAGCCTAAATGCAAACCAGTGGCTTTCACTGTTCTCGGAAGCAAAACTGATAAATGCTTTGATACTATGTTTGAGAACGCTTTGAGTATATGTGACGATAAGATTGTTGTCATAGAAGTCTGCGGCGGTTGCTGCGGTGTTTTGCCAATGTATTATAACCGCAATGTAAAAGCATACATACTGAATGAACTTGACAGTAAACGTCGTGATTTGATTGCAAAAATCAAGTCTGACCCTTATGATTTAATAAATGGCTGTCAACAAATACACGTTCTTGTAAGCAGTAGCATCTACATGGATTTTACGAGCAAGAAAAGTACTATTGATGCAATCGAGACTTTTTTGAAACTGAATCATTGTATGGAAGAAGCGATAACACTCTTCAGACACTGCACCAATTCTCAAAGTAAGTTATCTATATCTGAGTATTTGCAAAAATTCCAAGAGAGATACAACAACACCACTGCACTTCATAATTACATATACAACGCTGTGATTACAGGCTACAATCTCCTTGATCTGATTGAATATTACAAGGATAACACAAACGTATTATTCATCATAGATCCACCTTACTACCTTACAAACGATTGCTATAAAAGCAACTGTCCTGATATGCATTTTCATAAAGAACTTGCTGAACTGCTCCGTAAGATCAAGGGTAGATTCATACTCTGTCTTAGAATCAATGCCTCACGAGCTAACAACAGTAAGGACAACGAACTTATAGACCGTGTACTGTACGAGTTTTATAATATGGCATATGGCAGCGGCAAGTTTTATATGTACTGCGATGATTTTGATAACGATAAGCTTATGATCAACTTTAAAAATGTCGGAACTCTTGAAGCAGTTATATCAAACTATCAATTTGATGGATGTGAGCCTATCGCTGCTGTTTTGGGCAAATATAGAAATAAAAACTTTTCTCAGCTTTTTCCAAACGCTAAATCAATATCCAGTTAAAAACAAAATAAATGAACCGTCTGCTGTCTCAAAGCACCAGACGGTTATCACTCCGCACAATATAAACCTGCCTTTATCCTATCTTCACCCTGCACGACTTTTTACAGAAAGCGATACCGTACTTGATAATTTCCTGATAGCCCTCGTTTTTGAGTTCCGTTTCATAGCGGTACTTCTTTATCTGATACAGAGCCTCATCGCACAAGCTGTCAAGTTTGGTAAACTCTCTGGTTGCTTTGATTTCAATGACAACTGCAAGTTTACGTCTGCGTTTTTCCAGAAGCATTAAATCAGGTCGTCCGTCACCACTTTCACGGTTGGATTTCAAAGTATACCCCTTGAAACCGGAAAGCAAACCTGTCAGGAAGCCGTGATAATACTGCTCCTTTTCATCATGAAAGCTGATCGTTTCGTCCAGCCAGTCACATATGGTATCTTCAATCGTCTCAATATCCTGTGAGATCAGTGCTTCAAACAGCTCACTGCGTGAGTCGGAATTTGTTTTCTCCTTGAACCACTGCATAATCGTTCTCTGATAAATACTTCTGACCTCAATATTCGGAATTACCAAAGTAAGGTACAAAAGATCATCACGTAGTTCTGTTTTTATCTGTTTCAGATACCCTGTAAACAGCAGAAAACTCCATATATGGTCACTATTCACATCAATATCCGCATACACGGTATCTTCATAAACCGGAACTGTAATACTTCCGCCGTTCATAAGCTCCTCGACCATATCACGAGTTTCTTCGCCTGATTCTCGTATCAGCTTGTAGATAATGGAATTGGAACTCGTGTTGCTCCAATAAGGCTCAGGCGGTGCATCAGGCATTGACATCATATTCTGAATATAATTCAGCACACTCCACGGATTATAAATGTCTGTCATACCAAAATAATATCCGTCATACCAGTTTCTGATATCATCAATTTTATCTGATATCCCATAATATTCCGCAAGACTTCTGACTTCTTCCGCAGTAAAACCGAAATACTCACTGAACGCATCAGTTCTGACACTGTTTACCCTCAAATTATTTAATCCTGTAAAAATGCTCTCCTTAGATATACGCAGACAGCCTGTCATGACTGCAAATTCAAGGGAATTGTTTGTCTTTAAAGCACTTTCAAATACAGAACGTAGCAGGTCTATCATCTTATCATAAAAGCCTCTGAAATAGGCGTTCTCAAGCGGTACGTCATATTCGTCTATCAGAATGATCACATTTTTATGATATGCCTTGCAAAGGCATTTGGACAAAAAGCCAATTGCTTTGCTATATGCTGCATCATCTGCATTGATGTCCAGAAAGGCTTTGTATCTTGTCAATTCCTCGCTGTCCAGAGCTTCTGATTGATAAATCACTATCTTGTGTCGGCTGAATTCATCTTTGATAATATCCTTGTAGATCTGATAAGCCATATTGTAATCCGGCTGTTTCATGCTTTTCAACGACAGAGTTATCACCGGATACTGCCCCATATGCGCAAGATACTTTTCATCGGCATCTGAAATATGCAGTCCGTTAAAGAGATAGGAATTGTCACTGTCCGTCTTTTCAAAGAATCTCTGAAGCATACTCATATTCAGGGTCTTGCCGAATCTTCTTGGACGTGTAAACAAAGTCACCTTTGCACCGCTGTCAAGGATGTCCCTGATCATCAGCGTTTTATCAACAAAGTAGCAATTCCTGTTAATGATTTCCGCAAAGTCCTCAATGCCGATCGGGATTTTTTTACGTTCTGCCATACGACCGCCTCCGTTCTGTATAAACTCTCTGTTATTAGTATACCATAAACGCTTTGCAAAATCAAGCTATATAACGAAAAAACGGCACTTGAATCAGATTCAAATGCCGTTCCCTTTTGATACGACCGTGTGTACAGTGCTTTTTGAGATCCCGAATTTTTTCGCCGTGCTGCGGACAGTAGCATTGTTTTCCACGATAAACTGTCCCAGAGCGACGGCTCGCCGAAACGGTTCTGTCTTCACCCCTATCACTCCTTATCTTCGTATACCCAATTTATATGCACACGAAAATAAAAAAATGATTTCCGGGAAATATCTCTCCGAAAAAAAGCACCTGCCAGAGCAAGTGCTTTTGTCGTGTTCAGGCAATACCGCAGCATCTTCCCGATACTGCGGTTTCTCCCTATCCAGTTTTCAGCAAAGCTGAACAGGGTCTATTTTCAAAATATAATCCTTATTTGCTTTTTGTAAGAACGTGCTTGCAGTAGCTTTTGCAGCCGCAGTTCGGGCACTTCAGCTTTCGTCTGGTGATGGTATGAGCACCGTTGACGTATGCGGACATTGTCGGTACGAATCGTGTATGGCATTTGCTGCATTCAAACGCTCCGGCATCTCTGTCGAGGATGCAGGCAACTGCAATCCCGATAACTATTACGATAAGAGCGATGGCAATGAGTGCAATTCTTGCCGCTACAGGCATTTCAAACATTCCCGAAACCACCACAAGCGGCGCTGCGGACAAGACTGCCGAAAATGCCACCACCGCCGATAGAATTATTTTCTTCCTGCTCTCCTGAGCTTCCTGTACTAAATTCATCATATTTTCCTCCGCCTTTTCCTTGTATTCTGCAATTGGTATTTTCTCTCCCGTGAGAAGCTCGTTGACATTGATTCCGAGAATCTCACAAAGAGGGAGCATCAGGGAAACCTCCGGCAAGCCTTTTCCTGTTTCCCATTTTGAGACAGTCTTGTTGCTGATAAAAAGCTTATCGGCAAGCTGACTCTGGGTAAGTCCTTGTTCCTTACGCATCTGAGCAATGAATTTTCCTGTTTTCATCTGATCCATTGTCTGCTGACCTCCTTTCATCTCGAATGATACCACATTCCTGCAAAAAAATAAACCCACGAGCCGTAGGATCACGCAAAACAGGCAATTCTACGCTTCGTGGATACACACTGATCTTTAAGAGCCTGTTTAGTATCTTTCAATAGCCGTTCTTTCGGCATCTTTTCGCCCTGACTTAGCCCGAAATCCTTGCAATACATACAGTATTCCTGCGGATTTCAGTCGTCGTCAGAACGAAAATCTGCTCGAAAATCCGGCTATCCCCAGATACTAAACAGGCTCTAAGGCAGCACCGGTTCTCAATTCTGCTTCCTTACGATTCCATATTCGTCATCCAGCCGGAAATACGGACAACTGTAATTTGTCCCGGAGAGGAACCTCGCCATTTCATCCTCGTCCAGGTTCACCATGCAGACATAGCAGTCATAATCGTCATCGTATATGTAGTTGGTACACATTTCGCAGTTTGTGATTTTTTTCAGTTTATCCATGAAAATTCTCCTCTATACAAATATATCGCCCCTCCCCTGCTGAGAAAATCCCGGCAGGGGAGGGTTGAAATGGCTGTATTGCGTTATTTTTCCGATTCCAGACCGTAGACGGAAAGCAGCGGCATCTCCTCCGGCTCACCGTCAAGAAGTCTGCTCAGAACTGTGATAATGTCGCATTTTGGCGCAAGATCTTTCTCCTGAGCCTGCTCGATTATGCCGGTCAGCCGCTTCGGATTCCGAGCTTTTAGAATTATCTCCCCCTTGCCATCGGACTCCACCGCCATGCAGGAAGGTGACACCCTCCACTTTTTGAGAATATGCTTCAGCACCTCTTCCCGGTCGCAGTCGCCCAGCAGAACGATCTCAGTATGCCCGGTGAATATCTCCTTGCCTATCGCCAGCTCCGCAGCCGGCTTCGCCTTTTCCGGGTCGCTCAGCGGCACGGTGACAGTCCCCTCGTCCTCGTTGAAAAAAACAAACGTTACCGAGTCGCCGTCCACGGCGGCAGCCCGAAGGTACGCCTTTTCGTTGACATTTCCCCGAGAGCTGCACCCTGTCAGCAGAACTGCCGGAAAAAGCAGAAGCATAAGCATCTTTTTCATTCTGACGAACTCACCTCCCGCCGCCGGAAGATCAGCCGGACTGCCAACATTACCGGAAGTGCAGCAGCCAGCGCCGCCGCGACCCATGGCTGCCGCAGAGCCTTTCCGAAGAAAAATCCCACGCCGCACATCGCCGCCAGAGCCGCGGTACTGCGGTATTTTTTCAGTTTGGGAATAAGCTGATTCAGCAGATTGTCTGCCGTCACCGCCTCCACACACACGGCATAGACCGCGAAAACCGAAAAGACGATGAGGAAAAGGGCGTCTATCCGCTGCACCGGGAAAGGCTGGGAAAGCTGTGCTGCCATGGCGACGGGAAATTCCGTGATCTCCATTATTCCGCCGCAGATGAGCACTGCCGTAAGGATAACTGCCGCCGAAAGTATTCCCCGGGCAAAGAAGTAGACCGTCCCCGTTTTCCTGCGACTTCCGGAGTTTTCCGTGCAGCCCAGCATGAGGATCAGAGACGAGAGACTTCCGCCTGCTCCGAAACCGCGGAGGATCTGGGAAAATATCCCCTGCCTTTCCGTGACTTCAAGAGCTTCCCTGTCCATGTGCGCCAGGGCGAAGATGACCACCGTCGCCAGGCAGAGTCCGCCTAACGCCGCCGCTATCAGCGCCGATCTTGCCAGCGCCTTGATGCCCGATGATGAGATATATACGCAAACGGCGGCTATAAGACCTGCCACAAGCAGCTTTCCGGAAACGCCGCTGCCCTCATAGGGGATATATACCGTTTCCGACGTCGACCAAAGCAGGGAAAACAGCAGTCCCCCGCGAAAAACAGCTAAAACGAGAGCAGCCGCCTGGAGGAATTTTCCGCTTTCCAGAAGCGTACTGCCTTTTTTCAGGCTGAACATCGCCGGCAGACAGATGATAAGCTGCAAAAGGCTCCCCAGACCGAATCCGGTGGCAGTCATCGCCGTAACCGTTCCGCTGAGGCAGAAAAGCACGAACACATCCCCGATAAGCATTAACGCGATAAACTGGCTGTTATTTATTCTGTTCATGGTACTCCTCCACGGTAAAGCCGCGGTTCTGCATTTTCCGGAAGCCCAGCCGGAAAACGGTATCGCCCATGCCCTCCCGGAAAAAGGGCGAAAGTGGAGCTGTAAAGGGGAAGCCGTAATCCTCGGTTGCGCAGATATTCGTCAGCACGGCGCAGGCAAGCAGGCTGATGCCGAAAAGCCCCAGCATTCCTCCCGCAACGAGAAAGCCGAAACGGAGGACTGTTATCTGCGGCGCAAGGTCGGGTACTACAAGTCCTCCCAGGGCGGACAGGGCTGTCATCGTCAGCAGCGGAGTGCTCACAAGTCCGGATTTTACCGCGGCATCGCCGATTATCAGTCCGCTTATTATGCTCACTGCGCCGCCCACCGGCTTTGGCAGGCGTATTCCTGCCTCCCGTATCACCTCATACATCAACAAGACAAGGACAGCCTCCGTGATAATGGAAAGGGGCGCATTTTCCTCCTCCTGAACCAGCAGCAGCAAAAGCGTGCTGTTGAGCAGCTCCGGGTGGTACATGGCGATGGCGGTATAGACCGCCGGAAGCAGAATGGCGATAATAAATGCGCCGTAGCGTATCCACCGCATAAAAATGGAGTAGTAGGGCTTGTATGCGTAGTCGTCCAGCGTATGGAAGCTTTCGCAGAACAGACGCGGAATTATTATACCGTAGGGCACGCCGTCCACCAGGATAGCCACGCGTCCCTCGACAAGCTTTGAACAGAGCACATCCGGACGCTCCGTCAGCCCTGTGGAGCTGAAAAACTCGAAGCTCCGCCGCTCCACAAACGGGCGGACATATCCCGTTGAAAGGACGGATTCCAGATTGATCTCACCGAGAGAGCTTTCTATCCTTTTCAGAAGCTTTTCCGGGACTCTGTCCTTCATGTAGCAGAGGCAGATGTCCGTCATGCTTTTTGAGCCGACGGTTGACAGCTTCATTACCAGCTCGGATGTTTTCAGCCGCCGCCGGAGCATGGACATATTGGTGCGGACGACCTCCGTGAAGCCCTCGTGGCTGCCCAGGATATTTCCCTCGCCGCTGGGTTCCTGTACGCTCCGGGAGGCATATCCCTGCACCCCGAAAGCCAGCGCCTTTGCCATGCCCTCCGCCAGAAGGATCGCAAAGCCGGAGTGAAGCCTCCGCAGCATATCGCCGTAGTCATCGGACTCCGCCATATCCGTCGAGAGGAGCATATGCTCCCGGATGCAGCGGAATAGCTCTGCCGGATTTTTCACCTCCGGAATACCGGTCAGCGCCGGCATAAGAGTCTCCGCCACCGCCTGGGAGGAGACCATGCCGTCGCAGCAAAGCAGGGCGCAACTGATACCGGCTGTCGTAAATTCGTTTATCAGCACATCCGAGGAGCTGCCTGTTACTGATTTTATATAGCAAAGGCTCTCATTCAGCCCTGATCTTATCACTTTTTTATCTTCATCCCGAGTCATTCTCTATCACCTCAGAATTAGTGTGAGCTTTCAGAGTGAAAATATACTTTTTTCGGGAAATGTTTTAGAGCCTGTTCAGTATCTTTATTATGTGCGGATTTTCGAGCATAATTTTGTCGATTACAAGGAAAAAATTCGCAGACATACTGACGTATGACAAGGATTTTTGACGCAGTAAGCGACGAAATTTGCCGAAAAGACGTGCGAAAAAAGATACTGAACAGGCTCTTAGTCAACCTCTGAAAACTCATTTCATGAAAAAATGGATCTTCAGAGGCTGCCTTGATCTTCTATTTTTTCTTCCATTTTATAAGAATAACAGCGGCTATAGCCGTCGTCACAACGGCAAGGGCAATGGAAAACCAGGTGTAGGGCAGTGGCAGGTCTACCGTGTTGATACCGTAAAATGCGAAAATAATATTCGGTATCTCCATAAGGATAGTGACCGTAGTGAGCCGCCACATGACGATGTTCAGGTTGTTTGAGATGACCGAGGAAAAGCCGTCGGTCATACTGGAAAGTACCCCCGAGTAGATGCTCGCCATCTCGATAGCCTGCTTCATCTCGATGAGCACATCCTCCAGCAGATCCTGATCCTCGTCGTACAGCTTTATGACTCTGCCCCGGAAGATCTTCTCTATGGTGGCTTCGTTGGCTTTCAGGGACGTGGAAAAATAAACCAGAGACTTCTCCAGCGCAAGAAGCTGCATGAGAAGCTCGTTCTTCATGGCGTTGTGGAGCTGGTGCTCCGCCAGAGACGAGATCTTGTCGATCTGTTTCAGATAGTACAGAAAAAGCGCCGCGATACGCAGAAGAAGCTGGAGCACAAACCGTGTCTTGAACTCCGGGCGCAGATTCCGGATAGTGCCCTTTACCGCCTCGCTGATTATCTGTGCCTCCTGAAGTGAGACCGTAATAACGTTCTTGTCCGTGATAATGATGCCGATAGGCATGGTATAGAACATCTTGCTGTCGTCGGCGTCGGTGGAGGGGACTGGAGTATCAATGATTATCAGCGTCTGGTCGTCCTCGCGCTCGATTCGGGACGACTCCTCCTCGTCGAGTGCGGAACGGACGAAGCCGCTGTCCAGCCCCATATCCTCGATAAGCAGCTTGATCTCCTGGGGCGTCGGTGAGACGACGGAGATCCAGCAGCCGTCGGACATGGTGTCTGTCTCGGTCATTCTGCCGTTTTCGTAAATGTAATAACTTATCATTAAAATGCTCTATCCGCCAATGCGGATATACTCCTTTCCGAAGGTATCAAACCGTCGGAGGATAGCGCAGCTCAGCCTGAAAAGGGCATAACGGTGCAGACAGTGATTCCGACAGCAAAAAAAATATTCAAACTCCCATAAGGATCGGAACTCATAAATACACCGCCTTTCACCTGGATAAAAATTACTATAATATTATTATATCACAAAAAAAGAATTAATACAAGGATTTTTTTAAACAAATTCCAGAAATTGATTTTTGCGCAATAACTTGTGTTTTTCTTGACAATGCAGCTTTTTTATGCTATAATTAATGCAACACATCACAAAAATTGTGCGCCGGGCGAGACTCTCTCAAGTTATATTTTTTATGAAAGGACTTTCTCTTATGAAGCAACTTGTTTTGTGCATCCTGGCGCTTGTCATGGTTCTCACGCTCCCCTGTACCTATGCTTTCGCCGAGGAGGAATATCCAGCCGGAGACTACACGAGAATCTACATCAACACCGCTGACGGCGCGGGACTTACGCTCTCCAAAAGTCAGGGATATATTCCGGCGGATATTGCTATCGTCAGCACCGACGGTCATGTCATCCACCAGAGCGGTCAGATAAAGCTCCGGGGAAATTCCACCGCCCTGGCTGCAAAAAAGCCCTATACGATCAAGTTCGACTCCGGTCAGAACGTGCTCGGAATGGGCAAGGCGAAAAAATGGGTGCTTCTGGCAAGCTGCCTTGACCCCACTTTTCTCCGCAACGATCTTGCGCTTGACCTGGGCAGAAAAATCTCCCTGCCCTATACCTCCGAACACCGTTATGCCGAAATGTGGATGGACGGCAAGTACCGCGGCTGCTACGAGATTGCAGAGCCTGTTGACGACGGAAAATCACGGGTAAATATCGACGTGGACAAGAATAACGGCTGCGGCGATTTTCTCGTTCAGTACGAGCTGAGCCGCTATAATACCGGAGCCGTGTACTGCAATTCCGATAATATGCGTTTCGAGATAAAGTCCCCCAAAATTACATCGGAGGAGCAGCGGCTGTATGTACAGGAAACGCTGGCGAAGATCGTCCGCACCGTTAAGACGAAAAATTTCGAGGAGATCGAAAAGGTCATCGACGTCGACTCCTTCGCAAAGTATTATCTGATAAACGAATATTTCAAAGACGTAGATTTCGGCTTCAGTTCGGCATTTTTCTATTACAAGAACGGTATCCTCTACGCCGGTCCTCCCTGGGATTACGACATTACTGCCGGCAATCTGAATTACAACGAGTCGGAAAATTCGCGTATATGCCTTGATACCACAGGACTCTGGGCGTCAAAATTTCTCTTCTATGAACACCTTATGGAATGTCGGGATTTCAAAAATGCCGTCCGTCACGTCTACGCGGAAAACTACAAGTATTTCGAGAATATCTATGTCAAGGGCGGCGTCATCGACCAGACAGTGGCGGAGTACAAGCCACTGTTCCTGCGGAATTTCTCTGACACAGAGTGGAATCTTACCACGCGCTACCACCAGCTTATGCGTCAGCCGGATGCTACATACGAGGAAAACGTGGAATATCTCCGCAAGTGGCTGGCGGACAGAAATGTCTGGATGTCGCAGTACTTCGACATTTACGGCGAGGATATATATGAGCCTGGAGATATAAACGACTATGAGGGCGTAAACGTCGCCGATCTTGTAAAGCTCCAGCGGTATGTCATGGGTGTGGAGGAGTTCAACCGGGCGGAGTTCCTGGCTGCCGACCTGAATCAGGACGGCACAGTCGACAGCTATGACATGGTTCTCATGAGAAGAATGGTTATAGAACAGCAGTAAAATTCTACATTCTGCACAAAAACGAGCAGTCTCTTTGGCTAAAATGCCGAAGAGACTGATTTTTTGTTAATTTGCTACAAATGCCTATAGACAATCACCCGGAAATGTGGTATAATTACAGCAAAGAACAGGAGGTGTCTTTATGAAAATTATATTTATTGGCGCGACCCATGAGGTCACCGGAAGCTGTACCTACCTCGAAGCCTGCGGAAAAAAATTCCTGGTGGATTTCGGTATGCAGCAGGGCGAGGATATGTTCGAGAATGTGCAGATCCCCGTTGCTCCGGGAGATATAGATTTTGTGCTGCTGACTCATGCCCACATCGACCACTCGGGACTGCTTCCCCTGCTCTATGCCGGGGGATTCGCCGGGGAGATACACGCCACGGACGCGACTGCCAATCTTTGCAGCGTTATGCTCCGTGACAGCGCGCATATCCAGGAATTTGAAGCCGAATGGCGCAGCAGAAAGGCTAAACGGCGCGGCGAGGCGGACTATGAACCGCTCTATACCATGGACGACGCCCTGGGCGCTATCGAGCTTTTCATTCCCCACAGGTACGAGGAGGAATTTGAAGCAGCTCCGGGAATTTCCGTGACTTTCCGGGATGCAGGACACCTCCTAGGCTCGGCAAGCATTATCCTGAAAATGACGGAAAACGGCGAAACACGGACGATCGCTTTCTCCGGCGACATCGGAAACACGGATCAGCCGCTTATCCGCGATCCCCAATATATCGAGTCGGCAGATTACGTCGTCATGGAATCCACCTATGGCAGCCGAGTCCACACCAGACCAACTGATTACGTCACCGCTCTCGCAGGCGTTATCCAGCAGACATTTGACCGCGGCGGAAGTCTTATCATCCCCTCATTTGCCGTGGGCAGAACCCAGGAAATGCTATATTTTATAAGGAAAATCAAGGACGACGGGCTTGTCAGAGGTCACGACGGTTTCCCGGTCTATGTTGACAGTCCCCTTGCCAACGAGGCGACAAATATTTTTATCAGCAACCGGGAAAGCTGTTATGATGAAGAGGCGCTTAGCTACGTTCGCCGCGGAATAAATCCTATCGCATTTGAGGGGCTTATCAGGACGGTTTCCAGCGACGATTCCAGGGCGATAAACAGCGATTCCAGACCGAAAGTAATCATCTCTGCCAGCGGTATGTGCGAGGCGGGACGTATCAAGCATCACCTCAAGCATAACCTCTGGCGCAGGGAGAACACGGTGATGTTCGTCGGCTATCAGGCGAGAAATACTCTCGGCAGAAGCCTTGTCGAGGGCGCTAAGCGCGTCAAACTTTTCGGCGAGACAGTCAGCGTTTCGGCGCAGATCTTACAGTTGCCCGGAGTCAGCGGTCATGCCGATGTGAACGGACTTATGGCTTGGGCGAGAGCCGTCGGCGGCGTCAAAAAATATTTCGTCATTCACGGCGATGCACCCTCGGCGGACAGCTTCACCCAGAAACTCCGCGAAGAGCTTGACGCGGACGCCTACGCTCCCTATAGCGGCGCGGAATTTGATCTGATCTCCGGCAAGCTGACTGTCGACGCCGAACCTGTGCCCATTGCCAAAAAGCGCAGTTTCGGGGGAAATGTCAGCCTGACATACAGCGAGCTCATTTCCGCCGCCGACCGTCTGAGCCGTATGGTCAGCCAGTCCGACGGAAGGGCAAATGCCGATATGCGGAAGCTCACCGAGGCTATTAATCGTCTTTGCGATGATTGGGAAATTTAGATAAATAAGCACAAAAAACTCCGCAGAATTTCTACATCTGCGGAGTTGTCTTAAATATTATTCATTGATCGTGATAACGCCGTTTTCAGACAGCCATTGCATAAATTCAAAACGCGCCTGATCCTTACATTCCGGCTTTATCATATAGTACATATAGGACTCAATGACGTTAAACGTGTCCGACGTGCGCCCCTCGATCTTGAACTGCTCAAATCCCATGGGAATATACGTGTTCCAGATCTCATCCGGGGATATGTGATTTCTCAGTCCGGTGATCTCATACAAACTTCTTCCGCCAAACGGGCAGTCATTGAATTTCAGCGCCTCCGGATGCTCCCTGTTGAGCTTTTCAACATTAAACGGCACATCAGGATATTTTTTCATATGATTTGCATATGCGATCTGCTGAACACCGACCATCGCGTAATGCTCCTTACGCATCGGACAACCGGGATTACAACAGGAATTGACGAGAAGCTCACACTTTTTCTTGTCGGGAATTTTTTCCAGAATGTCAAAACTATGGTTGAGATCATAGTCAATAACAACGATGTGGTAATCCTTTTCAACCTCGGCGTAGAGCTGTTCCTGATCCACGATGCGCTTGCAGGTTGAGCTTGTGATCTTATAACTCGGGAAATTCTTTCTGATGTAATCCTCCAGCAGCGGAGAAACAACAATTACCTCATTCAAGCCGTTATCGGCAAGATGAAGCACCATATTACAGAAATTATCGCTGAGATGCTTCTTCTCGATCACAGGATTGGTGAATGTAAAACGAAGCGGGATACCTCTTTCATTGAAATTCTTGATAACGGTCTTGATAAAACTTTTATCACAAGTTCCGCCCTGGGTGCGACCGCCGTTCCATAAAGACGGTGGAAAAGCGCCAAATACCGAAGCAATCTCAACGCCCTCGCGAAAATATTGGGGGCGCTGCGCAAGAAATTCAGCAAAAACAAGATTCAGCTTAAAGTGTCCTGCAAAATCAGGAAGATGAAAACGCGCTTTCATTCGGATATATACCCTTTCTTTCGCATTTTAGGGAACAATATATGTAAAGCACATTATTCTCTTTTCACGCAGACGTCAGATTTCTATGAATAAAGCACTTCAAAAATTCAAAAAGACTTAAACCGGAGATTTCCGATTCTAAGTCTTTAAGCTGGTGGGCCATCAGGGACTCGAACCCCGGACCGTCCGGTTATGAGCCGGATGCTCTGACCAACTGAGCTAATGGCCCTGAGAGAAAAGTGAAACTTTCCAATCTAAAAGGTTATACAAATAAACGGAAGTCACGCGACTTC
>JAGBGT010000125.1 GCA_017935865.1 Ruminococcus sp. | reverse complement strand
CCTCTCTTGCAGGGCGTTCCCTCTTTCAAAACAGTCCACTGGATTGTTTTGAAATTTACCCCTTGCAGGGTGCCTAAAGTAAACGTCGACCTGCGGTCGACCTTGGGACTCCGTCCCAAACCCTGACAGAGGCGCTGCCTCTGGACTCTGCAAAAGGGGCATTGCCCCTTTTGAAACCCGGTGTTTGTCGACCTCCGGTCGACATGGGACTCTGTCCCATACCCTGCCTAAGGCACTCCGTCCCTTTGGAATCCCGATATTATCGGCTATTTGAATATGATCAGCAATACCTGCGAAACAATTACGACCGAGATCAATGCTACAGGATATGTCGCCGCATATGCTGTTGCCACGTCCTCCGTGCCTGCGGAACTGATAAGCGTTCCCAGCGCCGGAGTCGATGTCATGCCGCCTGTGATCGAGCCAAGATTGTTCAGCAGATTCAGCTTCAGCACATACTTCGCAAAGAAGAAACCAATAACCATCGGGAAAATTGTCATTATCACGCCGTAGATAAAGTAAACAGGCTTGAAATGCTGAACAAAGCTTGCTCCGCCGGCAACGCCCGCGCCGATAAGGAACAGCACAAGCCCGATCTCACGAAAGACTTTAAGGGTGCTGTCCTTAGGCATGATGCTCACTGAACCGATTCTTCCGAAATGTCCAAAGATCAGCGCCGCAAATAAGCATCCTCCGGTAGTCGTCAGAGAGAAATTGCCAAATTTGATAGAGCCTACAAAGATCCCGATAACCGCCGCAAGTGCGAATGGCATAAATCCAAAATCATCCATATGGATAAGCTTGCCCTTATACTCCCTCTTATCTGCCTTTGAATCAGCGGCAATAAGAAGCTGACGCTCCTTGTTCATGTCGGCTTTCATGAATTTCGGCATGAGCTGAACGAAAAGCACTACTCCGATAACGCCGAAAAGATATGCTATGCCATAGCCAACGGTTACAAGATCTTCCAGCATCTCGCCGTTGACACGGTCAGCTACAGTCGCTTTCGCCGCGGAGAATGCCGGGGTGCTGGTGAGCGCTCCGGAAAGAAGTCCCACGAGAATAGAAGCCATATCCTCCGTAGAATCGTCGGAAACAGCCTTATTAACGAGAATACATCCGCTGCACGCAATACCTGCGGACACGATAACCACAAGGGCTATGAGAACGTAGCTCTTGAAATTTTTCTTGAAATTGGCAAAGAAATTCGGCCCTGCAATAAATCCCACGGAGGAGACGAAAAGTATCAGACCGATATTTTCCACGACTTTCAAGGCATTTTTGACGTAGCTGCTGTTCTCCACCATAAGCTCCGAGCCCATGATGTCATAGAAAAAGCAGCCGTAAAGCAGCGCCACGATAAATACTCCGGCAGTACCCAGAGATATGCCCTTGATCGTAATTCTTCCCAGCAGGTAGCCTACCACCATGATAGCGAAGATCGAGAACATGAAAAACGTTATTTTTTCGATCGAAATGGAAAAATCACCAATGGTAATAATATCCATAATTTGAATTACCTCTTTTCATTTTTTTGATGTTTTTGACAAGCAGCATCTACACAAAGCGACGGCAGAACCTGTCTGCCGTCTTGTTTTTATTTTCAATTCTTTCTTGCGTAGTGCGGAAGAAGCATAGGTGAAACTGTGTCCCCTGCCACACCTGCGTCTGCCAGCTCAGCGTTGAAGCTGTCGATGTGCGCCAGAGTCAGCTTCTCGGGAACTGCCGTATCCTTAGCCTTGGCTGCCGCATTCTTTCCGGCGTCTCTGCCGAATACGATAACGTCCAGCAGCGAATTTCCCATAAGTCTGTTTCTGCCGTGGATTCCGCCTGCAACCTCTCCTGCGGCGTAGAGATTTTCAACATCCGTGGAACAGTCCACACTAATGTTCAGTCCGCCGTTCTGATAATGAAGAGTCGGGTAAACCAGTATCGGCTCTTTTCTGATGTCGATGCCGTACTTGCCGAACATACGCATCATTGCCGGAATCCTCTTCTCGATAGTGCCCTCGCCGTGGATAAGCTCGATCATAGGCGTGTCGAGCCAGACAGCCTGACCCAGAGACGTTTCCACGCCCTTTTCACGAGCCTTGCACTCGCGGATTATGGAGGCTGCCGTAACATCGCGTGTCTCCAGCGGATTCATGAATACCTCGCCGTCGATGTTGACAAGCTTTGCGCCCAGTGAACGAACTTTCTCCGTAACCAGCGCACCGAAGATCTGCTCAGGATAGCCCGTGCCCGTCGGGTGATACTGGAGGGTGTCGGCATAGAGAAGTCTTGCGCCTACACGATAGCCCAGGATAAGACCGTCTGCCGTTGCGCCGTAGTGGTTGGAGGTCGGGAAGCCCTGATAATGAAGTCTGCCTGCGCCTCCGGTAGCGATAATGACTGTCTTTGCCCGTGCCACCAGAAGCTCCTTTGTCTCCATATTCATCAGAACAGCTCCGGCTGCCCTGCCGTTTTCGTCCAGGATGATCTCAACTGCCGCCGTAAAATCAACGACAGGTATACCTCTGTTGAGAACCTCGTCCCGGAGAGTACGCATGATCTCGGCTCCGGAGTAATCCTTTGCCGCGTGCATTCTCTTCCTGGACGTACCGCCGCCGTGTGTCGTGACCATTGTGCCGTCGGCTTCCTTATCGAACTCTACTCCCAGCTTGTTCAGCCAGAGAATAGCCTCGGGAGCTTTTGTTACCAGATTCTTTACAAGCTCCGGCTTAGCGGCAAAATGTCCGCCGCCGAAAGCGTCGATATAGTGGATAGCCGGAGAATCGTTGGGCTTGTCTGCCGCCTGGATTCCGCCCTCAGCCATCATTGTATTTGCGTCGCCGATACGAAGCTTTGTAACGATCATCGCCTTTACTCCTGCCTCGTCAGCCTCTATAGCCGCTGATGCACCTGCTCCGCCGCCGCCGATGATAAGAACGTCCGTATCATAGTCGGGGCTGGACAGATCGACGTCAGCCGCGCTTATACGGCTTTTGCCCTGAAGCAGCGCCGCAAGCTGTGTGGGAACTTTCTCTCCCTTGTTAACTCCGGCAGAAAGCACCGTGAACTCGTCCTGTTTATAGTCCGGGTGGAACTCTGCAAGAAGAGCGTCCTTCTCGTCCGCCGTCATTCTCCTCGGCTCAAGCTTGGCATTTGCCTCGCGCTTTTCCGCGACGATCTTTGCAAGCTCATTCAGCTTATCAATTCTGTACATAGCGCATCCTCCTTACTTCTCGATTTCCCGAGTATTATAAAGCTCCTTGATCTCCTCAATGGGCTTCTGCATAAGACCCTCGATCAGCTCCTCAAATGTGCCGTCATTGATCTCCTTTACCCTGTCCTTGAGGTGACCGCACTCCGGAGCAAGGTACTTTCCGTTGAGACGGCGCGCCAGCATAGCCACCTGTGGATGTGAGATTCCGGCAGGGCACCGTGATGAGCAGACTCCGCACATTACGCAGTCGAAGCTCAGCTCCGCGCACTTATCGTACTCTCCGCGCTGGGCATAGGCGATGTACTGCATAACGTTAAGCTCCTGAGTACAAGCCTTTGTGCAGGCGTTGCAGCCGATGCAGGCGTAAATTTCCGGATAAAGCTGCATCATTATCTGCTCTGTGGGCTTTATCTCCTCTATATTGTAGATCTGCTTAACGAGCGGGAAGAAAGGCAGCGTCGCAACGTACATTCCCTCCTGCACCTCTGTCTGGCAGGCAAGGCAGGCGTTAAGCTGCTGCTGACCCTTGATCCTGTAAATAGTAGCGCAAGCTCCGCAGAAGCCGTTTCTGCATCCGCAGCCTCTTACAAGCTCATATCCGGCATATTCCATTGCCGTCATTATCGTAAGACCTGCCGGCACTTCATATTTCTTGCCGAACAGATACACATTTACCATATTATCCATGATATTCTCCTTTACCGTATCATCAATACTCATCGGGCAGCTCATCAAGCTGATCGAAACGGAAAACAGGGCCGTCCTTGCACACATACTTGTGACCGATGTTGCATCTTCCGCATTTGCCCACGCCGCACTTCATGCGCAGCTCCATTGTGGTGTAGACCTGAGTTTCCGTAAATCCCAGCTCCTTTAAGCCTGCAAGCGTAAACTTTATCATGATAGGAGGTCCGCAGACAAGAACAGTCTTATTGGTGGAGGGATTCAGCTCCTTGACATAATTCGGAACAAAGCCCACGTGTCCGTCCCAGCCCTCCTGGGGATTGTCGATAGTGAGATTGACCTGAATATTCGGGTCGGCAGACCACTCGTCGATGATCTCCTTATAATCCACCAGGTCGTCCTTTGAGCGTGAACCGTAGACGATCTGGACGTCGCCGTAGTTTGCGCGGTTGTCACGGACGTAGTTGATGACTGAGCGGAGCGGCGCAAGACCGATTCCGCCGGCAACAAAAAGCAGATCCTTTCCTTTCAGCTCGGTCTCCACAGGGAAATAGTTGCCGTATGGCCCTCTTATGGTTATCTGCTGTCCGACGTCCATAGCGTGAAGCCAGGACGTGAGACATCCGCATTTCTTGATGCTGAACTCCATAAATTCCTTGTTGGTGGGTGACGATGTAATTGAAAACATACCCTCGCCTACTCCGGGAATGGAAAGCATTGCGCACTGTCCCGGCATATGCTCAAAGACCTTGCCGCCCTCCAGCGCATTTACGCGGAAGGTCTTTACGTCGGGAGTGTCCTGGCGTATATCGGTAACAACGCCTATCAGCGGAATTAAAGTATCGTTATTCATTTACTTGACCTCCAGTGCTTTCATTACCTTGACTATGTTCATAGATATAGGGCACTTTGCCAGACAGCGTCCGCAGCCTACGCAGCCGAACTCGCCGTCGTTGTTTGCCGGAAAATACACAAGCTTGTGCATAAATCTCTGGCGGAAGCGTTCAAGCTGGGATGTTCTGGGGTTGCCGTGCGCCATTTTTGTGAAGTCCGAGTACATACACGAATCCCAGCAGCGGAAGCGCTTTATGCCGTGTCCCGTGTCGAAATCGCGGATGTCGTAGCACTGACAGGTTGGGCAGACGAACGTACAGGTTCCGCAGCCGATACAAGCCTCGGAAAGCTCCGCCCATTTCTCGGAATTAAAGTGCTCGTTCAGCTTATCTCCGCCAAAAGAATCAGTAGAGAGACCGGCAAGGGGCAGCTTTTTGATAACGCTTCTCGCCTGCTCCTGAACCTGAGCAAGCTTGGCAGCGTCGCCCTCCTCCAGGAAATTTTCCACGGATTTTACAAATTCCGTTCCCTTTTCCGTGCGATCCAGGAAGAAATAATTTTCGCCGTCGGAAAATACCGAAACATCGCCCTCCGGAACAGTGGGATCAATGCCGAAAACCGTACAGAAGCAGGTCTCCGCCGGCTTTGTACACGCCATTGTCACGATAGTTCCGTGGTCGCGGCGGTTTTTATAGAAGCTGTCCACCGGCTCGCTGAGGAAAACCTTATCCAGAATGGAAAAGCTTCTCGCGTCACAGGCGCGGACGCCGAAAACGACGAAATCCTCGTTTTCCTGGCGGATGTCCTTTACCTCGATGCTCTTTCCCTCGACCTTAAATTCAGCCAGATTTTCCGTCTGGGGGAAGAAAAAGTCCTTTGCGGAACGAACGGTATTCAGCGCGCTGCTCATAGTCATACCGCTCTCGTACTTTTTGTACTCAGCCGTATTCGGCTCGCGGTCAACGGGGATATAGAGGGTCTGCTTTTCCGCGATCGCATCAAACAGTTCATTAAGCCTTGAAGCCGCAATTTTCAGCATTACTCAGCACCCCTTTCATGTACAACGGACGGCTCGCAGTCATCCGCCTTATAGTCGGTCAGCGGCGCTCTGGACGTGGTGTCCGCGCCAGCCTGATACTCGCCGTAAAGGCTGTTTATGTCCTTGATGAACTTTCTGTTCAGCAGATGCAGCGGAATATTCTGGGGGCAGACTCTGGAGCACTCGCCGCAGTCGGTGCATCTTCCTGCAACATGGAATGCGCGGATGATATGGAACATATTCTCCTCAAAGCTGTCCGCAGCCGCTTTCTGGCTGATTCCCGAAGCCGGGTTGTCAAAGACGCAGCTCTCGCAGGTGCAGGCAGGGCACACGTTCCGGCAGGCATTGCAGCGGATGCACTTGGAAAGCTCGCCTCTCCAGAAGTCGTACCGCTCCTGCGCCGTCATGTTCTCCAGCTTCTCCACCATATCGAAGCGGTTGGAGTCGAGCACATCGCCCTCCTCGCCCATAAGCTCGTCATAGACCACGTGCTTCTTGCTCTTGCAGCTTTCGCACTTGCCGCTTATCGCCTCATAGAAAGGCATGGTCTCCGTGCCGTAGATCGTCTCTATTTTAAGCGTATAATCCTCGTTCTTCACGGAAAGTATTCCGGTGATGCCCTTTGCCTTTATCTTCTCGACGTCGATCTTCGGGCCGCCGGGTATTCCGATAACATATACATTTTCGCGGATTATCCTGTGCTCCTTTATCAGTTGGTTGAAGCTGTAGGTATCGCAGGGCTTCAGGAAAGCGAGTATTCTGCCCTCCTTCCGCGACTCCTTAATCAAATACTTGGAAACGTTCGCCTGGGTCAGGTCGTCGCAGACAAAATCCTGCTCCAGTTCCTCTGCCGTATCGAAAACAGCAGGCGTAATATCATAGGCAAATTCGCCTTTTTTCCAGCCCATAACACGATTTACCGTGCCGTCAGCCAGAAGCTCCTTTGCACGTTTTATCATTGCTTCCTGCATCTCAGGTCCTCCAATCTTCTGTTGGGTCCAAGCTTCTTTACCTCATCGACGAAGCTGTTCATAACAGCGGCGAACTTCGCGCCCTCTGCCGCGGAGACCCATTCAAGACGTGTTCTGTTCCGCTCTATACCGAGGAAATCAAGCATACTGTAGAGAAGAGTGATCCTTCTTCTTGTATAGTAATTGCCCGATGTGTAGTGACAGTCGCCGGGGTGGCAGCCGCAGATGATAACTCCGTCCGCGCCTTTCTGGAAAGCACGCAGGATGAACATGGGATTGACTCTGCATGAGCAGGGAACTCTGATTATCTTGACATTTGCCGGATAATTAAGTCTGTTTGTTCCTGACAGGTCAGCGCCTGCATAGGAGCACCAGTTACAGCAGAATGCAACGATAACAGGCTGAAAATCATTATTTACTTGCATATTGCGTCTACCTCCGCCATGATCTGACTATTTGAGAAGCCGTTCAGGTCCATAGCTCCCGAGGGACAAGCTACCGTACAAGCGCCGCAGCCCTGGCATACGGCAGGATTAACGCTTGCCACACGGCGGACAGCCGTTGTCCTGTCGGGCATTCTGAACTCCTTATCCTGATATGTAATCGCTCCGTATGGGCATACCTTTTCGCAGGATGAACAGCCGTTGCACATAAGCTCGTCGGAATGGGCAACGCAGGGGTTGCAGGTGATGCTGTTCTTCACCAGCAGACCGATAGCCTTTGCCGCAGCCGCGCTTGCCTGAGCGACAGTTTCGGGAATATCCTTCGGTCCCTGACAGGCGCCGGAGAGGATGATTCCTGCCGTTGCCGATTCTACGGGACGGAGCTTAGGATGAGCCTCGGTAAAGAAGTCGTTGGTGTCCATCTGAGTTGTCAGCATCGTCGCAAGAGGACGCGCCGTCTTGTCCGGCTCGATAGCCGTTGCCAGAACGACCATATCGGCATTTATATGAAGCTGTTCATTTGAGAGCAGGTCGGAAGCCTGAACGTCGATCTTTCCATCCGATCTCGGCATTACCTTGCCCACCATGCCCTTGATGTAGTGGACGCCGTACTGCTCAACTGCGCGGCGGTAGAACTCGTCGAAATTCTTTCCCGGGGTACGCACATCTATGTAGAACACATATACCTCTGTATCGGGATATTTCTCACGGATGAGCATGGCGTGCTTTGCCGTATACATACAGCATATCTTTGAGCAGTAGGGCTTGCCCTTTTCGTCGTCGCATCTTGAGCCGACGCACTGAACAAAGACGATAGTGTGGGGGTGAGTTTTATCCGAGGGACGGAGAAGCGTGCCGCCGTTAGGGCCTGCTGCATTCATAAGACGCTCCAGCTCCAGGGACGTTACAACATCCGGGCAGATGCTGTAGGCGAACTCATTGTACTTGTCGGGCTTGATGGGGTTAAATCCCGTAGCTACAACGATCGCGCCGTATTTCTGTTCAATAAATCTGTCGGTCTGTTTGTAGTCGATAGCGCCGACGGAGCAGACCTTTGAGCATATTCCGCACTTGCCGTTTTTCAGCATCATGCAGTAATTCGGGTCGATGGTTGCGACCTTCGGAACTGCCTGAGCAAAGGGGATATACACAGCCGTGCGGTTGTCCAGTCCCATGTTAAATTCGTTGGGGACTTTTTTCATCGGGCACTTTTCAGTGCAGAGTCCGCAGCCGGTACACTTGGTCTCGTCAACGTAACGCGCCTTTTTCTTGATCGTAACTGTAAAATTTCCCACGAAGCCCTTGACGTCGCTTACCTCGCTGAACGAATGTATAGTGATGTGCTCGTTCTGGGCAGCCTCGACCATTTTAGGGGTGAGGATGCAGGCGGCACAGTCCAGCGTGGGGAAGGTCTTGTCTATCTGCGCCATTTTTCCGCCGATAGTAGGCTCTTTTTCAACAATGTCAACGTCAAATCCGGCTTCCGCAATGTCCAGAGCCGTCTGGATTCCGGCGATACCTCCGCCGATGACCAGCGCGCGCTTTACCACCGGGCTTTCCCCAGCCGTAAGCGGAGCGTTCAGGTGGACTTTTGCAACAGCGGCTTTTCCGAGGATAACCGCCTTGTCTGTAGCCGATGCGATGTCCTTGTGTATCCAGGAGCACTGTTCCCGGATATTGGCGATCTCCACCAGATAGGGATTGAGTCCCACGGAGGCTGCCGCTTTTCTGAATGTATTCTCGTGCATACGCGGTGAGCAGGAGCAAACCACAACTCCCGTCAGCTTATGCTCTTTTATGGCATTTTTTACAAGATCCTGTCCCGATTCGGAGCACATATACTGGTAATCCTGGGAGATAACGACTCCCGGCTCATGAGAAAGAGCCTCGGCAACAGCCTTTACGTCTACCGTAGCCGCGATATTTGTTCCGCAGTGGCAGACAAAAACACCTATTCTCTGCATATTGTCTCCTCCTTACTTCGTATATTTTCTGAACGCCGTAACGATAGCCTGCTGGGGCAGGTCGTCGTCCAGCATGGCAGGTATCTGGTCGGGCGTCAGATGATTTCCGCCCTGCTTCCGGACAGCCGCAAGCCGCACAGCCTCTACCACCTTTGCCGGCTCCACGCCTCTCGGACATCTCTCAACGCAGGCAAAGCAGGTCAGACACTTGTACAGCGAGTCGGAACCGAGTAGCGGCTCGATGTTTCCCTTTTCCACCATGTAGACAAACTGGTGAGGATGATATTCCATCTCGTCGTAGGAGGGACAGGTCGCGGAGCATTTTCCGCAGCGCATACACTTGCGCACGTTTACGCCGCTTGTTAAATTTATCCACTCTAAATCGAATTTATTCATTGCTTTCCTCCTTCAGACCCAGTGCCTCCGCAAGAAGCTCTGTGAAGTAGTAAACAGGCATATCGCTGCCGGAATTTTTCCTGAGATTATACAGGCACAGCGGACAGGCTGTAATGATCATATCCGCGCCCATATCCTTTGCGGAGCTCATAACGGCGCCGCTTCTCTTTGCCGCCTGAGCCTTATCCTCCATTGCGATATAGCCGCCGCAGCACTCGTTCCGCTGAGCGTATATCACGGGAGTTCCGCCGATAGCCCTGATAAAATCCTCCATAATTCTGGGATTTTCCGGGTCGTCCATTGCAAGCGCCTTGGACGGGCGGAGCAGCAGGCAGCCGTAATATGCGGCGATCTTTTTGCCCTTGAAAGGATTCGTCACCTTAGCCGCCAGATTGTCGAAGCCTACAACGTCCCGGAGAAGCTCCAGATAGTGCAGAACTTTTGTCTCGCCTCTGTAAGCCTCCTCCAGACCGAGATACTGCCTGACCTTGTTTGCCATAGCCTCGTTCCGGGAAATATCGTAGTTTGTCTGCTTTATAACATTGTGGCAGGCGGAGCAGACGGTAACAAGCCCCTCCGAGTCCTTAGCCGCCATAAGAGTTCTCACGGCGGAGAGCTTTGAGCCGGCTTCGTTTGTCGCCGTGGAATATGCACCTCCGCAGCACTGCCAGTTCTCCGGCTCGATAAGCGCAATGCCGAGAGCCTCCGCAGAAGCCCTTGCATAAGCGTCCAGATCTTTAGCCTTCGTCCGCAGCGTGCAGCCGGGATAATATGTAAAAGTCTGCATAAAACCAACCTTTCTGTTATTTTATACCATTTCCTCGGGGTGGAATACCTCGTCGAATTTTTCAGCCGTCAGGAAGCCCAGTTCAACGCAGGCGTCCTTGAGGGAAATATTGTCCTTGAACGCTTTCTTTGCGGTTTTTGCGGCATTCTCGTAGCCGATATACGGATTGAGCGCGGTAACAAGCATAAGGGAATTGTAGAGATTGTGATGCATTTTTTCCCTGTTCGCCTTTATTCCCACAGCGCAGTTGTTGTTGAACGCCATAATAGACTCCGACAGCAGTCTTGCGGACTGGAGGAAATTGTAGGCGCAGACGGGCATAAACACGTTCAGCTCGAAGTTGCCCTGTGATGCCGCCATTCCCACAGCCACATCGTTGCCCATGACCTGGACGGCGACCATAGTCACCTGCTCGCACTGGGTAGGATTTACCTTTCCGGGCATGATAGACGAACCCGGCTCATTTTCGGGAATGAAGATCTCGCCGAGACCGTCTCTGGGACCGGACGCCAGCCAGCGGACATCGTTGGCAATTTTCATCATATCAGCCGCCAGAGCCTTTAATGCGCCGTGGGCAAAAACGATCTCGTCCTTGGAGGTCAGCGCGTGGAACTTGTTTTCCGCAGTCCTGAAATTCTTTCCTGTCAGGCTGCTTATAGCCTCGGCAGCCTTTTCCGCAAAGCCCTTGGGAGCGTTAAGACCTGTTCCAACGGCAGTTCCGCCCAGGGCAAGCTCTTTAAGCTCCTCGCAGGCGGCTGTTATCATTTTTTTGTCCTTTTCAAGAGAGCTTCTCCAGCCGCTTATCTCCTGGGAGAATTTAATTGGGGTGGCGTCCTGGAGATGAGTACGTCCGCTCTTTACGATGCCCTCGTTCTCCTCCTCCAGACGGCGGAATGTGGCGATAAGTGTGTCCACAGCCGGGATCACCTTATCCTCGATGGCAATTACGGCGGCAATGTGCATAGCCGTAGGGAAGGTGTCGTTGGAGGACTGGCTCATGTTAATATCGTCGTTGGGATGAAGCAGCCTGCTTCCTGCGATCTCATTGCCTCTGTTTGCGATGACCTCGTTGGCATTCATGTTCGACTGCGTACCGCTGCCCGTCTGCCATACAACAAGAGGGAAATGATCGTTCAGAGCGCCGCTGATGACCTCGTCGCAGGCGGCGGAAATTGCCGAGAGCTTTTCGTCGGTCATCTTCTCCGGCTTGAGCTGATGATTAGCAGAAGCAGCCGCCTTTTTCAGTATGCCAAAGGCATGGGTTATCTCCCTGGGCATTGTCTCGATGCCTACGCCTATAGGAAAATTTTCGTGGCTCCGCTCTGTCTGGGCAGCCCAGTATTTATCGGCAGGCACTTTTACCTCGCCCATAGAGTCATGTTCAATACGATATTCCATTTTACACTACCACCTTATCTATTATTCTTCATTTCCGGAATTAAGCCGATAGGAAAGAGTCGCAAGGCTGTCGCCCAGGTGAACGTTCTCAACCGCGACGTCCTTGTGATCTATTTTCAGATCGTAGTGGGTAAAGTTCCAGAAAGCTCTTATACCCAGATCAATGAGCTTATCGGTCTCCTTTGCAGCCGCCTCTTTGGGAATACAGAGAATTGCTCCCACAGGGTGGTTTTTCCTGCAAAAATCCTCAAGCCCGCTTATATCCAGGATCTCCAGTTCACCTATTTTCTCTCCGACCATTTCCGGGCTGGAGTCGAAAATTCCGATGAGCACGAATCCCTTGCATTCAAAATCAATATGCGCCGCGATAGCTCTCCCCAGATTTCCGGCGCCGAGCAGGATCATAGGCGTTGCCTTGTCAAGCCCCAGTATTCTGCCGATTTCGGCTCTCAGTCCGCTGACATTATAGCCATATCCCTGTTGTCCGAAGCCTCCGAAGCAGTTAAAATCCTGGCGTATCTGAGAAGCGGTAAGCCCCATTTTTTCCGCCAGCTCCCGTGAGGAGATACGGACATATCCGTTCGCCTGAAGCTCTCCGAGGAAACGATAATACCTGGGAAGTCTTCTGATAACGGAGTTTGATATTGTATTTTTAGACATTTTTTACCCTTCAAATTCTATAAACGGCGTTATGGGCAAACCGGGCTGCCCACACGCTCAAAGGCGCACCCCAGAGCCTGCATCCGCATTGATACAGGCTCTCGGGGAATTTCGCCTTACATCATTTTGTCAAGATTTTTCTTGATTTCCTCCAGGAAGGTCTTTGAATCGACCTTTCTCTTGTTTTCCAGCTTTGAGATAAGATAGAGATCTCCGGTCATTACGCCGTTTTCGATAGTCTCGATAGTGGCTTTCTCCAGCTTGTCTGCGAATCCGCAAAGCTCCGGAGTGCCGTCAAGCTCGCCTCTCTTGCGGAGTGCGCCGCTCCATGCAAAAATAGTTGCAACGGAGTTGGTAGAGGTCTCCTCGCCCTTGAGGTACTTGTAATAGTGGCGCTGAACTGTGCCGTGAGCAGCCTCGTACTCGTAAATGCCGTCGGGGGAAACGAGAACGGAGGTCATCATGGCAAGTGAGCCGTAAGCCGTAGATACCATGTCGGACATAACGTCGCCGTCATAGTTCTTGCACGCCCAGATATAGCCGCCGTTCGAGCGGATAACACGTGCCACTGCGTCGTCGATAAGAGTATAGAAATACTCGATTCCGGCAGCCTCATACTTTTCCTTGTACTCGTTGTCGTATATCTCCTGGAAAATATCCTTGAACCGGTGGTCGTACTTCTTGGAGATAGTGTCCTTAGTTGCGAACCACACATCCTGCTTCAGGTCGAGACCGTAGTTAAGGCAGGCTCTTGCAAATCCGGCGATCGAGTCGTCCAGGTTGTGAAGTCCCTGGATAATTCCGTCGGACTTGGCAAAATCGTGGATAAGCTCGCGCGTCTCTGTTCCGTCGGGATTTGTGACTACCAGCTCAGCCTTGCAGCCCTTTTCCACGCGCATTTCAGTATTCTTGTAAACATCGCCGTAAGCGTGACGGGCAATGGTGATAGGCTTTGTCCAGGTGGGAATGTACGGCTCGATGCCCTTTACGATAATGGGCGTTCTGAAAACAGTACCGTCCAGAGCGGCTCTGATAGTACCGTTAGGAGACTTCCACATCTGGGTGAGGTTATACTCCGGCATTCTTGCGGCATTGGGAGTGATCGTAGCGCATTTTACCGCAACGCCGTACTTCTTTGTAGCCTCGGCGGAATCAAGAGTTACCTGATCCTTTGTCTTTTCGCGGTATTCCAGTCCAAGGTCGTAGTATTCGGTATTCAGCTCAACGTAGGGCGTAAGAAGAATGTCCTTTATCCACTTCCACAGGATTCGTGTCATCTCGTCGCCGTCCATTTCGACGAGGGGTGTTTTCATGGTTATTTTTGCCATTGGTTTATTCCTCCGAAATAAAATCTATCTGCTTTTCTCCTCAAAAAATCCGATTGACGGCAGACCCAGACAGGTCTGCCTGTCTCTCAGAATTTACCCTTATTTCATAGACTCTCTTGTGTAATCGAGAAGTCCTCCTGCAAGAATTATATCCTTGGTTCTGCCGGAAAGCTCGCAGTGAACCGGGATCTCGGCTCCGTTTGTCTTATTGACAACAGTGAGTTCTGTTTTTCCCTCTGCGATCTCTTTTCTGACGTCTGCAAGCAGGAGCTGGTCGCCCTCGTTGATTTTGTCATAATCAGCTTCGTTGACGAATGTCAGCGGCAGGATTCCGGCGTTGATGAGATTTGCTCTGTGGATACGCGCAAAGGACTTCACCAGAACAGCCTTTACTCCCAGGTAGAGAGGTGCAAGCGCCGCGTGCTCACGTGAAGAGCCCTGACCGTAGTTTGAACCGCCTACGATAATACTCTTGCCCAGTCTCTCGGCACGCTTGGGGAAGCTTTCGTCGCATACCGCAAAGCAGAACTGCGATATTTTCGGAACATTTGAACGGAGAGGCAGAATTTTCGCTCCGGCAGGCATAATGTGATCAGTCGTGATGTTGTCGCCGACTTTCAGGGAAACAGGGGCGTCGATAGTCTCCAGCAGCGGAGCTGTCTCGGGATAGGGCTTGATGTTTGGTCCGCGGAGAATCTCAACGCTGTCCATCTCCTCAACAGGAGCGGGAGGAACTACCATATTGTCGTTTATCGTGAACTCCTCGGGAAGCTTGAACTCGGGCATATCGCCGATCTCTCTCGGGTCTGTCAGCACCCCTGTAACGGCGGAGATAGCTGCCATTTCCGGGGAAACCAGGTAGATCTGACCGTCCTTTGTTCCGGAACGTCCCTCGAAGTTTCTGTTGAATGTTCTAAGGGAAATACCCTTGGAATTAGGCGACTGTCCCATGCCGATGCACGGGCCGCAGGCGCTCTCGAGAATACGCGCTCCGGCTGCGATAAGAGTTGCCAGCGCGCCGTTTTCAGCCATCATGTTGAGAACCTGCTTAGAGCCGGGAGCAATAGCAAGGGAAACGTCTGGATGGACTGTCTTGCCCTTGAGGATATGTGCAACTTTAAGCATATCGAGAAGTGAAGAGTTGGTGCATGAGCCGATGCAGACCTGGTCGATCTTCAGGCTGCCGATCTCCTCAACGCTCTTTACGTTGTCTGGAGAATGAGGGCAGGCTGCCAGGGGAACAAGCTCGCTGAGGTTGATCTCCAGAACCTCGTCGTACTCGGCATCCTCGTCCGCAGCAAGGGGAACCCACACGTCCTCGCGGCACTGAGCCTTTAAGAACTGCTTTGTTATCTCGTCGGAGGGAAATATAGAAGTTGTTGCGCCAAGCTCCGCGCCCATGTTAGTAATAGTTGCACGCTCGGGAACGGAGAGAGTCTTTACGCCCTCGCCGACGTACTCGATGACCTTGCCAACGCCGCCCTTAACGGACATACGTCTGAGAACCTCGAGGATGACATCCTTTGCGGCTACCCAGGGTCTGAGCTTTCCTGTAAGCTCCACCTTTACCACCTTGGGGCAGGTTATGTAATATGCGCCGCCGCCCATAGCCACGGCAACATCAAGTCCGCCTGCGCCAATAGCAATCATGCCGATACCGCCGCCTGTAGGAGTATGGCTGTCAGAACCGATAAGAGTTTTTCCGGGAACGCCGAATCTTTCAAGGTGAACCTGGTGGCAGATACCGTTTCCGGGACGTGAGAAGTAAATACCGTGTTTCTTGGCGGCAGAGGCTATGAAGCGGTGGTCGTCTGCGTTTTCAAAGCCGCTCTGGAGCGTATTGTGGTCGATGTAAGCAACGGAACGCTCCGTCTTTACTCTGGGAACGCCCATAGCCTCGAATTCCAGATAAGCCATAGTACCTGTGGCGTCCTGGGTAAGAGTCTGGTCGATTCTGATGCCGATTTCCTGACCCTTGACGTATTCGCCGTCAACAAGGTGAGCCTTCAGGATTTTTTCTGTAAGTGTTAAACCCATTATAATCATTCCTTTCGGTTTACCGACCCGGCGTCACAGCAGGCGGGCACGGTTCTGGAAGTCATCCCCGAAAAAATTCAAAAAAATTTCAAAGATGCTCTACACATATATTTTACTACATTTCGCTGACTTTGTCAATAAATAAACAATGTCAAAAATGGCAATAGCCGTCCAACTTGTTAGTATAACAAAACAGCTCCGTATTTCCGGAGCTGCTTGAGACAGTTATTTTAAACTATAGGGTAAACCGCTGTTGAAAAATTGTCTTCCGATATGACATTGTAGCCTTTGTCAACTTCTTCAAAGGTGAGATCGCCTTTATATTCTACTTCGCCGCCCAGGTTGAAAACTGTGTTGTCCTCTGCTATGACGAAATAATTGTAGCAGTTTCCAACCTCGAACAAAGCTACTTTTCCCTTTTCCATAGCCTTATTCAGCACTGCTGCGTATGACTCTGAGCTGCTGCCGATGGGCATTCCAAGCTCGTTTATTTCACCGCTCATTGTAATAACGCCAATGCACTGATTTTCGTGGACGATCGGGAACTCCCAGCCGCTTGTAGCATCAACGTACTCGCTGCCATTGAAATAGGCGCTTTTTACTGGTAATATCGCCACGGCATCGTCAAAAGTACCGGTAGAAAGCTGCAGCGGATCATCCGGGTCGCGGAAATCCTCAAAATACATCTCGAACCACTCTGATTCCGTAAAAGTCGTATATGGTACATCCTGATATTCGCCCACTCTCTTTGCGGCATACTCTTCTGAAACGACTTCATTGTAGTCAGTCTGATTGTCCTCTTGGACAGTGTATAGGTCGGTTGCCGGGTCAGAAGACGAATTGCCGTCCCTTTTGAATGAAGACGGATCGCCGCCTGTGTGATAATAAACCGGATCACCGCCGACCTCATAAATATCCGTACTGGGACTCATATTCCCGTCTACAAGATATTCTGGCTCTTCTTTTCCGCAGGAAAACAGCGAAAGTGCGGCAGTCACGGCGAGAATTGCTGAGAGAATTTTTTTCATAATTATTCCTCCTAAAAAATCGTAATGGATTGATCCCAGGTGTAGTAATCTACTCCATTTCCATGCTTGATAAGATAAGAGCTTCCCTCTGCGTACGGAGCATATTGAACATCACCAATCTGCGGATTCATGCAATAAATTCCGTATACATTTCCGTCTGCCAAACCTTTTTTATAACCGACTAAGGCTACAGCGTGACCCACCTTTGCTCCATCTTCGTATCTGTACCCAGTAATATAAACCGGCATATCATTGTCAATCTGCGCCTTGATAGTATTCTGTGTCAAGGGCGACAGATACTTGTGAACTTCATACGTACCGGGGCGCCAATCCTCGAATACGTGCTTTAAAAGACCTTCTGCTTGGAATAAATTTATTCCCTCTGAATTTGAAGGATAAAACCCATAAACATCATGGAACTTGCTGTACATCTCTTCGTTAGCACAACGACTACCTCTCTTGTAAGCGTACATTGAAGCCGAAGCTGCCGCCCAGCAATTACCTATCCCCTGCAAATTACATGGATAGTTTTCAAGCTGGTGCTTAGAAAAGGCTGATGCCGCATCCGCAGGCATCGGCGACAGGCTTGTTGTGTTGATCGCAAACAACGTGAGAGCCATAGCACCGGCAATGGCACTCTTAACTGACTTTCTCATAAAAACACGCCTCCTTGAAAATTAAATCAGAACATTTCTGTTCTGATTTAATCATACCATATTTTCCACAATTTGTCAACAAAAGCTTACGAGAAAGTTCACTGAAATTTCACTGATTCAACACCGAAAAGCTGTCATATTATACAATTCATCAGATATCATTCCTGATAATATCGTCCAGAGTTTCACGCTTAACGGCAATTCTCGACTCGCCGTTCTTCACGAAAACGACCGCCGGTTTCTGGAGTCTGTTGTAGTTGGAGGACATGGAGTAATTGTAAGCTCCCGTGGCGCAGACAGCGATAATATCTCCCGATTCTGCGTGCTGTAAGGGCATATTCTCGCCGATAAGGTCGCCGCTCTCGCAGCACTTTCCGGCGATCGTGACCCTCTCCGTCCGCTCCTCAGACGCCTTGTTGGCGACCAGAGCCTCGTATTCGCTTCCGTACAGGATATATCTGGGGCTGTCCGCCATGCTTCCGTCAACGGAAACATACGTCCTGATGCCCGGTATCTCCTTCCTTGCACCGACGGTATACAGCGTGATTCCGGCAGGCGCGGCGATGGAACGTCCCGGCTCAATGTAGATGAACGGCCGGGAAATATCCAGTCTCCGGCACTCCGATGTCACCACAGCCGCCACGCGCTCCATGAACACCTCAAAGGGCTGAGGGTCGTGGCTGTTCAGGTACTTGATGCCGAAACCGCCGCCCAGGTTCAGACCCTTTATCTCATAGCCCAGCTCGTCCTTGATCTTCGCGATAAATCCCAGCATAACCTTTGCCGCCTCTTCGAAAGGCTCGATGTCGAAGATCTGCGAGCCGATGTGACAGTGGACTCCGTACAGCTCCACATTTTCGCAGGAAACAGCCTCTTTTACCGCCTCGAACGCCTCTCCGGTCTCCAGGGCGAAGCCGAATTTGCTGTCTATCTGTCCGGTTTTTACAAAGTCGTGGGTGTGCGCGTCGATACCCGGCTTTATCCTGAACATGATATGTGGCTTTTTGCCCAGTTCTGCGGCGATTTTCTCCAGTCTGTGCAGCTCGCTGATATTGTCCACAATGATGTGACCGACGCCTGTTTCTACTGCGTATCTCAGCTCCTCATTGGTTTTGTTGTTGCCGTGGAAGCCGATCTTCGTCACGTCAAATCCGGCTTTTACGGCAGTGTACAGCTCACCGATGGAAACAGCGTCCAGACCAAGCCCCTCGCTGCCCACGATGCGGCACATCTCCATGCAGGAAAGCGCCTTGCTTGCGTAGTGCACCCTGCCCTTGTCGCCGTAGAATCTCTTTATGCTCTCGTTGAAGCGGCGGCAGTTTTTACGTACCAGCTCCTCGTCCATGACGTACAGCGGCGTTCCGTATGTCTCAGCCAGCTCGACGGCGTCCGCGCCGCCGACAGTCAGGTTGCCTTTCTCGTTTACGCCTAAATTTTCTGATACAAAATCCATATCTATCATCCTTTCGGTTAATCCGTTAATCCGTAACATCCTCAACGATCTCGCGAAGCTCCTCAACTCCCTCCCCTGTCATAGAGGAAAAGGGTATAACGTGCATATCTTCAAAGCACGGTATTTCGGTCTTAAACGCCTCCAGCCGCTTCTCGCGCTCGGTCTTTTTCAGCTTGTCCGCCTTGGTAAGCACCAGCACGAACGGCATCTCCGTGTCTATAAGATAGTCTATCATTTTCAGGTCGTCCTTAGTCGGCGCATGGCGCATATCCACCAGCATAAACACCAGCCGGATGTCTCTTCCGGAGCTGAGATAGCCGTCGATAAGTCCCGACCACCGCTCCTTTTCGGACTTCGAGACCTTTGCGTAGCCGTAGCCCGGAAGATCTACAAAGAAAATATTTTCCAGGCTGTAGAAATTGATAGTCGCCGTCTTTCCCGGCACAGAGCTTACCCTTGCCAGATTTTTTCTGTTGAAAAGTTTATTTATCAGCGTGGATTTTCCCACATTTGAGTGTCCGGCAAAGGCTATCTCCGTCCCTGCGTTTTCCGGTATCTGGGAAAAAACGCCGTATGATGCGAAAAACTCCGCCTTGTTATAATTCAGCTTCATTTGCAGCCTCTTTTCTCCTGCGTCCGCGCTTTTTCTTTGCCTCCGGAGCATCCTCCCGAGCCAGAGCGGCATCCAGTACATCCTCCAGCTTTTCGGCGATAACGAACACCACGGAGTTCTTCACAACGTCGTCCACCTCTTCCAGATCGGGCTTGTTATCCGCCGGAATGATGACCGTTTTCATTCCCGCCTTATAGGCAGCCATGGTCTTTTCCCGGAGTCCGCCGATAGGCAGAACATTTCCCAGCAGGGTTATCTCGCCTGTCATAGCCGCGTCGCTGCGGACTTTCCGTCCGGAAAGTGCGGAAATAAGCGCCGTAGTCATAGTCACGCCGGCTGAGGGTCCGTCCTTGGGAACTGCGCCCTCCGGAGCGTGTATGTGAATGTCTTTCTTCTTGTAAAATTCCGGATCTATGCCGTACTTATCAGCCACGCTTCTCACGTAGCTGACGGCGATCTTCGCGCTCTCTTTCATAACGTCGCCCAGAGAACCGGTGGTCTCGATCTTTCCTGTACCCTCCAGGATAAGCGCCTCCAGAGGCATGATCGTTCCGCCCACTGCCGTCCAGGCAAGACCGTTTACGACGCCGACCCTGTCGCCCTTTCCGGTAATGTCCGGCAGATATTTTCTGATGCCCAGCCAGTTCTGAAGCTCCGCCGCCTTAACGGTCATGCGCTTTGCCGTACCGTCGGCGATCTTCCTTGCCGCCTTTCTGCAAAGGGACGCGATACAGCGCTCCAGACCGCGCACACCTGCCTCACGGGTGTAGTAAGCGATAATATCGTTCAGCGCGGCGTCCTGGAGCTTTAGCTGAGTCCCCTTGAGACCGTGCTCTTTAAGCTGCTTTGGAACAAGATGTTCCTTGGCGATGTGGAATTTCTCCTCCGCCGTATAGCTGGGAAGCTCGATGACCTCCATTCTGTCCAGGAGAGGCGCGGGGATATCGCCTATATTATTTGCCGTAGTGATAAACACCGCCTTGCTCAGGTCAAAGGGCACTTCCAGGAAATGGTCGCGGAAGGCGGAATTCTGCTCGCTGTCCAGCACCTCCAGCATAGCCGAAGCCGGGTCGCCCTTGATGTCGCTGCAAAGCTTGTCGATCTCGTCAAGGAGTATCAGCGGATCTGCCGAACCTGCCTGGCTAAGAGCCGTGATGATACGTCCGGGCATAGCTCCGACGTAGGTCTTTCTGTGACCGCGTATATCCGCCTCGTCGCGGACTCCGCCCAGCGAAACACGGACATATTCCCTGCCCATTGCCGCCGCTACGGATCTGGCGATAGACGTCTTTCCGATTCCGGGAGGGCCTGCCAGGCAGATTATCTGACCCTTTATTTCCGGATTCAGCATATGTACCGCCAGAAATTCCAGGATACGCTCCTTTACCTTTTTCAGCCCGTAATGGTCGCGCTCCAGTATCGCCTCCGCCTTATCCATGGAAATCTTTGCTTTGGTGTACTTGCCCCATGGCAGCTCCAGCACGATATCCAGGTAGTTCTTGATGACGAAAGCCTCCTGGGACGCCGACGGGAGCTTTCCGAGCCTGTCAGCCTCTTTAAGCAGCTTATCCCGGCTTTTTTCGTCGATTTTCAGCGCCATTATTTTATTTATACAGTCGAAGGATTCCTCGCCCTCTTCCTCGCCCAACTGCTCCTGGATAACGCGCATCTGCTCGCGGAGATAGTATTCCTTCTGACCCTTGTCAATGCTGTTTTTCGTCTGCTCGCTGATGAAGCTTTCAAGCTCCAGTATCTCTATCTCCGAAGAGAGGCAGGACAGGAGCACGGACATTTTGTTGATTATGTTCGTCTCCTCCAGGAGCGTCTGCTTGTCGCGGTAGTTCAGGTTGCAGTTGAAAGCTACTGCCTCGAAGAGCCTGTAGGGGTCGTCCTGACCGAGAACGGAAGCCAGCAGCTCTTTCGGCATTTTCGGGAAAAACGAAGCGTACCGCTCGAAAACGTCCTTTACGGAGCGCATCAGCGCCTCCGCCTCCACCTGGTCATATTTGAGTCTGGAATATGTGGACACGCGTCTGACCTCGGCTCTGAGGCATTCGCCGTCGTCGGTAAGGCGGACAAGATTTGCCTTGTAAACGCCCTCCACCAGGACTTTCATGATATTGTCCGGAAGCCTGAGAACCTGCTTTATCTCCGCCACCACGCCGACTTTGTAGAGGTCGGACGCCTTGGGGCTGTCAACATATGTTTCATGCTGGGTTACGAGAAAGATCTTTCCGCCCTCTTTGAGCGCTTTTTCGATCGAGGCGACTGATTTATCTCTTGCCACATCAAAATGCATCACCATTTTGGGGAATGCAACAAGACCTCTCATGGCGACCGTGTAAAAAACATTGCCGTTTTCGGTATTTTTACTGCTTTTGATAGTCTGTTCCATATTATCCTCCCTTGTTGTTTTTACATTTGATTACTTTCATACTATTTTATTATACTATATCTGTGCAAAAAAAGCAAGTGGTATTTTCTTATTTTTCAGCCTTGACTATTTTCCAAATCTATGTTATAATTTTGTCAATGTAATATATCTTCCCCAAAAAACATGGGACGCTTACAAATCATCGGAGGGATAATATGACTTCTGTTATTTTTTTTGATATCGACGGCACTCTTGTAACCGAGGATGCACGGAAAACGATTCCCGAAAGCACGCGGAGAGCCATCGCTCTCGCCCGGAAAAACGGCTGCCTTACATTTATAAATACCGGGCGCACGATTTTCAACGTCAGCCGCGATGTCCGCTCTCTCGGCTTCGACGGCTATATCTGCGGCTGCGGAACATACATCGAGTACAAGGGCGACGTTCTTCTCCGGAACAGCCTGGAGCAGAGCTTCTGCCGGAAGATCGCCGGGATCGTCCGGGAATGCGGCGTAACTCCGGTCTACGAGCACAGAGACGGATATTTCTTCGACGATACGGCTGTACATAACGCCGGTCTGGACGATTTCCTCGACGTTTTCGTGGACGAGGGAATACCTGTTGACCGCCGCGTGGACGATCCGGAATTTCTCTTTGACAAGTTCGTTATCTGGGAAAATCCCGGCTGCGATATGGAGCGTTTTCGCCGGGAAATAGGCGGCTATTTTGACATTATCGACAGAGGCGGCGGATTCTGCGAAAATGTTCCCCTGGGATTTACCAAAGCCACGGCTATTGAAAAAGTCCTGAAAATGCTGGATATTCCCATCGAAAACGCCTACGCCATAGGCGACAGCGCAAACGATCTCCCCATGCTCAGGGCAGTTCCCAACAGCATAGCTATGGGCGGCGCGGAGGGCATATATCCCTATGTTTCGTACATCACAACGTCCATAAACGACGACGGGATCTATAACGCGCTGAAACATTTCCGGTTAATATAAAGCAACACCAGTCTTTTCAGCATCCTATATAGACAGGTTCTAAAATCGCTGAAAAATTTCTTGACAAACCGTCCCGAAAATGATATAATAAAAATTGAGCAGACTATGCGGCAGCGGAAAACGTAAAGTTTATGAGGAAAGTCCGGGCATCACAGAGCGAGGTAGCTGCTAACGGCAGCCGAGGGCGACCTTAGGGCAAGTGCAACAGAGATATACTGCCGTGCCGGAAACGGTACGGTGATGGTGGAAAGGCGAGGTAAGAGCTCACCAGTGTGCAGGAGACTGCACAGCTATGTAAACCCTACCCGATGCAACGTCTATTGGTACTGCGTATCTTAACGCCTGCTCGGCGGATACGGGGTAATGACGGCTTGAGCTTATCGGCGACGATAAGCGTAGATAAATTGCCGCACACGACAGAACCCGGCTTATCGGTCTGGTCATGAAAAGGGAGCTTCGGCTCTCTTTTTTGCGTGTAGGAAGGGTTTGGGGCGCTGCCTCTGGACTCTGCAAAAGGGGCAATGCCCCTTTTGAAACCCGGTGTTGTCGGCTGCGCCGATCCCATTTCTTTGGAATCCAGGCGTTTAACACACTCTCTAATGGACTTTAATCAGCAAAAGCAACATATCAACGCTCACAGCATTGGATACATTTCACAAATTTACATTTTTTTAATAGTTGCTCTTTACAAATTGTTTATTTTGTGGTATGATATACCATAGGTGAATCCCGGATTCATCGTCCGGCTTCGTCCCCCAAAATAAGCCCTTTGTGCGGCAGATCGGAGAGATCAGTTTGAACAATAAAATCAAATCGGAAAATATGGATAAGCTCTTTGAAGCTATCCTCACACTTGAATCAGTTGACGACTGCTATAAATTTTTTGTTGATCTCTGCACCACCATCGAACTGAAATCTTTTGCTCAGCGTTTTCACGTTGCCCGGCTTCTGGATGAGCACCGTGTCTACAACAGCATCGTATCGGAAACCGGTGCAAGTACGGCTACAATAAGCAGGGTCAACCGTTCGCTCCAGGACGGCAGCGACGGCTACAGCATTGTTTTCGACAGACTTAAAAAGAAAGGTATACTGTAACACAATACACAATGCTAAGAGCCTGTTTAGTATCTCGCTGCGCACGTCTTTTCGGCAAATTTTGCCGATGTCCGCGTTGAAAAAGCTCACCATACGTCAGTATGCTTTCGCTTTTTCGCCTTGCCCTCGGCAAAATTATGCTCAAAAATCCGCACACACCAAGATACTAAACAGTCTCTAATAATTCTACGAAAGGAAATTTATCATGAAAAAAAGCAGCTTTTTAAAAAGGTCTGCGGCTGTTGTCTCTGCCGCTGCCATGCTCCTCACCGGAACTGCGGTCACAGCTCAGGCTGCCGTAATTACCCCTGACAAGCCAAATAATTATCAGAATTTTGCGGAAGCTCTCCAGCTCGGTCTTTGCTTCTATGACGCCAACAAGTGCGGCGACGAGGTGGCGGAGGACGGCTACTACTCCTGGCGCGGCGACTGCCATGTCAAGGATGCCGAAATTCCGCTGAAAACCATGAACCCCATGCCCACCGTCAACAAGGGCGACGGCGGCGAGGATGACGGCAAGGACGACGGTACCGGCTCATACGACGGAAAGGGAGACGGAGGCGCAAGCGCTGCGGACGGTCTCTACGAGGGCGTGAACATGACCCCCGAATTCATCGAAAAAAACCGCGAATTTCTCGACCCGGACGGCAACGGCACTCTCGACCTCACCGGCGGCTGGCACGATGCCGGCGACCACGTAAAATTCGGTCTCCCCGGCAGCTACTCGGGATCTACGCTTGGCTGGGGATATTATGAGTTCCCGGAGGCATACAAGGAGCTTGGTCTCGACAAGCACGTGGAGGACGAGCTGCGCTGGATAAACGACTACTTTATGAAAGCCACTTTCCTGGACGACGACGGAAAGGTCGTTGCCTACTGCTACCAGGTGGGCGAGGGAAACAACGACCATAACTACTGGTGTCCCCCGGAATTACAGGTTGACGGCACTTACGTGGCGTCCTCCTCATGCGGAGTAAAGCGTCCGGCTTATTTTGCCACAACGGAAATGCCTGCCTCCGACCAGTGCGCCGGCGCTGCGGCATCCCTCGCGGTGAACTACCTCAATTTCAAGGAAAGCGACCCCGACTATGCGGAAAAATGCCTGAAATACGCCCTCGCTCTCTATGACTTCGCCGTCCTGACCCATACCGAGGATTGGGAAATAGGCACTACTCCCACCGCTACAAGCCTTGGATATGACGGCGGCTTCTACACCTCCAGCTACGACTATGACGAGCTTGCATGGGCGGCTGTATGGCTGTACTACTGTACAGAGGATTACGACTATATCAACGATATTATCGCCGTTGACGAGACTATCACCAACGACAAGGGCGCGCACCCCTACGTCGGCTACCTGAAACGTATCATGACCGATACCGGCAACTGCTGGCAGAACATCTGGGTTCACTGCTGGGACACTGTCTGGGGCGGAGTTTTCGCAAAACTTGCTCCTGTCACAAATACGGCTCGTGACTGGTACATTTTCCGCTGGAATCTGGAGTTCTGGTCGGGCGTGGACGAAGCGACCGCCAAAACCGCAAACTACTACGTTCCCACATCTACCCACAAATATTTCGGCATGGACGATCTCATCTGGAATCAGACAATTGATCCGGCGACTATCCCCGATCTGCCGGAAAACGGCGGAAACTTCATTGCAAAATCTCCGGAGGGCTATGCTGTCGTGGCAGGCTACGGAAGCGCGCGCTACAACACCGCTGCCGGCTTGCAGGCTATGGTCTACGCAAAGGAAACCGGCGATATGATCTTCGCAAACTGGGCTAAAGACCAGATGGAGTATATCCTCGGCGACAATCCCATGGGTTACTCCTATATGGTAGGATATGAGAGCAATTTCGCCTCACAGCCCCACCACCGTTCTTCACACTGCTCCGCAACTCAGAGTATGGAGGATCCGGTAACTCAGGTTCACACTCTCTGGGGTGCGCTTGTGGGAGGTCCCGATCTGGACGATTTCCACTCGGATATCACCAAGGACTATATCTACAACGAAGTTACCGACGACTATAATGCGGCTATCTGCGGAGATCTTGCCGGACTTTACCACTACTTCGGCGCTGAGGGCAAGGAGCTTGCCGACAAAAACTACGTGATTCCCGATTTCGATATGTCCCAGAACGCTATCGGCTATGAGCAGGTGGATGAGAACGGCGATCCGCTTCCCACAGGTCTGTACATCTCCGGAGGAAAGTCTCAGGAGAATGACCAGGGCATCCAGATCAAGATCGTTGTTCACAACAGAACCGTGAATCCGCCGAAATTCGAGAGCGACCTTAAAGCGAGATATTATTTCAATATCGGCGAGCAACTGGAAAAGGGCGAGGATATCAGCTACGTCTACACCCGCGTGGACTACGATCAGGAGAAGAGCTTCACCGACGGCAAGAACCAGGCATTCATCTCCGACCCTGTAAAATACGATGACAACGGCACGTACTACGTGGAGATCTCCTGGCAGAACTGCGATTTCTACGGCAGCCGTGTCTACCAGTTTGGACTTCTCAACAAGATGAACGAGGAGACATACGACACCGTCTGGGATTCTGCCAATGACTACAGCTACGGCGACCTTGTAAGCTTTGAGGATGACAACGACGCCGCTGCGATCACCGAGAAGATCACGCTTTACGCCGACGGCAAGCTTGTCTGGGGCGTTGAGCCGGACGGTACCAAGGCTGATGCTTCGGGTTCCGGGAACGATACCCTCTGGGGCGATGCGAACTGCGACGGAACAGTGGATATTGCCGATGCTACGAAGATCCTCCAGTATATCGGAAATGCCGACAAGTATAAGATAACGGCTCAGGGCTTGAAGAATGCGGACGTTGTGGACAACGGCGGCGGCGTTACGGCTATGGATTCATTGGCGATACAGATGTACGACGCGAAGCTTATTGCGAATGGAGATTTTCCGATCACGTCAAAGGAATTAAACGCTAAGTAAAAGCTGAGATACAGCAATAAACATTGGGTTTCCAAAGGGACAATGTCCCTTTGGCAGAGTCCAGAGGCAGCGCCTCTGGCAGGGTTTGGGGCAGAGTCCCATGTCGACCGGAGGTCGATGCAGCCTTTAGGCGCTCCACAAAGGGTGAATTTTCCAACAGTCCAGTGGACTGTTGGAAAAGAGGTGATTCCCCACGGGGTGGGGAAATGTCGCGAAGCGACAAAGGGGACGGCACGTAGTGCGCCCTGCAAGAGAGGGCGTTCCCTTATAAACT
>JAGBGT010000124.1 GCA_017935865.1 Ruminococcus sp. | reverse complement strand
GGACAATCAGTTTTTAAAGGAACGCCCTCTCTTGCAGGGCGTTCCCTCTTTCCAAACAGTCCACTGGACTGTTTGGAAATTCACCCTTTGCGGAGCGCCTAAAGGCTGCATCGACCTGCGGTCGATTTGGGGCGCTGCCCAAAACCCTGCCAGAGGCGCTGCCTCTGGACTCTGCCAAAGGGACATTGTCCCTTTGGAAACCCGGTTTTGTCGGCTGCGCCGACTCGGGGCGCTGCCCCATTCCCCGTTTACTCGCTTCTGAGCGCCTCAACAGGATCTTTGCGCTTAGCCACGCCGGATGGGATAAGTCCTGCGATAAACGTCAGGAACATACTGATAGCAACCAGTATAACTGCGCCGGCGACAGGAAGCGTCGAGTTGAGTCCGTCAAGATCTGTCAATGTGTGTATAATCAAGTTAATGGGAATATTTATCAGCAGAGTTGCGCCGATACCAATAAGTCCGGCACACAATCCCACAAGAAGCGTCTCCGCATTGAACACCGTGGAAACGTTGTGCTTAGACGCACCGATGGCACGAAGAATACCGATCTCCCGTGTACGCTCCAGGACAGAGATGTAGGTGATAATACCGATCATAATTGAGGATACAACAAGCGAAATTCCTACGAATGCGATCAGCAGATAGGAAATACCGCTGATTATCGCCGTGATCGACGACATGAGAAGCGCCACCATATCAGTGTAGTGAATAACGTCCTCGTCCGCCTTGCCCTTGTTATAGCGCTCGATAGCGTTGGATATCTCATCCTTGTTTTCAAAGCTGTTTGTATAGATATGGATAGCGGAGGGGTCGGTCATATCTGCTGTACCCAGAAGCTTCATAACCTCCTCGTGAGTGTAGTCAGAAATCTCCTGGGGCGTAAATTCGTCGCAGACAAGTGCGTAAACCTCAGTCGTAAAGGCTGCCTTATCGAGGGCGGCGGCAAGCTCTTCATTCGTCATAGGCGCAAGCTGTGCCTGAACCTGTGCGGCGTATTCCTGCGCGATCTGAGCGCCGATAGCCTCCCGTGCAAATTGCTCTGTCTGTTCGTCGGTCATGGAATCAAGATAACCCTTGATCTGCGACGCATCAATGCCGTACTCAGCAGCGTAGACCTCTTCGATCTGCTTGATAAATTCATCCTTATCGAAATCCTCCATCATCATATCGATCTGCGCCTGAGTCTGAGCCGGGTCAGGCTGCGACATCGCAAAGCGGTATATATCAGCCTTTTTGTCGCTGGACGCACCGGAGATGAAGTCCTTGGCGATCTGAGCCTTTTCCTCTGCCGTCGGCTCAACGTAGTCGTCGGTCATGAACTTTGTGCCGGTGAGCAGATCGTTTTCAGTATCAGCGGTCTGAGCCTTAACGAGAGCGGATTCGTTTGTCTTGTCGATCGCATACTTTGTCAGCTCGGCAGTGTAGCCAACGTAGCTGTTTATCATGCTCGCCTTTGCGTCCTCACCCGGACGGATGAAGCCTACAACTTTCAGCTCTGTGCCAACTTCGTTGGAGGTGTACAGATAATCCATTCCGGTATCGGTAGCCGCCAGGTCTGTACAGGCTGAGCTGCCCTCGGTATACTGATACGCCTCGCATGGCAGTATCATCTTGAACTTCTTATTCATCAGGTCGTCGAGATCCCACTCTGTCTGACCGTAGTCCTCAATGGGAGTTTCGCTTATGACGTCCTGGATATGCTCCGAGAACATGGCAGGATCTTTCAGTCCCATGGCGAAGAGGATAAAGTCCGGGATCTCGTTGTTTTGCGTAAGGACTACTACGACCTCGTCATAGCTGTCGGGCCATTCGCCCTTTACAAGCTCATACTGGCTCTTCACCATTTCGTGGACGCCCGTGCCGTCCTCTCCGGGCATCATTTCTTCCATGACGTTAAAGCCCATCGCTTTCATCTGCGCGGTCATATCGCCGCTGCCCATCATCTGGCTGAACATGGGATTGTCATTCATTCCGAAAGCGTCGGCGTACATTTTCATGAAGTCCACCTTGATGATCTCGCCATCCGGCGTCTCCGTGTAGACATTCATGGGAATGTCGTATGTATAATGGACAGCCGTCGAATATTCGGCGATCTGCTCATCCGTGTCAAGGAATGTCTTGAAGTCCTTCATGTTGTTTATCTGCTTGGCGGAGGCATTTATGGAGTTGAACATATCGTACACCATTGTGTTGGCGTACATTTTATCGTCTGTAAACTCCTTATTTTCCTGTTCCTGCTGGTTTTTCATCATAGCGTTGAGAATGCCCGAAGCATCGGCGTTTTCCCGGTCTATCTCCAGAGGATATGAAGAAAGGGTCTCTTCCTGCAGATCGTTTATGTAATTATTGATGCCTGTTGAAAGGGAGAGAATGGTCGCAATTCCGATAATGCCGATAGAACCTGCAAAAGCCGTCAGGAAAGTACGACCCTTTTTCGTCAACAGGTTGTTCAGGGAGAGGGAAACTGCGGTAGGGAAAGACATCGACACGCGCTTTTTCTTTTTGCCGGACTTTTCATCCGTGGGCCTCGATTTTATGATCTCAGCCGCTTCCTCATCGGAGCAGGGATTGCTGTCGTCCATGACCTTTCCGTCTTTGACCCGGACGATACGGTTAGCGTAGTTCTCGGCAAGCTCGGGATTATGAGTTACCATAATAACAAGTCTATCCTTGGCGACCTCTTTCAAAAGCTCCATTACCTGGATCGAGGTTTCGCTGTCCAAAGCTCCGGTAGGCTCATCGGCGAGGAGGATATCCGGGTTATTTATGAGAGCACGTGCAATAGCAACACGCTGCATCTGTCCGCCGGACATCTGATTAGGCTTTTTATGCAGTTGATTCCCGAGACCTACTTTTTCCAGCGCCTCCTTGGCGCGCTTCTTCCTCTCGGACTTGGAGATGCCCGAAATGGTAAGCGCCAGCTCAACATTAGCGAGAACGGACTGGTGGGGAATCAGGTTATAGCTCTGAAAAACGAAGCCGATAGAATGGTTTCTGTAGGCGTCCCAGTCTCTGTCTTTGTACTTTTTGGTAGAAATTCCGTTGATGACGAGATCGCCTGAAGTATATTGGTCAAGACCGCCTATGATGTTGAGCATAGTGGTTTTTCCGCAGCCGGAATGGCCAAGTATAGCCACGAACTCATTTTCACGGAAGTTAATGCTGACGCCGTTCAGGGCGGTAACAACATTATCCCCGCTGCCGTATTTTTTTACGACATTTTTCAGTTGAAGCATATTTTTATCCTTTCCAAAAAAAATTGCGATAATTAAACGACTAAGATAATTATAGCACTTTGACGAATAAATGTCAATCAGTTTGGTAATAATTCACAGAACTTTCATAAATCAATATTGGGATTCCAAGGATGTCGATAAACACCGGGTTTCAAAAGGGGCAATGCCCCTTTTGCGGAGTCCAGAGGCGGCGCCTCTGGCAGGGTTTTGAGCAGCGCCCCAAGTCGGCGCAGCCGACAAAACCGGGTTTCAAAAGGGGCAATGCCCCTTTTGCAGAGTCCAGAGGCAGCGCCTCTGGCAGGGTTTGGGGCAGCGCCCCAAGGTCGACCGCAGGTCGACGATTACTTTAGG
>JAGBGT010000123.1 GCA_017935865.1 Ruminococcus sp. | reverse complement strand
TCGTCTGCTGCGCCGCTCAGGATGTCGGCTTCGGAGGTATTGCAAATATCGACGGCTCTTACACGGCAACTCATGTCGATGTGCGCGTGAGCAAGTGGTTCGGTGATGAGACTAAGGGCGATAATTATAACATTCCCTCGGGAGATTTCTATGAGCACTATAAACTCAGCAGGACTGACGTTTACGGCGCTGCCGCTCAGGTGAAGAAAACAAAGAATGTTACACTTACTGTTGACGGCGTGACTTATGAGGGTACGCTGACAGAGAAATAATTTCATAATACGACAAACACCGCCATGTGATACGGCGGTGTTTGCTATGTATAGTCATCTATAGGTCGATTTAATACATATATCTTTGATGTACCGATTCTTCAGTGCCTATATCCGTCAACAGCCCCTTTACCTCCCCGTAGGGCATGACATACCGCTGGTTCAGGTAGCGGAGGGAGGCAGCCAGCTCACCGTCTGGACCACCAAGCTGACTAATGATCGCCATAGCCAGTTTGGGGTTAGGATTTTTGATATTTACAGGGTATTGTAATTTATTACGATATCCATGTTGCACATGGGAGCTATAAGAAATCCACGCTGAGGGACAGCCCGGGATGCTGGCTGTTTCCGCACATTCTGAGGGTTTTGTTATAATATATCCTGCTTACAAGCGAATGAAGCAGTCTGTTTTTTTCCCCGGGGGCGGAGGAAAAAAAATCATCTATAACGCTTTGAAGCTTTTCAACAGCGTCGGTCTGGGGAGGCTGGGGCGGCTTCTGCTCGTCTGATATTTCTATGATAGCTGCTTCAAGTGCCTTTATCCTGTCATTGACTGCTTTTGAGCGTTCAAGGAAAGTGCCGGCGTCGTAGATATCCTGCTCCAGCAGATCATACATACGTGATATCTGACGTTTTGCCTTTGCAAGTTCAGCTTCAAGAGGGGATTTTTTGTCAGGCTCGTTACGGGACATTTTAACGCCCTTTTTTTTAAGCTCCTGAAAATGCTTTATGCGATAGCGGAACGCCGCAAGCACCGCCTCATCGACTGCGCCGAACGCCGAACTGACCGTTTTGCCGCGGCATTCTCTATAGACGCAGAGCAGATGTTCATGACCGCTGCCCGGGATATATCGTCGCCTCATCTGATGACCGCAGTTTTTGCAGAATAATATCCCGTGATAATAATTCAGAAGCGTATCGCCTGGGCGAAGCTGAGCCGCAGGATCTGTTTTTTTCTTATGCTGAGCGGCATTGAATATCTCCTCGCTGACAATAGGCTCGTGCAGACCCTTGTAAAGCGTATCGCTGTTGGACTTGGTTTTCCAGCCGATCTTACCGCAGTACAGCGGATTTGTAAGAATTTTCCTGATGCTCGGCGGTTCCCAGTATTGACTTTTCTGAGGGCTGATACCCATGCGGTTCAGCTCGTTGGCGATGAATTTCGCGCCGTGTCCGCCAAGATACAGCTTATAGATCAGCCTGACCGTCTCAGCCTCCCCGGGGACTATTTCAAGAGTATGTATTTTCGGCTCGGGATTGATCTTCCTGTAACCATAGGGAGCGGCGGCGCTGATATAGTTTCCCTCTTTTACGGATGCAAGCCGTCCAGCCTGCATCCGGCGCTTGATGGTCTTGTACTCGCGGCGGCTCATAAACAGCGAAAATTCAAAGTATTCCTCGTCAAACTCGTTATCGGGATCATACGTCTTGACCGGCGTAACTATCTTTGTTGAGGACTGGCGGAATGTCTGAGCCACAATTCCCTGATCTATAGTATCGCCCCTTGCAAGGCGCTCCACCTCGACGACAAGAACTCCTGCATATTTTCCCCCGGCAACATCGGCAAGCAGAGCCTGCATCTGCGGACGTGCGGCGATGCTGTCTCCGCTGACTATTTCGCGGTATATTTTCACAAGGTCAAGCTTTTGCTTCTTTGCAAGCTCCAGCAGCATATTCTGATGACGGCTGAGAGTTTCGCCCTCTCCGCGAGCCTCCGCCTCGGCGTCCGCCCTTGATTTTCGCAGATACATACAGTAATTTTTCATATTATTCCCTGCCTTGATCTGTCAGTATCTCCATGCTCCTGAAATGACTTATATCCTGACCTGTACAGACTATCTGTATCATCGCTTCGGTGACGTTTTCTGCCAGTTTTTCCTCCTCCCCGGGAGTATGCCTGGGGATATTGCAGATTACAGCAGCTCCGCTGCGACGCACTTTCAGTACTGCGACCAGTCCGTTTTCCGTCTCCGTTTCGCTTATGACGTCATACTCCGACCGCTCCCACATGGACAGATCATCAATTTTTTTTGCCATATCAACATCTCCTTTCGCTAATATTATGCGATACGGCTCGTACTACTTGAATATATCAAACGTTTTTGTACATAATAATCCCGAGGTGATAAACATGGCAAAAAAGGGAATGAAAAGACCGGAATATACCCATACTCAGCCGAGAAACGACGAGTCTCCCGTACCGGAGATACAGGGAAAGGCTAAGTCGGGAAAGACTCGCGCCAACCCTATAGTTTCCGGGACTTCAAGCGTTTCGCAGAAGGTGTGGCACAACAGATCATACTCCCACGAGATCCCGATATCCTCCGCATATCCGACGATCGACAACGATCTTGCGAGAGATAATCTGGAGAACGATATTCCTGCGGCAGATCTGCAGAATCAGTAAAGGCAGCGCAGTTTTGCAATGGAGACTATCATATGAGATCAGTGTGTCAGGCCAACGCGGAATTACCCGGATTTCCGGAACTTAATAAGGATGTAAAAACAGACGTTCTTATCATTGGCGACGGAATAGCGGGAATACTCACCGCACATTTTCTGCATCAGAACGGAGTAAAATATATTCTCGCGGAAAAGGACAGGATATGCTCCGGTACAACCGGGAATACAACGGCGAAAATTACTTTTCAGCATGGGCTTATCTATTGGAAAATTCTCAAAGGCGGAGGTTCGGAAGCCGCCGGAAAGTATCTTGACGCCAATAGATCGGCATTTGAGAAGTATGCTGAAATGTGCCGGAATATCGAATGTAATTATGAGATAAAGGATAATTATGTGTACTCGGTAAAAGACCGGAAAAAGCTTGAAAACGAAATGGATGCGCTTCGCAGAATCGGCTGTAAAGCGGAGTTCTGCGAGAAACTGCCGATACCGGTAAGGACAGCCGGAGCGGTGAAATTCCCGGAACAGGCTCAGTTTGATCCGCTTAAGGCAACACCGCACAAAGACCGCCTGACGGCTTTGTACGGTGTTGCCTTAAATATATTTCCGCGACTGTTGCTATTTCTGAGATAATATGTTATAATTAAAATAACCAGTCAAAGATCGGAGATATGCTATGAAAATCGGATTTATCGGAGCAGGAAAGGTAGGGTTTTCCCTCGGCAGATATTTTGCGGAAAAGGGCATGGAGCTTTCCGGGTATTACAGCAGAGACCCGGAATCCTCAAAGGCTGCGGCTGAATTTACGTCGTCTGCCCGGTATACGGAGGCTTCCGGGCTTATCGGGGACAGCGATGCCATATTCCTGACAGTTCCGGACGGGGAGATAAACCGCGTTTACAGTGAAATAAAAACTGCGGGCATCGCCGGAAAGCAGCTCTGCCATTGCAGCGGAGCTATGACTGCGGCGGACGCTTTCCCCGATATATCGGAATATTCCGCCCGGGGACTTTCCATACACCCTTTGTTTCCGGTGAGCAGCCGGTATGAATCGTACAAACAGCTTGGGGACGCTTTTTTCTGCATCGAGGGCGATGAAGCCGTCGCCGCGGAATGGACTGAGATCTTCGCCGGGCTTGGCAACAGGACGAGGATAATTTCTCCCGAAAGCAAAAAGCGGTACCACGCCGCCTGTGCAGTGAGCAGCAATCTTGTCTGCGGACTCGTTTCGATGAGCCTTTCGCTTCTGCGGAGCTGCGGCTTTTCCGACGAAGAGGCTCTCTGCGCATTAAAACCTCTGGCGGAAAGCAATATCAGGAATATTTTCAGCCAGGGACTGACCGACGCTCTTACGGGGGCGGTGGAGCGCTGCGATATCAGGACGGTGGAGGAGCACATCCGCTGCATTGACTCCGAGGAGGACAGGCAGATCTACAAAGCTCTTTCTCTTAAACTGACGGAGCTTGCGGAGATAAAGCATCCGGAAACCGACTATTCCGGGATGTACCGGATATTGAGATAATTTCCCATAATCGCAAAAAAATACCCGACAGCAGTTATTCTGACCGCTGTCGGGTTATGTTTAGGCAACACCGCACAAAGATTGTGCCGAAGATGCGCAGTCGATTTTTTCGTCAGATTGTATAAAAACGACGCAGGCATACTGACGTATGTCAAGGAGTTTTTGTGCAAGATGGCGAAAAAGCGCAAGCAGATTCGGTGCAAAGCCGTCAGGCGGCCTTTGTGCGGTGTCGCCTTTATATGAGCCTGCCGTGCTTTTCGTAGTCGGCAGTTCTGACTATCTCGTTTTTTTCGTTTACGAATACGACCCTGGGGCGATGCTCGCCTGCCTCCTCCGGCGACATTGCCGCATAGGACATGATTATCACCGTGTCGCCCTTTTGTCCCGAACGAGCCGCCGCGCCGTTCAGGCAGATAATTCCGCTGCCTTTTTCTCCGGCGATGACATATGTTTCTATGCGGCTGCCGTTGTTCACGTTGACGATATGGACGTGTTCGTATTCGCAGATGCCTGCCGCCTCCATAAGCTCCTCGTCAATAGTAACGCTGCCCACGTAATCAAGCTCCGCCTGAGTTATAACGGCGCGGTGTATTTTGCTTTTCAGCATGGATAACTGCATTTCTTTTCCTCCTTACACATCTTCCGTGAAAAAATTATCAATAAGACGTGTTTTGCCGATATATACCGCCATAGCGCAGAGGGCTGGTCTGTCAAGGCGAGGTATCTGCTGCATGGATTTGCAGTCGACTATCTTGACATAGTCTATCCTGGCAAGAGGTTCAGCCTGGATATGGGCTGTCATTGCGGAAATTATGGCGGAGCAGTCCTGCTCGCCCTTTCTTACCATGTCCATGCCCAGGAATACCGACTCTGAAAGTACAAGAGCCGCCTTTCTTTCCTCGTCGCTGAGATATGTGTTTCTGGAGCTTTTGGCAAGACCGTCTTTTTCACGGATTATGGGGCATCCGATTATCTCGACGTCCATATTCAGGTCGTCCGCCATGTGGCGGATAACGGCAAGCTGCTGGGCGTCCTTCTTGCCGAAATAGGCGCGGTCGGGCTTTACGATGTTGAAAAGCTTCGACACAACGGTACATACTCCCCGGAAGTGAACGGGACGGCTGAGTCCGCAAAGTTCCTCGGTAAGAACGGTCATATCAACAAAGGATGAAAAGCCGTCGCGGTACATTTCCGACGGTTCGGGATTGAAGATAATATCTCCGCCGTGAGCTGATACGACAGCCGCATCGAGGTCGAGATCTCTCGGATAGCTTTCCAGATCTTCGGCAGGGCCGAACTGCATGGGATTTACGAAGTCAGAAACCACCGTCCTGTCGTTATCCCTTGCCGACGCCTCTATAAGGCTGGCGTGACCCTCGTGGAGATAGCCCATGGTAGGCACAAGCCCTACGCTGAGACCCTGCTTTCTCCATTCCCTGACGATCTCTCTGACCTCGTCTATAGTTTTCACGATCTTCATATTATTCCTCTTCCTCCCTGAGAAGTGCGGCGATCACTTCGTCGTCTATTTTATAGGTGTGCTCCAGAGCCGGAAATTCTCCCGACTTTGATTCGTTTATATAATCTGTTATTCCCTGACGCATAACTGCTCCCACGTCCGCGAACCGCTTGACGAATTTGGGGGTATGTCCCGTAGTAAGACCCAGCATATCCTGGTAGACGAGAACTTGTCCGTCGCAGTTCTTGCCTGCGCCGATGCCGATAGTAGGGATGTCGAGTTTTCCGGTTATGATCTCCGCCAGCTTAGCCGGTATGCCCTCAAGGACGACGGCGCAGGCGCCTGCCTCCTGAATTTTCAGAGCGTCGCTGATAAGCCTGCGTGCGTTTTCCAGGCTTTTGCCCTGCACCTTGAATCCGCCGAACGCGTTGACGGACTGAGGCGTAAGTCCGAGATGAGCCACAACTGGAATGGACGCCTTTACAATGGCGCTTATCCTGTCGCAGACGTCGGCGCCGCCCTCCAGCTTGACAGCCTGCGCTCCGCCCTCCTTGATAAGTCGTCCGGCGTTTGCAACGGCTTCCTGAACGCTTACCTGATAGGACATAAACGGCATATCTGCCACAACGAAGGCATTTTCCGCGGCTCTTGAGACGGCGGCGGTGTGGTGGATCATATCCTCCATAGTGACGGGGAGAGTGTTTTCATAGCCCAGCATGACCATGCCCAGGGAATCGCCCACGAGAATGGAATTGACTCCGCACTGATCTATTATCTTTGCGGTGGTGTAGTCATAGGCGGTGAGCATAGTGATCTTGTCTCCGCTGCGCTTCTGCGCGAGCAGTGTAGAAACTGTGTTCATATATGGATCTCCTTATAATAATGTTACCTTTCTGTTATCCAGATAAGATACAACTCTATTATACCACATTTTTCTTTGTTTTACAAGAGAAAAAATAAAATTCCGTGGGAAAACAGGTTATCAGACAGATCCGGAATGTACAACAAGGATATGATAATTTTTTCTCATATATCCACATAGTCACACCTCCCAGGGGAAAGGCTCATCGACCCACTGCCAGCGGTGGAAATCCGAGCTGCTGTCGGCGGTGATGGGGCTGAAACGGGCGTTGTACTCGGCTGCCGTGTCGTTGCGGAGCTTGACGTACTTTTCAAATGCAGCCAATCCGTTGGCGCAGTTGGGGTGGGTGTCGAGATATAGCTGTAACTCCTTGAGCACGAAGTCGTATTGCTGGAGCTTGCGCAGGAGCGCTTTTCGTGAGTCAGTCATCTTCTGCCTCCTTCCTCAAAGGGGAAGCAAAGCTCGGGGAAGAGCGTGCCGCTTGAAAAGGCTCTTTCCGGAGAGTTGATCTCTCCCCAGCCCTGATACGGCACGTATGCCATACCCAGGGGCGTAACAGCCGGAAAGGGCGGCATTCCGTTTCTCACCGCCGGATATCCGTTTGAATTGCGGTTTGCGCCGCTGCGTTCCCGGGGGACAAAATTCCGGGAATTGCTATAGGAATTGAAATTCATATCAAAACCTCCTTGTGGTTCTGGGGCAACACCGAGCAGAAAATGCTCATGCTGCGGGTTCCGCGCGGTTCGCCCGAAAGACATTGCCGTCTGCAAATGTCACTGTTTCAGGTTATGCGCAGGGGAGGTTTTTTGACACAGTTTTGCGGATTTTTTTGGGAGGCTCAAAGGCTGCTCATGAAGCAGACCGCCTTTCCGAGAATGCGTATCTCGTTCAGCTCGATGCCGGTATAGACAAATGGCTCATACGCCGTATTACAGGGAAAAAGCACCAGCTTGCCCTTTTCCGGGTAGTAGTAGACCTTTTTCAGGGTAGCTTCGTCGTCGATGATAACGGCTGCGATCTCGCCGTTGTCCACCATGGGCATTTTTTTGATGAACACAAGGTCGCCGTCGTAGATCCGTGCGTCGATCATGCTGTCGCCTTTTGCGCGGAGGCAGAAATCAGCCGAGATATCGGAGTCCGCCATGACGAAATTTTCCCTGTTTTCCGTGGCAAAGATCGGCTCTCCGCAGGCGATCTCGCCCAGGAGGGGAAACTGCCGGAGATTCACCGGGAGTATTTCCGGATGATTTTTTTGCAGGGTTTCCACGTCGTCCGTGCCGTCGACGAAATATCCCGGGGAGATGTTCAGCGCCCTGGCGAAAATGCCGATCTTAGCCCTTGGCAGGTCGTTTCCGCCCTTTTCCAGCTTGTTGATAGACGAGCGCGATTTGTACCCGGTTCTTTCCGCCAGTTCGTCTTGGGTCATGCCAAGCTCCTCCCGGCGTTTTTTTATCAGATATCCGATGTCAGCCATATAGAGTACCTCTGTTTCTTATATTTATACAATCATTATAACACGTTGTTTATAAATTGTCAACGCAAATCTAAAAAATTTTTTTTGATTTTCTTAAATTCAGAAAACTTTGTAGAATTAAACTGAAATATGATAATCAAGCAAGCCTATAATGTGAAAATCGCCGAAATTATAAGATCGCAGAATTTTTCAGGGATTTGCAGTTGACAAACAGTCTACAGCGTGGTATAATAGCATTGTTGATTAAGCATCAACAATCCGAATTGTATCTGCACATCTCTATCTTCGCCGGGAATTATCCTGGCATTTTTTTGTAGAAAACGCACAAAACCGACGCTTATTAATTGTGAGATGTTACATTTGCATAAATTATTTCAAAAAACCATTGAAATCTTTAGAGTATTGTGCTATAATTAAAGTAATAATGGTAGGATAGTACCTATAATCCGAATAAAGGAAGTGAGTCTTACGGATAGTTTGAATCTTATTTATAATTCCGACAGCGATATCGAAAACCTTATAAAAAACGATGACCTTGACCCGGATATGGAGTACCTTATCAGGATACACACCTGCGTCCACAGCATCAACACGATCATGCCCTTTGTAACAAAAATATCCGCCCTTTTCCCTAAGTCAAAGATAATAGGCTCTTCCACCTCCGGCGTCATTATGGACGGCGAAATAAAAACCGACTGCTGTATGCTGTCTTTCACGCAGTTCCAGTCCGCGAAAGTGAGAACCTGCCTCCTTCCTCTCTCGGACGACGAGGGCAGGGACATCCGCGGAACTATCGCCGGTCAGCACGCTTTCGATGCCGTCGTCTCCGAAAACAGCAGGTTCATGCTTGCCTTTTTCGCACGCCCCTATATAAAGGTGAGCAGCTTTGTGGAGCGGCTCAATCAGTTGACGGACAAAATGCAGATCATCGGTGGTATCGCCAATACCCCGGAAAATCCGAATATAAACGTGGCTATGGACGCTTTCGTTTTCGACAGCAACAGCGCTTCCAACGATTCGGCTGCCGTTGCCGTCATTGACTCAACGATCATGAATGTCACCAGCGACCTTATTTTTGTCACCGAGCCGGTGGGAAGCGTCCACACCATTACGGACGCCGACGGCATGATAATCCGCGCTATTGACGGTGAAAATGCGGTTGACTGGTATCAGAAGCAGCTTGGAATAAGCCTGACGGATAAGCATGATTACGACACCACGGTGCTCTTTCCCCTCGTCCGCTCGGATCACGGCGAGATGCCTTGGGCGGTGTCCTATTCGCCTCAGAATGACAGGCAGCGAATCTTCCCCAGCGAGCCGTACCCGGTCATGTTCGTACCCAGCGAGGCGAAAACAGGGGAGAAGGTGCGCATCTCCTATTCGAGCATACAAAAGACAATCGAGCGCTGCGAGGAGGTCTGCAACGCCATGAGAAAAGTGCCGGCGGAGGTGCTTTTCGGCTATAGCTGCGTTTCCCGGCAGAACCTTTTCAGCAATTGCGCGCGCTGGGAGCTTACCCCATTTGCCAGGACGAATCTCAGCGGCGCTCTGGTTGCCGGAGAGATCGGAAATTCCGGCTCTATGAACAGATACTGCAACTATTCCTTTGCCATTTCCGCTCTTGCGGAAGGCTCAGGACGTACCAAAATAAATGTGGAATGCCTCCGCGAAAATGCGGGAGAGCTTATCAACGATCAGGAACATATCGTCAAATATCTGCTGAATCTGGACAAGGGCAAATCCTCCGGCGACGATATGTCGCGCAGGCAGCATGAGATCGAAGAGACGCTTTTTCGGGACGACGAGACCGGTATCGGCAATGTCACCAAATATTCTTTCGACCTCAGTATGGGCAAGTTCGATAAGATGTGTATGCTGACTTTCCGGAACGAGGGACTGCTCAACGCCTTTATGAGCAAGTCCAAGTTCAACGTGTGCCTGAATCGGTTTTATGCCGATATTACGGAGTTTATAAACGACGACTGCTTTAGCTGCTACGTCTATAAAAAGACCTGCCTTATTATTACCGGCAGCCAGATGATCTGCGACGGCGAGTTTATCGACATGATGCGCTCGTTACAGAATTACGTCTCGGAGTACAAGTTCGGGGAGTATCTGCCGGTGGTCGAGTTCTCCGTGGTGATGCACGAGGAGGACATGATAAATAAGGCGGAGCTGACTCTCATGAGCATGAGGACAAAAAAGAGCTTCTTCCTGCACTACACCTCCGATCTGGGACTGGAGCAGATACACGCGCGGAAGCTGAAAATGCTGAAGATCCTCAGCGACGCTGTGGCGAACAGCCGGGTAATTCCCTATTTCCAGGGTATACGCGACAACGGCAGCGAATGTATAAATATGTACGAGTCCCTGATGCGCATACAGGACGAGCAGGGCTATATCTACACGCCTAACCGGTTTATGGACATCGCTAAGGAGTACGGCTTCTATCCGGATATTTCCTATCAGATGATAACAAAGGTCATGACGATGTTCCGCGACCGCAGCGAGAGCGTGACTATAAATCTCAATATAAGCGATATCTACAATTATAAGATCGTCCGTTTCATTCTGAAATACCTGAAAAATGCGCCTCACCCGGAGAATTATGTTTTCGAGCTGACGGAGACGGAGGAGATCGAGGATTATCAGCTCATAGCGGAGTTTGTGGAGCAGATACACCAGATGGGCGGACGGATAGCTATTGATGATTTTGGCAGCGGATTCTCGAATATTGTCAACATATTTAAGATAGAGTCTGATTTTATCAAGATAGACGGCGAGATCGTCCGCAGCATCAGCAGCGACATTTTCGCCAGGGAATTTCTGGAGATGATAGCTTGTTGGGCTGGGAAGCATGATAAGGAGATAATCGCCGAGTATATCGAGAATCAGGAGATACAGGACATAATCTGGGCGAATAGTATACGGTATTCGCAGGGGTATTTGTTTTCTAAGCCGTCGGAGCTGGTGTGAACGGTAAATTTTAGAATGAAATTCACAAAAACTATTGACAAAATTCATTTTACTTGATATAATAAATTTGTACATATTTATTTGCTTGCAATTATTGATTTTGTGTATCTTAAATTATGGAGGTAATAATATGTTAATCAAAAAAATTGTTTCGGGTTTTTGTGCTGTGATTGTTTCTGCAACAGTTGCCAGCGCTGTCTTTTCATCTGCAAATGAGGATGAGCGAGTTTCCGTTCCTGCTGGTTTAAAGTTTGAAGAGTACGATGAAGCGGAATATTTGGACACACTTTCAGAAGAGGAACAAGACAAGAGAAACAGGGTCCTTCAAGAAATGGAACGTATGGAGTCCTGTGATATTAGCGTGGCTTCTTCTTACAAGATATCTGTTCCGGGAACTTTTACAATGTATCAGCAGATTTACAACGATTATTGTCTGCCTGCTTGTGTTAAAAGTATTATTCACTACATCAATGGCTCTTCAGAAGGCCAGGAAGATATTGCGCGTGACGGATGTAAGGATTACTTGTATAGGGCAAGAATTTACTTGAATGAACACCAGAGTCAGTGTAACTATTTGGAACAAACAAATCCTGCGAAGCATTTTATTACTTCTGCCGTATATACGACAATCAATGAGGAGAAAGCTCCATGTATTCTTGGAATTAATACTACTCTAACCAACAATTGGCACTATCAAACAGAGGGACACGCGGTAGTTGTAAATGCTATTCAGAGTGATAAGTCTAAAATGCAGATAGCTGATCCACTTGGAGGATATAGCAATTGGGCTTATTACTATGAGAAAGATGCAGATACTATTGCTGCTGTCTGCGGCGATATGTTGTATTAAATTATGATGAAGCGAAAAACAGTACTGCTTGTTGTGCTGTCCCTGCTCTCTTTTGCTTTTTCCGGGTGTGAGAGTTCAGAGAGTCAACCATTTAAAGTAGGAATAGAAAGACCGTTTATCGGGGAAAATATAACCGTTCCTGTGTTTGATACTAATGGAGAAGAGATAACTCAGATCACCTGCCACGGAATGGTGGAGTTAACTGATGAAGGAATACTTTACAGATCATTTTCTGATAAAGGAACTTTCGACTACTATCACTACAAGTTTGAAAATAATGAGACACTAAAGATTGGTGAAATAAAAGATTGGGATTATGAGACTGTTTATGACCGAAAAATAATAAACGGACATTTGTATACTTTTATTACAACAGGCAATATGCTTGATCCGGAAGAACGAGTGCTTCACCTTTATGATTTTGATTTAAGTTCTGGTTTAAGTAATGTAATTTATTCGCAGCCTGGGGGATTTCCCTATGCATTGCTGGAGACCCTCGGAAATGACCTGATCGTTGTGAGAGATGTTAACGGCGATCAAAGTATTGAGAGGTTTGATACAAGTACCCGCACTTTTGAGCCAATGATCAGTTACTTCTATGATAACGATCTGAACTGCGGCGATGCTGTCCGGCACATTTCTACCGATGGTGAGGTTATAACTGTTCTCAGGGTCAGCAACACTGACGGTAATGACAGATTGTTTTTAGATTGCTATGATACGAATTTTAATTTAATTTCAAATTTGGAGATTTCTGAGCTGTTTTCGGTGACCGACGATCCAAATAATGAAATTAAACAGGGGTGCGAAGATTTTTTCTTTAGCAGAGATATTCTCTATTATGAAAATTTCAGCAGTACAAGGTTTTTGACCGGGATTTCAGAAAACGGCTTCGATGAATTGATTGATAACGATATTAATTTTTCCAGTTACTTATCTTTAACGCATAATATAGATAATAAAGTATTTTACAGGGGTTATACTAATTCAATGTATATTTATAACATTGATGACAATGCGGTGGATAATGTTGAATTTTATGCTCCAAATGATAAATATGTCATCACCGGAGGCAGTTTTAACAGTAAAGATGAGGTGTTAATTTCGATGAATTACCGTGATCCGAGTACCGGTGAGAGACTGCCGTCTGAATTATATTTTACAAATTTGTCTGAATTGATGGATCTGTCAGTGAAAAATTGATTATGGATTAATTCAGAAAGGAATATAAACGGGAATTTAAGGAGACAGTTGTCACTTTGAGTTCCCGTTTTTGTTGACAAATTGTCTTTTTTATTGTATAATTGTCTCATAAATTGATTAGCAGGAGAGTTTTTATGAAATACACAAACCCAATTGTAAAGGGATTTTATCCCGACCCCAGCGTCTGCACCGACGGCAAAAAATACTACATGGTCACCAGCTCTTTCCAGTATTTCCCCGGCGTTCCCCTCTTCGAGAGCAACGACCTTGTCAACTGGAAGCAGATAGGCCACGTTCTCACCCGGGAGAGCCAGCTCCCTCTTGCTCAGGCTGCCTCCTCCGCAGGCATTTTCGCCCCCACTATCCGCTTCAACAACGGCAGATTCTACATGGTCACCACCAATACCACCACCGGAGGAAATTTCTACGTCACCACCGACAACATCTACGGCGAATGGTCTGAACCGCTGTATGTCGAGCAGGACGGCATCGACCCCTCCCTCTACTTCGAGGACGGTCACGCCTACTTCATGAGCAACGGCACTGACGAAAACGGCAGGGGCGCGATCTTTCAGTGCGAGATCGACATCTCCACCGGAAAAAAGCTGTCCGACAGCAAAAAGCTCTGGGGCGGCACCGGCGGACGCTATCTCGAATCGCCGCACCTCTTCAAGATCGGCAGCTACTACTACATCACGGCGGCTGAGGGCGGCACGGAATACGGTCACATGATCACCTATGCCCGGAGCGAAAGCCTATGGGGAGAGTACGCCGCCTACCCGGAAAATCCCGTCCTCACCAACCGGAATCTGGGCGGAAATACGATTCAGGGCATCGGTCACGGCGACCTCATCCGCAAGGACAGCACCGGGGAATGGTTCATTCTGAGCCTGGGATTCCGGCAGATAGATATGTGGATGCCTTTCCACCACCTGGGACGGGAGGTTTTCCTGACGCCGGTCACTTTCGGCGAGGACGGCTGGTTCAGGGCAGGGGAGAACGGCACAACTGCTGAGTCCTACGAAATACAGGGAGATTTCGCCCAGTCAGCCGACCTTTCCGGGGACTTTTCAAAGCGTGAGCAGTGGGTTTACCTGAGAAATCCCGACATGAGCAGATACGAGCTTTCCGACGGGAAATTCGTCCTCCGGGGCAGCAAAATTTCCCTGGACGAGCCTCAGTCCCCCACGTTTATCGGTATAAGACAGCGCGATTTTGTGGGCAGGCTGAGCTGTAAAATATCCGCAAAGGGCGGCGTTTCGGGAGTTTCCGTATTCATGGACGAGTCCCACCACTACGACCTCTGCATCGCGGAGGCTGACGGCGAATTTTTCGGCGAGCTGTACGTGCGGCTCGGCTCGTCAAAGTCCGTGCAGAAGCTTGTGCATCTCAAAAGCGGCGAGGCGGAGCTGGAGATCAGCTTCAATAATTTCTGCTACAATTTCAGCATAAACGGCGAACCACTGGGAATAATGGAGACCCGGTACGTCTCCTCCGAGGTCGCGCTGGGATTCACCGGCGTTCTCTTCGGACTTTTCAGCACCGGGGACGGCACGGCGGAATTTACCGAGTTTTCAACAGCGTACAACGGCGATTGTTGAAACATCGCCCATAATTTCTGCTGACAGTTATATTTTGAGGAATAAGAGTATGAAAAAAATCATCTCTGTAATTGCGGCGCTCGGCTGCATGGGCGGATTGTCCGCCTGCGGAGGAAGCAGCTCCGGAAAAACTGCTATGCCCGACGGAAGTCTCGATAAATGTACCCTGCGCTTTTCCTGGTGGGGCGGCGACGACCGGCATCAGGCGACCCTGGAGGCGATAGACCTCTGGAATCAGCGGCATCCCGAGATCGAGATAGTGCCGGAGTACGGCGGCTGGGACGGCTGGACGGAAAAAGTCAGCGCCCAGCTCAGCGGCGGTACGGAGCCGGATATCATGCAGATAAATTATGACTGGCTCATCTCGTTTTCCGCCGACGGAAAGGGCTTCTACGACCTGGAGCTGCTGTCGGACAGGCTGGATCTGTCTCAGTTCAGCGACGAGATGCTGGCGTTCGGCAGGGTGAACGGCGTGCTCAATGCCGTGACGGTCTCCGTCAGCGGAAGAGGGCTTTTCTACAATTCCGAGACGTATCGGCGGATAGGCGCGGAGTACCCGGAGACCTGGTCGGAGCTTATCGGGCTGGGGGAGCGGTTCAGCAGGGAGAATATCTACCCTCTCGACCTGGACATCCAGTCCGGCGGAACGGCGTGGTATCTGGCGGTGGTCTATATCCAGCAGCAGACCGGCAGGGAGTTCATGTCCCTGGACGGCGAGCTGGGCTTTACGGAGGCGGATATTGCGGCGGCTCTGGAGTTCTACAAAAAGCTGGAGGACAACCATGTCATCCGCCGGATCGACGTGCGGACGGACGAGGACGGTACGGCGGCGCTTTACCAGTCGCCGGAATTTATTGACGGACACATCGCAGGAGTGCTGGAGTGGGGAAGCTCTGTGGGAAAGTACGAAATGAGCCTTGACGAAGGGGTTCTGGAGGCAGGCCCTATGCTCGCCGACGACAGCGGCAACGACTCCGGCTGGATGATAAAGCCCTCGCTGATGTACGCTGTTTCCGGAAAAACTCAGCATCCGGACGAGGCTGCGGCGTTTATGGATTTTCTCCTCAACGACGGCGACGCGGCGGAAATTCTGGGGACTACGCGAGGCATTCCGGCGTCCCGGGCGGCTGAGACACGGCTGGAGGAAAGCGGCAGGTTGACGGGGCTTGCCCAGGAGAACGACAGTCTCCTGGAGCAGATCGACACCGTGACTATAAGTCCGTACATGGAGCTTGCGAAGATGAAGGAGTTCTACAACACGGCGATAGAGCAGGTATCCTACGGCGAGGCGACGGCGGAGGAGGCTGCGGCGGAGATGTACGCGTCAATTACGGAATACCTTGAGAGGATAAAAAATAAATGAAGAAACGGAGCTGCCGCAACCCGGTAGGCGTGGGAAAATACACGGGGCTGCTGTTGATAACGCCCTTTATTCTGGGCTTTCTGCTGTTCACGCTGTACCCCTTTGTCTCCTCGTTTATACTGGGACTGACGGACTGCAGCGGCATAGGACAGCCGGAATTTATCGGCTTTGAGAATTACGGACGTATGCTGAAAAGCAGCGGATTCCTGAAGGCTGTGGGGGTGACCCTGAAATATACGGCGATCTTAGTGCCGCTGAAGCTGATCGTCTCCCTGCTGACCGCCCTGCTGCTGAACATGGAGCTGCGGTGGATAGGCGTCTACAGGACGATCTTCTACATACCGTCCATTTTAGGCTCAAACATGGCAGTAGTCATCATGTGGCAGTTTCTTTTCACCGGGGACGGGCTGGCGAATCAGCTTCTGGAGCTTGCCGGGCTGTCTCCGGTAGGCTGGTACGGCAGCTCCGGGGCGGCTATGGGGATAATTGTTCTCCTGCGGCTCTGGGAGTTCGGCTCTGCAATGATAATTTTTCTCAACGCTCTCCGGGACATTCCCCGGGAATATTACGAGGCGGCGAGGGTCGACGGCTGCGGACGGGTACGGAGCTTTTTCGCCATAACCCTGCCGCTGCTGAAAAATGTCCTTTTCCTGAATCTCATTCTCCAGATGATCGCGGCGATGCAGGAGTTCAACGCGCCCTACATGATAACCGGCGGCGGGCCTATGAAATCCACGTACACCGTGGGGATGCTCATTTACGACGAAATGTTCAGGTTCCACGACATTGGCTTTGCAAATGCGGTGTCCTGGGTGCTTTTTGTGATGATAGCGGCTGTGACGGCGGCGCTATTCAAGGTCACGGGCAGGCATAGGGAGGAGAACGGATGAAAAAAGCGATTCCCTATATCCTGCTGACCCTGGGCGGTATCGTCATGCTCTATCCGCTGCTGTGGCTGGTGGGAGCGAGCTTCAAATCCAACGGCGAGATCTTCTCCGACCCCTGGTTTATGCCGAAAAACCCGGATTTTTCCGTCTACGCAGACGCGTGGCAGACGGTCACCGGACACACTATGGCGCACTACTTTTTCAACACCTTTTGCATAATCGTCCCCAAGACGATATTCACCGTTCTGTCGTCGGTGCTGACGGCTTACGGCTTTGCGCGGTTCGATTTTCCGTTCAAGAGACTGTTTTACGCCATTTTCATGGGCGCGATGCTCATGCCGGCTATTGCGGTCATCATGCCCACCTACCTCATGTGGAGCAAGACCGGGCTGCTGGACACCTATATTCCGCTGACAGTTCCGGCGCTTTTCGCCACGGAGGGAACGCTTGTGTTCATGCTGATACAGTTTTTCCGCGGCGTGCCAAAGGAGTTCGACGAGGCGGCGAGGATCGACGGCTGCGGAAGCCTGCGGCTGCTGGTGTACATCCTCGTGCCCTGCATCCGCCCGGCGATAGTGTCCATATCGGTGTTCACCTTTTTGTGGACGATGAACGACTTCCTCACGCCGCTTATCATGATAAGCTCCGTTGAAAAATATCCGCTGTCGCTTATCCTGCGGCTTTCGGCGGACAGCACGGGCAACGGCTATGACCAGGGCAGACTGCTGGCGATGTCGGTCATCGGCTTGCTTCCGTCAATCGCCGTTTTTGCCCTGGCGCAGAAAAAATTTATAAGCGGAATTACCGCAGGAGGCTTGTCGGGATGACAGACTTAAAAGAAATCGAGCGGACTGCTCTTGACTATATCGACAAAATGATACTGCCCTCCGACCCGTTTATGCCGCTTTGGAACAGGGAAAATCACATCTTCCGGAAAGAGCCGAAGTGGAATTACATGGACAACTGCGTCATCCGCGGAATCCTCATGTTCGACCGGGAAAGGTGCGGCGGATATGCCGAAAAATTCGTGAAAAGCTATGTGGCGGCGGACGGGAGCATCCCCACGTTCCGGGAGGAGGACTTCAACCTGGACAATATCTGCGGCGGAATGAACTTGCTGACTCTCGGCGAAATGACCGGGGACGAGAGATTCGGGCTGGCGGCGGAGAGGCTGTTCCGGCAGTTGAAAAATCAGCCCCGGCTTGGCTGCGGCTGCTTCTGGCACAAGGGCATCTATCCACGGCAGATGTGGCTGGACGGCGCATATATGGCGCTGCCGTTTCTCGCGGCGTATGGCATAAAAAAAGGCGATAAACAGGCAGTTTCCGACGCTCTGCATCAGGCTGCGCAGATACGGAGATTCATGGAGGACGGCAGTTCCGGGCTGTATTTTCACGGCTATAACGAGACGGCGGATATGTTCTGGGCTGACCCGGAAACCGGGCTTTCACGGGAGATATGGCTGCGCTCCAACGGCTGGCTCTGTGCCGGGCTGGCTGATCTGTATGAGCTTACCGGGGACGCGGACTGCGGCAGGATGCTCCGGGACTTGACGGACGCTTTGACCGGACGTCTTAACGGGGAGGGGATGCTAATGCAACTGCCCTTGCGTCCTGAGCTGCCGGGGAATTATCCCGAGACCAGCGGTACGCTTTTGTACGCTTACGGAGCGATCAAGGGCGGACGGCTCGGCGTGGTATCAGAATCCGCGGTGGACGGCGGTAAATCGGCAATTTCGGCAGTCTGCCGGGATCATATCCGCTATGAGAAGGGGATTCCGGTGCTGGGGAATATATGTCTTATGGCAGGATTGGGCGGCAGTCAGAACCGGGACGGCTCGGCGGAGTATTATCTTAGCGAGCGGATAGTGGAAAATGATGCAAAGGGGATAGCGCCGTTTATCATGGCGGCGGCGGAACTCCGGAGGTGAAACAGGGTTTGGGACAGAGTCCCAAGTCGGCGCAGCCGACAACATCGGGTTTCCAAAGGGACGATGTCCCTTTGGCAGAGTCCAGAGGCAGCGCCTCTGGCAGGGTATGGGACAGAGTCCCATGTCGGCGCAGCCGACAACATCGGGTTTCCAAAGGGACAATGTCCCTTTGGCAGAGTCCAGAGGCAGCGCCTCTGGCAGGGTTTGGGGCAGCGCCCCAAGTCG
>JAGBGT010000122.1 GCA_017935865.1 Ruminococcus sp. | reverse complement strand
TGGGACTCCGTCCCAAACCCTGCCAAAGGGACATTGTCCCTTTGGAAACCCGGTGTTATCGGCTTCGCCGATATGGGGCGCTGCCCCATACCCCGACGATGTGTTTTCCTAACCAATAATAAGCCGTCTCATCACCAACATATCAAACGCATCAACTCTTCCGTCTCCGGTCAGGTCAGCACTCGCCATCTGCTCGGCGGTCAGCTTCACATCCGCCAAAAGATAGCCCTGCATCACCACCGCATCGGCGATCGAGATCCTGCCGTCGCCGTTAATATCGCCGTCCCCGACGGTCTGCTGCGGCGTTCCTACGCTAAACTGACCTCTCACAAGATCATATGTATTTCCGCCGCTGTCCGTGGCACTAACGTAATATAGATAGCTGCCCTCAGCAAGCTTATTAAACAGCATCTCATTATCAAAAGCCGCTAAATCAAATGTCATAGCATTCGGCGACGCCGTAGACTTATAATATGTCTCCGAACCGTCAGGACTGTAGATCCCGGCAGCAACCTGCGCCAGAGGCAGCGCGGAGCTGATTTTCCCCTTTACCGCAAATGACGCTCCCACTGCCATATCTCCCGTCGGAACGGTCTCGCCGCTGATAGTTACAGAGGACTGTACCTCACCTATGCGCTTGATGAACTCCATCGAGCAGAAGCCGGAAACGCCGTTGCAGACAACGTGCGCCCACTGGGAATTTGCCTTGGTAACGGTAAACTCCTCGCCGGGCTGAATCTGCCCCACAATGTCATACTCCGAGCCGTGACCGCTCCTGATATTCAGATACGACGTAACTCCGGACGTGGTATAAGTGCCTGCATACTCCTCGGAGCAGTCACATTCCGTATTTCCCGGATCGCCGCTTATCGTACCGTCAAAAGTAAAATAGGTCAGTGGGTCATAATATGTAACATCCGGATATCCGCCCAACAGATTGTCGCAGATGCCGAAATGCAGGTGATTTCCGCTTGCTACGCCTGTAGCTCCTACTCCGCCGATAACCTCCCCTGCGCTGACTGCCTGCCCTGCCGAGACGTGCATAGAGCTGCAATGGGCGTAGAAAGTATAGACTCCCAGCCCGTCATGGCGCAGGATTATAAGATTGCCGTAGTCGCCCATCCAGCCGGCAGACACGCAGACTCCGCCGTAGACCGCGTAAATATTCGCGCCCTCGTCCGCATCTATGTCGATAGCATTGTGACCGCTTCCGCCGTTGTTGCGGTTAGGGTCGAAATAGCAGGTTATCCGCTGATAGCTGCTGTCGAGCGGCCAGACGCAGGATACCGCCGCCCTTGAGTTTATGCCGGAAAACGGCATCCCTGCGATGAAAATACACATCAGCAGGACTGCGGCGGTTCTGAAGAGCCGTTTCATTAATATGCCTTTCCCCAGTATATCATGTGCTTGGCAGGCTTTCCGCAGCAGACGCACTTTCCTGAGATCTTCTCCTGCATGAAAGGAATACAGCGTGAGCCGACGCCGGTCTTTTCCTTGACCTCGTCCTCGCAGGCCTCCTCGCCGCACCACATAGCCTTGACAAATCCGTCGCCCTTTTCCTCCAGGGTGCTGACGATCTCGTCCATAGTCTCGCAGGCATAAGTCCTGTTGTTCATATTATCGAGCGCCTTTGCGAACATTCCGTCACGTGCCTCGGTAAGCTTTGCGGCAACCGTCTCCTCCAGCTTATCCAGGGGAACGATGACCTTTTCTCCATTCCAGCGTGAGGCGATGACGCACTGCCCGTTCTCGATATCCTTTGGTCCAATCTCGACACGAACCGGAACGCCTTTCATCTCGTACTCCGAGAACTTCCAGCCGGGTGAGTTTTCACTGTCGTCCAGCTTAACGCGGAATCCAGCCTTGGCAAGACGCTCTTTAAGCTCGTTTGCCTTGTCGAGAACGCCCTCCTTATGCTGCGCAATGGGGATTATGACCGCCTGGACAGGAGCGATGGCAGGCGGCAGCACAAGTCCCTCGTTGTCGCCGTGAGTCATGATAACTGCGCCGATGAGACGTGTTGTAACGCCCCAGCTCGTCTGATGGGGGAAAACTCTCTTGTTTTCCTTGTCCGTGTACTGAATGTCGAAAGCCTTTGCGAAGCCGTCGCCGAAATAGTGTGAAGTACCAGCCTGGAGAGCCTTTCCGTCGTGCATGAGAGCCTCGATAGCATATGTAGAAACAGCTCCGGCAAACTTGTCCGAATCGGTCTTTTTGCCCTTTACCACAGGCATAGCCAGGGCATTTTCGCAGAACTCCGCATATACGTTGAGCATTTTCTCCGTCTCCGCAACAGCCTCCTCGGCAGTTGCATGAATGGTGTGACCCTCCTGCCAGAGGAACTCACGTGAGCGGAGGAAAGGGCGTGTGGTCTTTTCCCAGCGCACGACGCTTACCCACTGGTTATAGAGCTTGGGCAGATCGCGGTAGGAGTGAACGATATTTGCGTAATGCTCGCAGAAAAGGGTCTCGGAAGTGGGGCGCACGCAGAGGCGCTCCTCCAGCTTATCGTTACCGCCGTGAGTTACCCAGGCAACCTCCGGCGCAAAACCCTCGACGTGGTCTTTTTCTTTCTGGAGCAGACTTTCGGGGATGAACATAGGCATACAAACGTTTTCATGTCCGGTCGCCTTGAACATACCGTCGAGGATATGCTGGATATTCTCCCAGATAGCGTATCCGTAGGGGCGGATGACCATGCAGCCCTTGACGCTGGTATACTCGACCAGCTCTGCCTTTTTGCATATATCAGTGTACCACTGTGCGAAGTCCTCGTCCATTGAGGTTATCGCGGTAACCATTTTTTTATCCTTTGCCATAAATAAATCCTCCGTTCAGAATAACAATTTTATCAGCCACTATATTATACCATATGTTTATAGTTTTGTCAATTATAATTATAGTTAATTTCACGATTTTAGACAGAGTCCCAAGTCGGCGAAGCCGACAAAACCGGGTTTCAAAAGGGGCAATGCCCCTTTTGCAGAGTCCAGAGGCAGCGCCTCTGGCAGGGTTTGGGGCAGCGCCCCAAGGTCGACCGGAGGTCGACGATGCCTTCAGGCGCTCCGCAAAGGGTGAATTTTCCAACAGTCCAGTGGACTGTTGGAAAAGAGGGAACGCCCTGCAAGAGAGG
>JAGBGT010000010.1 GCA_017935865.1 Ruminococcus sp. | reverse complement strand
TTCGGAAGTGGATTAAGGAGGATACCTTCCGTTTTCATTTCATTTTCCCCTGCTTTTTTAGAAGTTTTGCTTGATTTTTATTAAATAATAATTTTAACCCCGATTCTGCTTCCAGTTTCGGGGTTTTTGGACAGACTGAGGGACTCTTGAAGAGTCCCTTTTTTATGTAGGAATTAATCAAAGCATTGCCCAGAAGCTTCCAAATGCCGCCAGAACAATAATCGACCATGCAAGAGCGATAATCGAAAGAACAACGCCTGCTATAGCCATACCCCTTCCACCAGCTTTTTTGCTGAGTGATACTCCGCCAAGGATAAGGCCGATAATAGCAAGAACTAATCCGACAAATCCCCAACAGCCGAGTATAATAGAAAGGATTCCCAAAACCATTGATGCAACTGCCAGACCTACCTTACCCTGGGGCTGAGGCGGCATCTGTCCGGGATAACCGGGATAACCACCAGGCTGTCCGGGATATCCGCCGGGGTATCCTCCGGGCTGTCCGGGGTATCCGCCAGGCTGTCCGGGGTATCCGCCAGGCTGCGTAGGATAGCCGCCGGGCTGTGTGGGATAGCCAGCGTTCGGGTCATAACCGGCGTTCGGATCATATCCGTTGTTTGCCTGATACTGATTGTTATCGTTGTAATCCATATAAACCTCCTAAAATTTATATACTAAACAATTAGTATATGTCTCATATGTACATTGTATCACATTTTGAAAACCGTGTCAACGTTTTGTGATAGAATTATGAAAAATCGTGATAATCACCATTTTTTTACATCTTTGCTGGTTAAAATCGACAATTTTCGTCACATTTTCAGTTTAAGATTCGTATAATATTAGTTACCATATACAAATAGTTATTTTTCAGATTACAGTTTCTCAGTAATGGCGTCTGACGATGAGCAGTCAGTTAATGACAGTGAAGATCTGCTTAGGACTTAGCATCATATTCATCAAGAAAATTATGCACCTCTCCGCCACTCTTATAGGCTATAATCGTATTGAGATTAACATTTTCAACGCTGCGGAAAATATTTTTCTCCACCTGCGGATTAATTTTCTTCAGCTCCGCGATCAGATGCTTGACCTCCATGCGTTTTGACACTGAATGACCATCTGCGTCCACGTCCGAGCAGGTCTCCGTGAATTTGCAGGCGCACTGAATGAACTCCAGATCATTATAGCTGCACCAGTGCTTAATATCCGCCTCCCGGACAAGGTACATGGGACGAATAAGCTCCATGCCATTAAAATTGGTGCTGTGAAGCTTAGGCATCATGGTCTGCACCTGTCCGCCGTAGAGCATTCCCATGAGGATGGTCTCGATCACATCGTCGAAATGATGCCCGAGAGCGATTTTGTTGCAGCCAAGCTCCTGCGCCTTACTGTATAAATAGCCTCGCCGCATCCTGGCGCAGATATAGCAGGGATTTTTCTCGATATGTACCACATTTCCGAAAATATCCGAATTAAAAATGTTGACCGGCACAGAAAGCTTTTCGGCGTTTTCCTCTATTCTGCGCCGGTTCTCCTCGTTGTACCCCGGGTCCATAACAAGATACTCCACTTCAAACGGGAACTTGTCGTGACGTTTCAGCTCCTGGAACAGCTTCGCCATGAGCATAGAATCCTTGCCGCCGGAAATACATACGGCAATTTTATCGCCCGGCTGTACCAGCTCATACTCGTTTATCCCCTTGGTAAACCTGCACCAGATGCTCTTCTTGAATTTCTTCCGCAGACTCAGCTCAGCCTGTGCCGTAATTTCGTTTATTTCTTCCTTATTCATCGCAACTCCGCCTATGTATCCCCGAAACGGGGATCATTCTGCATTTTCTTCGGTAAATCACTAATAACTTGTTCTAAAAACCGGAACATAAGCAGAATTTTAGTGATTCTCTTTGTTTATCTCCGACAACGGGTCGATGTAGCTGCCGTTATGGGTCATCTCAATGTGCAGGTGCGGTGCAAGGGCACTCTCGATGTCAGCCGTATTCCCCACTGTACCGATAATATCTCCGCTCGCAAGCATATCTCCCGCCTGAACGCTGAGCCCTGTAGAAAGACCGCAGTACTTAGTCACATAGCCGTTGTGGTGATCCAGAACTACTGTAACTCCCCAGACAGGGTCGTTTTCAACAGACATTATCTCGCCGTTTGAGACAGCAAAGACCTCCGCGCCCACCTCAGCCGAAATATCCGTGCCGTTGTGAGTCTGCCACGAGCCTGTAGTCTCGCTCTTTACCAGCTCTCCGCCGCTGAATGTGCCGATTATCTCATCCATGCTGCCCAGCGGAGCCTTAACGTTTTCCAGCTTTGATACTGAGACCGGCTCCGAATCCTCAGCCGAAACAACAGGCTCGGCAGGGTCGATGATTATTTCGGCTGCCGGAAGAGTTGCCGCCGGCGGAGCCGTCGCCGCAGCCGTGGGATAGGTCACCGCCGCCTTGGTAACCGCGGGAACTGTAAGTCTGTACGAAGCCGTCGTGCCCTTCGGGATGTTGTCCAGTTGCCTGTCAACCGGCTCTTCCGCTGTATTTTTCGCAGAAAATTCCTCGGTAAGCTTCTCTCCCTGGTCATAGGCGAAATAACACGCCGAACCTATCATCACCGCACTGATTCCCAGCGCTGCGTAAAATCCCTTTGCTGTCTTTTTATTTCCAGAAAATATTTTTTTCCTCACGTATAACACCTCCGCTTTTATTATGGACGTTTTTTTCGGTGTTATACTTTTTTTGCTCAAAATAGAAACAAATTTTTATGTCAACACCGCACAAAGATTGTGCGGCAGATGCGCAGTCGATTTTTTCGTCAGATTGTATAAAAACGACGCAGGCATACTGTCGTATGTCAAGGAGTTTTTGTGCAAGATGAGGTCAAAAGCGCAAGCAGATGACGTACAAAGCCGGCAGACGGTCTTTGTGCGGTGTTGCCTATATCTTAGCCAATTTCGCAAAGCTTTCCCTGAGCGCCGGATAGATCTCGCGGTAGAGACGATAATATTTCTCATACTCGCCCACATTCTCCGCATCCGGAGTCTGAACCTTATCCGTGCGGACAATTGCGCCGCAAGCCTCGGGAACGCTGCTGTAAAGTCCTGCTCCTACCGCCGCAAGGATTCCCACGCCAAGCGCCGGACCTTCCTTGGATGCAGCCGTCTTAACGCTGGAATTAAACAGATCAGCCAGCATACTCCGCCACAGCGGTGAAGAGCCGCCGCCTCCGCAAGCCATCATGTCACTGACGTTCACGCCCATTTCGCGGAAAACCTCAACGCAGTCACGGAGAGAATAGGTCACGCCCTCCATAACGGCGCGAAGCATATCGCAGCGTGTGTGAATTGCCGACAAACCGAAGAAAACGCCTCTTGCGTCCGGGTCAAGATGGGGAGTGCGCTCGCCCATAAGATATGGAAGATAGAGCAGCTTATTAGCTCCCACAGGGACTTTCTCCGCGCCCTTGTCCATGAGGAAATACTCGTCCACGCCCATGAGCTTCGCCGTCTCCTTTTCCGTCATGCAGAAATTGTCCCTGAACCATTTGAGTGAAAGACCTGCGCCCTGAGTTACGCCCATAACGTGCCAGCTTCCGGGCACAGCGGCGCAGCAGGTGTGAACTCTGCCCTGCTTATCAATGGAAATCTTCGATGTATGGGCAAAAACAACTCCGGATGTGCCGATAGTCGTGAATGCCTTTCCGTCCTCCACTACGCCTGTGCCGACAGCAGCAGCCGCGTTATCCCCTGCGCCGCCGACTACTATGGTGTTCTCGCAAAGTCCCAGCTCCTCAGCCATTTTCTTCGTCAGCGTGCCTGTGACCTGACAGGACTCATAAACCTTGCCCAGCCAGCTCTTGTCGATCTCAAAGGCGCTCAGAAGCTCCTCAGACCAGCATCTGTTGGGAACGTCCAGAAGCTGCATACCGGACGCGTCGGAAACCTCCGTGGCATACTCCCCTGTAAGAATAAAACGCAGATAATCCTTTGGAAGAAGAATATGGGCAACTCTGCTGTAGATCTCCGGCTCATTGTTCTTCACCCAGAGTATTTTTGCAGCAGTCCAGCCCGTCAGCGCTGGATTTGCCGTTATCTCAACAAGCTTCTCACGTCCAATGATGCGGTTCATTTCGTCCACTTCCGCCGCTGTACGCTGGTCGCACCAGATGATAGACCTGCGGAGGACGTTATTGTCCTTATCCAGCATAACAAGACCGTGCATCTGCCCGGAAATTCCGATGCCCTTGACATCCTCTTTCTTCACGCCGCTCTGCGCCATTACAGCCTTGACCGTATTTATCATAGCGTTTGCCCAGTCTGCCGGATCCTGCTCCGCATAGCCGTTTTTCGGCTGGTACATGGGATATTCTATTGTCTTGGACGCGATAACAGCTCCGGATTCGTCGAAAAGGACGGTTTTCGTACCGCTTGTACCGCAGTCCACGCCTATAATGTATGACATAATTTACACCTCTTATCAAATAAGGGAAGCAACCTTTTGCCGCTTCCCTTTTTTATAGCAGAAAGAACTGCCTTTACAGACTGAACATAATATTGTTGATAACAGCCTCGAGCATTTCCTGGCGTCCGCTTGTAAGGGAGTCAGTAACCTCGCCCTTTTCGAGAGCGTACTTTTCAAGCTCTGCAAAGCCGACCTTGCCGTCGATGATATCCTTGCCGATGCCTGTATTCCATGAAGAATATCTGTCGGCAACGAACTTGTCGATCCTGCCGTCCTCAATAATCTTTACGGCAATACGCAGTCCGAGGGCAAATGTGTCCATGCCTGCGATATAGCTGTGGAAAATATCCTCGGGAGTAAAGCTGCCGCGTCTCGCCTTGGAATCGAAGTTGAGACCGCCGTTTGTGAAGCCGCCTGCTTTCAGCACCTCATACATACACAGCGCTGCGTCGTAGATATTTGTTGGGAACTGGTCTGTATCCCAGCCCAGAAGCGGATCGCCCTGGTTTGCGTCGATCGAACCGAAGAAGCCGTTGTCCCGTGCAACACGCAGCTCCTGCTGGAATGTGTGCTGAGCCAGAGTTGCATGGTTAGCCTCAATGTTCATCTTGAAATCCTTCTCCAGACCGTACTTGCGGAGGAATCCCAGAACAGTAGCCGTATCAAAATCATACTGATGCTTTGTAGGCTCCTTAGGCTTAGGCTCAATGTAAAAATCGCCTGTGTAGCCGATAGAGCGTGCATACTCAACAGCCATTTTCATAAGGCGAGCCATATTGTCAAGCTCCAGACCCATGTTTGTGTTCAGGAGAGTCTCGTAGCCCTCACGTCCTCCCCAGAAAACATAGCCCTGACCGCCAAGCTTGACAGTTGCGTCGATAGCCTTTTTGATCTGAGCCGCGGCATATGCAAAAACGTCGGCTGAGGGAGATGTGCCTGCGCCGTGCATATAGCGAGGGTGGTCGAAGCACTTAGCCGTACCCCAGAGACACTTCAATCCAGTCTCGTCCTGCTTAGCCTTGATGTAATCGGTGATCTCGTCCAGCTTTGCATTTGTCTCTGCAAGCGATCCATACTCCGGTGAGAGGTCGCGGTCGTGGAAGCAGAAATACTCGATAGACAGCTTGTCCATGATCTCGAATGCAGCGTCTACCTTAGCCTTTGCGCGAGCCGTAGGGTCTGCCTCGCCCCATGTTTTGTCGGTAGTTCCGCAGCCGAACATATCGGTACCGTCGCCTCCCATTGTGTGCCACCACGAAAGTGCAAAACGGAGATGCTCCTTCATTGTCTTGCCGGCGATCACCTCATCGGGATCATAGTACTTGAACGCCAGAGGGTTGACGGAGTTCTTTCCTTCATAAGGGATCTTGCCTATTTCCTTAAAAAATTCGCTCATAATAACCTCCTATAGCTATTAATTAATTTAGAACTTGTTCTCATAGGATATTGCATGCATCTTTTCGGCAAATTTTACCGATTGCTGCGTTGAAAAAGCTCACCATACGTCAGTATGCTTTCGCTTTTTCGCCTTGCACTCAGTAAAATTATGCTCGAAAATCTGCGCACGAATCCTATGAGAACAAGTTCTTATATTACCTGAAAGTTCAGGTTATAACCGCATATAAATCGCCTTAGCTGAACAGATCAACAGAAAAGCTTCTCTTGTCCACCTCGAAGTAGTCCTCCAGCTCCGCAACGTAATAGCGGAAGCAGACCTTGCCATTGTAGGTGAGCACGTCTCCCGACTCTGAAACGCCCATTTCAGCCAGTTGTTCGTCGCTGAGGGATGAGAGAGGCAACTCGTTGTTCTTTTGCAGCTTGAAAAGCGGAACGCCCCAACTGTTCACATGGGAGCTGTTGAAAGCATCATAGCCCTTTGCATCCAGCTCTGAAAGGTAGATCTTATCCCCCGAAGGACCAGCCTTGTCCATAAGCTCCGGGGATGGATCGAGGACGTAGTATTTGCCGGACGCATCCCTGCCAATGTCAAATCCTGCAAGCTGAGTGTCGTCCAGATCATCAAGCCGCAGAGGCTCAACATCGCTGGCAGTAAGACCGATCTCCAGCAAAATATAGACATCGACCTCGGCAACTTCCAGCCTGGAATCAATAGGATGACCAAACTTTTCCAGTTCGCTGTCAGTAAGATCGACCATGATATTTTCTGAAATATTATTCAGCTCGTCAGTGATAGACTGGCGATCCATGGTATCCCATTTCAGATCGACATTTTCGCTGATAGGACGCTCCAGATAGCAGACGCGCTCCATATTTTTCAGTGTAAACGTCACCATCGGGAATTTTTTGTCCGCGTAATTAGGCTCAAAATAAATTGCCGTGCTTCCGCCTGACTTATCCTCGGTATTGATGACAGAGTAGCGGTATCGTCCGGAGGGCGAAACGCCTTTCGCAATGACCTCAGTCTTTGCGGCAGTCACGAAAAACGTAGTGAAGAGAAAATATCCCAGCGCGCCAAAAATATACATCAGGAGAATAATAGTGCCGATGAGAGTTTTCGTACCCTCTCCTGCCCCGGAAAGCAGGAGTATCACTATTCCAGTAATGACAATAGGTATCAGCAGCGCCTTTTCGTCAAAATACAGCAGCACCACCGGCAGCATCGCCAGAAGTATCAGAAAGCTGCATACTCTGGTTATTATCTGCTTTCGGGTGTAGAGCATAAGTACCAGTGCAATTGCCGATATTCCGGAAACGATAAGGCAGACCGACGCCCGGGAATGGATATGGATGTCATAAAAGATTGAGAAATAGCAAAGGAAAAATACGCCTACCGTATAAAATGCGGCTATAAGTGAAACAAATCTTTTAGTCCAGATGTTTGAAAAAAAAGCTTTCATTTTAACCTCCGAATAAAACTTATTGCGAATCGAAAACATCACACATATTTATATTATAGCATTTTTTTCCTCAAGATACAAGTCCTTTTCAGAATTAATTGTTACTAAATGGTTACAATTTTGCCACGCTTTACAAATCATCTTAAATGCTGTATAATATATAGTGTCAACACGCCCTAAGAAAGGATTTTTACCAATGAATAAAACTTCTAAGAATTTCTCCTCGCCCAGAGCCGTGATCTTCTTCATCCTTACCATTGCCGTCATGACCGCGATCTTCCTGTTTTCCTGCGAAAATTCCGGAGACTCCTCGGAAACGAGCGGAACTATCGTGGAGATCGTCATTGACCTTCGCTATGATAACTTCAATGAACTGTCTCCGGCGGAGCAGCAGAACATATATGACGACATAAGCCATATTATACGAAAAACTGCCCATTTCACCGCCTTTGCAGCCCTGGGATTCTGTGTGTCCATGTTTCTGGGAAGATGTAAATTCTTCAGCGCGAAAAAGCTCGGAGCACTTGTTTTCTGCTTTCTCTATGCCTGCTCCGACGAGCTGCATCAGTATTTCGTCCCCGGAAGAGCCTGTATGTTCACCGATGTACTTATCGACACAAGCGGCAGCCTGACGGGTATGTTTATTTCGCTGATAGTCTTTACGCTGATCGCAGACAAGGATCCGGTCATGGAATAACAAATAAAGAGCTGCCGCAATTCAGGTATTGCAGCAGCTTCTTTTCGTCTATTGCTCTTCCTCTTTTTTAATGTGAAAAATAGCTCTGAGTATGCCGGATAAAAACCTCGGGCTCTTGACAACAACTATCTTCAAACTGATCCCTCCTTCGACCGGAATATAATATTATATTCCGATCGGGAGAAACTTGTTACATTTTTGAACGGATAACCAGTACCAGACCTGAATCCACACGGAGAATCGCCTTGTCAGCCGTTATTTCATTGCTTACGCCGATAGGAAATTCCGGCGTCATCTGGTAATCTTCTATTGGATATTTTACGCCCCGGCAGCTCGATATATGCGCATTGCCGCCCATTGCAAAAAGCGAAAAATACCAGCCGTCCCGGCGGATATATGACCTCTCGCCTGCGCCCTGTAGAAACATTTCATTTGCTTCGTCAATGATTTTCAGCTCGCATCCCCTGCTGTGGGCAAAGATCATAGTCTGAATATTCGCAATTGCGTGATCGATCCGCGCACCCAATGCACCGTAGAGCCGGATCTCGCTGTACCCAGCCTCTATCGCCTCGCGAACCGCCAGCAAGGTGTCCGTATCGTCCTTTTCCGGGACACTTTTGTGTACCTCTATGCCGCCGGGAAGCTCGCCGCTGTAGGAATCGAAATCTCCCACAAACAGATCGGGGATAATACCCAGAGCCTCGGCATATCTGTAGCCGCCGTCGGCGCAGATAATGAAGCTGCAGCTTTCCAGCAGCTCTTTTTTGTCTATAAACCCGGGGTTTTCAATGACTCCGCCTGCAAAAACCGCACATTCTCTCATTTCAGCTCCCACTCCTTCAGCCGCTTTGCCTCCTCATACATGGCGCAGTAGCTCTCATGCCGCTGTTTCGGGATCAGACCCTGCTCTACCGCCGCAACTACTGCGCATCCCTTTTCGCAGATGTGACCGCAGTCCCGGAAGCGGCAGTTCCCCGTAAGACCGCGGAACTCCCGAAAGCAGTCAGCCAGCTCTTCCTTGCGGATGATATCGTACCGGTTGGTCTCAAATGTCGAAAATCCGGGTGTATCGGCGATATATCCGCCGTCCTCCAGCTTATAAAGCTCGGCATGGCGGGTGGTATGGCGACCTCTTCCAAGCTTCCGGCTTATTTCGGCTGTGGGGATATTAAGCTGCGAGTCCACCGCATTGAGCAGGGTGGATTTTCCTGCCCCAGAGTTTCCCGTAAATGCGCTTATTTTTCCTTTCAGCAGCTCCCGGACTGCCTCAACGGTACTTTTATCGCTGTAGCTGACCTCCATGACCTCTATGCCGATCTTTCCGTAGATCTCCTTTATTTCGCTGCTGCTTCCAAGGTCGGTTTTCGTAATGATCATCACAGGGCGGATGCCCTTGAATTCCGCGATAGCAATGAATTTATCCAGTATCAGGTAGTTTGGCGGAGGACTGACAGTGGAAACGATAAAAATTATCTGATCGAGATTGGCAAGGGGAGGTCTTATAAGAAAATTGCGGCGTTCCTCGATCCCGGAGATAACTCCTCCTGTTACCGTCACTCTGTCGCCCACGGAGGGGCTGATTCCTCTGCTGCGGAAAATTCCTCTTGCCTTGCACTGAAATATACCGTCAGGGGACTCCACAGTGTAGAGTCCCCCTAAGCATTTCAGTATAATTCCGCTTGTGCTTTTTTCGGCTGTTACTGCCATGTCGACCATTCCCAGGTGTATGTCACACCGTCGTAGGTTACCCAGTTGCCGTTTACGCCTTCCTGGTAGAATACAAAGTAGCCGTTCTGCCATTCGCCGTTTTCACCGGGTAAGAACCATACCCAGCTTCCGCCGCTGGATGTGCCGTTTACGCCCTCCTGGTAATACTGCCATATGCCGTTTACATAATCGCCGTTGATGCCGGGCTGATAGTCCTCTCCGCTGGGAGGATCTGTGCCGTACTCCGGAGGATCTGTAGGAGCTTCCGTCTCAGGCTCCGGGAATCCGCCTGCCTGTTCAAGCGCCGCCCATATATCTCCGCCGGACGTACAGGTCTTTGTCTTTTGAGCGAAGTTGATCGTATACGTTCCGACCGTAGCTCTCTTGTTGTTATTCATGTTCATCAGCAGAACGACGCAGTTTACGCTTTCGCCTGAGCCGATAACAGTCTTCTTTACAGAAGCGAACTCTGGAACATAGAACGTGTCAGTCTCCTGAGTGCTTACCGTATTGTCGGCATTCGTCAGCATGAACGCCAGAACGAATCTGCCGTTTGCCTCTGCCGGGAAGCTGTACTCAAATTCGATCTCACCGTCGGGATTTTCGCCATTGCTGTACTCGAACTTGATAGTTGTTCCCTTTTCTACCTTTTCGCCCGGCTCAATGCTCTGCTTGACAACCTTGTTTTCTTCCTCATATGAGGCAACTCCTACAGTCTCGACTTTAAGTCCCTGATACTCTGCAAACTGTGTCGCATCCTCGATGTTCATGCCTACCCAGTTGTCGATGCTGACCTGTCCCAGATCCTCACCGATGCTTACATAGACAATGACCGTCGAACCGAGATGCGCCTGCTGTCCTGCCTCCGGCTCGGTCTTAACGACCCTTCCCTTTTTGACCTCGGTACTGGAGTAGTTTTTCACTTCGACCTTCAGACCGAGCTGGGTTATCATGTCCTTCGCCAGTTCCGCATTCTTATCGTAAACGTCGGGTATCTCGACTGTTTCCATGCCCTTGCTTATCTTGACTTTCAGCTTGACGCCCTTCTTAAATTCCGAACCAGGCTCAAGTTCCTGCCAGATAATGACACCCGGCTCCTCCTCGTCAAATTCCTGTCCGTCGTCCACAAACTGGATATTGTTTCCGTACTTGGAAACAGCCTCATTGAAGTCCATGCCTACAACGTCGGGCATACTCCAGTCATTGTTCTTGTTTGAATCCTTGCCGAATCTCTCCGTAAATAGGAATGATATGATAATAACTCCCACGATAATGACTACGACCACAACAGCCGTCAGCACGGGAACTACCAGGGAAGAACGCTCCTCCTCTTCATCCTCGTCGTCTTCATCATCATAATCGTCGTCGTAATAATCTGCCGCGCTGCCGTATGGCTCGGTTTTTCTTGGCGGGACAGGCTGTGCGCCTCTTCCGGCTGCCACAGCGCCTGCCGCAACGGGGACTTCGTCAGCAGGAGGAAGCTCAATACTTCCGCCGTTGCTGAAATATTTCGTACTCTCGTCGTCATCCACGGTCTCCTCACGGTAATATCCGAAAACCACCGACGGATCAGCCTTGAACTTTTCTATATCGGCGATCATCTCACCGGTGCTCTGATATCTGTCCTCGGGAGCTTTCTCCATAGCGCGGAGAACGATCTCCTCCAGACCGTCGGGGATCTCCTCGTTTATCGCCCTGGGACGCTCAGGGATATCGTGCATATGCATAACGGCAATAGCCACCGGATTATCGCTGTCGAAGGGCTTCTTTCCCGTCAGCATCTCATACATCATCGCGCCTACGGAATAAATATCGCTCTTTTCATCGGTAACTGCGCCGCTTGCCTGTTCAGGGCTGATGTAATGAACGCTGCCTATTGCCTGATCTGTAGCGGTTTTCCCCTCTTCACGGGCAAATTTGGCAATGCCGAAGTCCATTATCTTGATAGTACCGTCGCTGAACATCATAATATTCTGCGGCTTTATGTCTCTGTGGACGATGCCCTTTCCGTGAGCGTGCTGGAGAGCGCGAAGGATCTGGATGATGAAGTGAACAGTGTCCTTCCAGGTAAGTACCTTTTCCGCCTCGATGTACTCTTTCAGCGTAATACCGTCAATGTATTCCATTGCGATATACTGGAGCTTTTCGGAGAAGCCCACATCATAGATCTTAACGATATTCGGATGAGATAGAACAGCCATTCCCTTGGACTCATTTCGGAAACGGCGGAGAAATTCCTCATTTTCCGCATATTCCTTCTTCAGGATCTTGATAGCGACGGGTTTATTGTCGATAACATCAACGCCCTTGTAGACCTCAGCCATTCCGCCGATGCCGATAAGTTCAGTGATTTCGTATCTGCCGTCAAGCTTTTTGCCAATGTACTTATCCATTGTCTTACCCTTTCCTTCATTTGACCTCGCACAAAAACTGCAAATCATTCAGCAGTTCCCGCTGAAGCCTGTCATTGATAATTTATTTAAATAATTACAAACAAATCAGATCCGGAGTCATTCCGACTCCACAACTGCGATGGTGACATTGTCCCTGCCGCCCTTGCTGAGGGCAAGCTGTATCAGCGCATCTGCCTCTCCGTCGAAATCCACGCCGGAAATGGCATCATATATTTCATCGTCGCCGCAGTACCCTGACAAGCCGTCAGAACAGAGCAGCAGACTGATCTTGTCTTCGTAAGCCAGAATAAATGTATCTGTGAGGACGGTTTTCTCCACGCCCACCGCCCGGAGCAGCATATGCTTCTGGGGATGAGTCGCCATTTCCTCCTCAGTTATCTCGCCTCGCTCGTAGAGCAGTGCAGCAACGTTGTGGTCGGTAGTTATCTGGTGAATCCCGGTGTCCGTGACAAGGTACGCCCGGCTGTCTCCGACGTTGGCGATATACGCCGCGTCTGACGTAACGAACGCAGCAACGCAGGTCGTGCCCATCCCAAAATTCTTGAAGTCCATTCTCGCTCTGGTGTAGATCACCGAGTTAGCCGCCGAAACGGAAGCAATAAGCAGCTTTCTTATACCGTCTTCATCGAGGCTTTCACTGTATCCCTCTGAAAAACGCTGGAAAAACTCGTTCAGGGCGATGCAGCTTGCTTCTTTTCCGGCACGCTCGCCGCCCATTCCGTCGCATACCACGGCAAGCACGTTATGCCCGAAATACTCGCATCTTACGGCGTCCTGATTTTCCTCGCGCTTCAAACCGATGTCAGTAGCTGATCTGTATCTCATCCGTTTACACCCCCGTTCATCTGTTTTTCTGCGGCATCTCTTCGGAGCTGTCCGCAGGCTGCCTCTATATCGCTACCAAGAGTTCTTCTTACGGTAGCGTTGATCCCACGCCTGGAAAGCCTGTCGGCAAAATCCGCAACGGCATTTCCGGCGGTTCTGTAATTTCTCTCCTTCACCTTATTCACAGGAATGAGGTTCACATGGCAGTTCATGCCGCGAAGAAGCCCTGCAAGCCTGTCCGCGTCCCTGTCAGAGGAGTTAACGCCCTCGATTACGGCATACTCGAACGTTATCCGTCTGCCCGTCTTTTCGATATAGCGTCGGCAGGCTGCCAGAAGCCGGTCGATGTCCCATGTCCTGTTTACCGGCATTATCTCGCTCCGTGAGCTGTTGTCGGCGCTGTGCAGGGAGACGCACAGGGTAAGCCCCAGCTCCAGATCCGCCAGCTCGTCGATCTTCGGAACGATGCCGCAGGTCGACAGCGAAACATGGCGCAGGCTGAAATTGTTCCCCGATTTATGGGACAGCAGCCGCAGAAATTTTACCACATTTTCGTAGTTATCCAGAGGCTCGCCGATTCCCATAAGCACCAGCCCCGAAATTTTCACACCGGAATTTTTTTCAGTCTCGTAAACCTGCATAAGGATCTCCGCCGGCGTAAGATTCCGGACGAATCCTGCGATCGCCGAAGCGCAGAACCGGCAGCCCATTTTGCAGCCCACCTGCGTGGACACGCACAGGCTGTAGCCGTAGCTGTACTCCATTAGGACGGTCTCCACAAAATTACCGTCGGAGAGCCTATACAGATATTTTACAGTATTATCTATAGAAGATTCAAGTCTTTTCTGCACAAATAGTCCATTTACACAAAATATTTCTTTTAAACGCCCTCTTAATTGGACAGAAATATCAGTCATTTCGTCAAAATCGAAAATTCTTTTAACATGAAGCCACTGAAAAATCTGCTTTGCCCGAAATTTTTTCTCCCCGATGCCCACAAGGATCTCCCCGATCTCATCGACATCCAGGCTCATAATGTCTATTTTTTCCAATGGTTCACCTTCTTCTATCTGATTTTCCTGAATTTTGCAACGAAAAAGCCGTCGCATCCCAGACCCTCAAAAGGGAAAAATGTAACTGGATTTTCCGGAGTATCGCCGAAAATCTCCGGCATCTCCGCCAACTGAAGCTCCGGGTGATTTTTCAGCAGCTTCTCCACGACCGCGTCATTCTCCGCCTTTCTCACTGTGCAGGTGGAGTAGACCATTTCCCCGCCTGCCGCAAGATAGTTCAAAGCGTTCTCAGCAATATTGTACTGAATTTTAGGAAGTCTGTCAAAATCAGAGAGCTTTTTGTACTTTATCTCCGCCTTGTGCATAATGACTCCGAAGCCGGAGCATGGCACGTCGCACAGAATTTTCGTATATCTGGGAAGTCCCGGATCATACCGCGAGGCATCTCCGGTTCCGGCAATTATATTCCGCAGTCCCAACCGCTCTGCACCGCGGCGGATAAGCTCAACGCGGTTCTCATGGATGTCAAAGGCGTGGATCTCTCCCCTGCCGTTCATCATTTCCGCCATGGTGAAAGTCTTTCCTCCGGGGGCGGCGCATATGTCCAGCACCAGGTCGTTTTCCGTCGGCGAGAGAGCCATGCAGCACATCTGGGATTTTGCATCCTGAACATGGAAAAATCCCGATTTAAAGGCATCTGTTGAGATAACATCCCCGTTTTTCAGCCAGTAGCAAAGCTCGTCGCAGCTCCGGAGTTCAAAATCTGCCAGAGCAGAAAGAAGCTGTTCATGGCTGCATTTCAGCGGATTTCTGCGAATATATGTCACATTTTCAGCCAGCGAGGATTCCAGAAATCTTCTTGCTTTTTCCTCGCCGTAGTCAGCCGTCAGGCTCTCGATAAACTCAGCCGGAGCAGAATACTCAACGGAAAGTTTCTCGATGCCTTGCAGATTACAGTCGATTTTCTTTCCGCCGCGGATAAAGCCTCTCAGCACGCCATTCACCATTCCGGCGGCGCTCGCCTTGCCGAATTTCTTCACAAGCTCAACGCTCTCGTTTACGGCGGCGTTGTCCGGAATGCTGTCCATGTATAAGATCTGATAGAGTCCGCAGCGCAATATAGTTAAAATTATGCCGTCCATTTTCTTCAACGGGCGTGAGCAATATTGTGCTAAAATGTAGTCAAGAGTTATCTTTCTCTGGATAACCCCGTAATATATTGCCGTACAAAGCCGCTTTCCCTGACTGTCAAGGTCAGATCGCTCCAAACCGCTGTTTAGCCTTATGTTGGAATAGCTGCCCTCCGAAAATGTCTTGTCCAGGAGCTTTGCCGCAATATACCGCGGATTTGAACTATTTCCCATCTCAGTTTCTTCTCGCCCTGGCGAGGAGTCTCAGAAGCTGCATGAGCGACACTGCAAGGGATGTAACGTAGGTCATAGCCGCGGCAGTCAGCACTTTTTTTGCCTGCGGAACTTCAGTAATATCCAGGATTCCGTATGCTTCGACGGTATCCAGCGCCCTTCTGCTCGCGTCAAACTCGGTGGGAAGAGTCACCACCTGGAAGAGCACGACCGCTGCGAACATGATAATTCCCACGTAAATGAGGAATGGTGCGACATCGAAAAGCACAACACCCAGCAGGAACGCGAGATACCAAAATCTGGAGCAGAAATTAGTCACAGGGACAAGCTTGCTGCGGACAACTATCGGGCCGTATTCCTCCGCGTGCTGAATAGCGTGACCGCACTCATGAGCCGCAACGCCAATTGCAGCAACCGAGGTCGAGCCGTAAACCGAGTCAGACAAACGGATCACGTTTTCGTCAGGAGAATAGTGGTCGCTCAGGCTTCCTCTGACTCTGTCGATCCTGATGTGATACAGTCCGTTGCTGTCCAGGATCATCCTTGCCGCCTGCTCAGCGGTGATGCCACGGGAGCTGTGGACTGAACTGTATTTACTGAACGTGCCCTTAACCGCAACTGACGCAATAAGCGGCAGGATCAGCATACAAAGAAACATAATTATCTCGGATGTGTAATACATAATACCCTCCTATCCAAGCTTTTCTCCCAGGGTCAGTTTCCTGCCGCGGAGAAAATCTTCGGTTTTCATTCGTTTTCCGCCCTCAAGCTGTATTTCGCGGAATATGACCGCTCCGTCACTACAGCTTACGGCGAACTTTTCCGTATCGACAATTTCGCCGGGTCCAGCCGGAGCAATATTGTGCGAAATTTCTGATGCAAATACTTTCAGCCGCTTGCCGCCCATCATAGTGAAGCCAGTCACGCCGCGGATTACGTTATGAACCTCCGCAGCCGTCCGGGTGAAATCGAGGGCGCTCATCTCCTTTTTTATCATCGGAGAGTAGCAGCTAAGATCATCGTCCTGCTTCTCAGGCGTAAGGCTTCCGGCTTCCAGAGCAGCTATGGTTTCCTCAAGAACCTCTCCGCCAATTTCCGCCAGACGGCTGTAAAGCTCTGAATACGTCTCATTTTCGCCTATTTTCACGGATTTCTTTATCAGCATATCTCCGGTGTCAAGTCCCTCGCTCATCTGCATCGAGGTAACGCCCGTCTCCTCCTCGCCATTGAGCAGTACCCAGTTAATAGGCGCAGCGCCTCTATAGCGCGGCAGAAGTGAGGCATGGATATTGATACACCCGAACTTCGGCAGCTCCAGGATCTCTTTCGGCAGGATCTGTCCATAAGCGGTAACCACGATCAAATCAGGAGCAATATTGTGCAAAATATCCATTGCAGCCTCAGCATCCTCCCCCTTTCTCAGGGATAGCGGCTGATACACCGGAATGTCATACTCCGCCGCCGCAGCCTTTACAGGAGTCGGGACCATCTTATATCCCCTGCCCTTAGGCTTATCAGGCTGAGTGAAAACCGCCGCGACCTCGTGGCAGCTCTCGGCAAGCTTTCTCAGGCACGGAACGGCGAAATCAGGCGTTCCCATGAAAATTACTTTCAATTTTATGCCTCCTCCGGTACAAAAAATTCCTCAACAATTTCTGTAAACACATGACCGTCCAGATGATCGCTTTCGTGGCTGGCACACTGAGCGCCAAGCTCCGTGAACTCACGCTCAAACCAGTTGCCGTTTCTGTCCTGTGCCTTAAGGATAACTCTCATGGGGCGGGTCACATATCCCCAGACATTCGGGCAGGAGAGACAGCCCTCCAGGACTCTCTGCTTTCCCTCTACAAAGGTGATCTCCGGATTTATGGCCTCAACGCTGCCCTCGTCAAGGTGCATGATAAAAATTCTTCTGCAAAGACCGATCTGCGGTGCAGCAAGACCGAGTCCCTGGGCCTTGTCGAGAGTTTCGTGCATATCATCTAAAAGAACAGCCAATTTGTTATCAAATTTCTCCACAGGCTTGCATACCTTATGAAGCATTTCATCCCTGTCTGTTAAAATTTTTCTCAATGCCATATCTTTTTCCTTCTTATTATACCCCCGTATCACCGTTTATATCGGCATAGAGGGTTATTTTTTTCATCTCTTTCAGCTTGACGCCCTTTTTGAGAACTCCGCCGATAAATCCGCGCATTTCGGGATTATTCTTGAATTTCATCAAGATCCTGTATCGATACTTGCCGTTTAGCCTGCCATAAGACGCCCTCACCGGACCAAGAACTCTCACCGGAGTCTTTGGCTGCATCTCGCGCAGCATATCGTCCATTAGACGCAGAACAGCGTTAGTGCCGTTTTTCAACTGTATTTCGTCATCCCCGGCAAAGCAGAAGATGCACATATCACAGAGCGGCGGAAATATCATTGCCCGGCGTATTGCGATCTCTTCGTCATAAAAGCCGCGGTAATCCTGAGCAGCCGCCAGATTCATAATATAATGCTCCGGCATAAATGTCTGTAAGATCGCCCTGCCCTGACGCTTGCCGCGTCCGCCTCTGCCAACCACCTGGGTTATAAGGGAAAATGTCCGCTCATAGCTCCGGAAATCTCCTGCATAAAGCGAATTGTCAATGGAAAGAACTCCAACCAGCGTGACATTCGGGAAATCCAATCCCTTGCCGATCATCTGTGTACCGACCATAATGTCATAATCGCCGTTTTTAAAGGCGTTGAACCCTTTTTCGTAGGAATATCTGGAAAAAACTGTATCCGCATCCATTCGCAGTATACGAGCCTCCGGGAATAGATCGTTCAGCTCATCCTCCAGCCGCTGAGTGCCGAATCCCATTCTTTTCAGACGCCCCGAGCCGCATGACGGACACTTATCCGCCGGTTCACAGGCATATCCGCAGTAGTGGCACATGAGCTTGTTATTCTTGCTGTGATAGGTCATGGGAACGGAGCAGTTAGGACAATATAACGGCTGAAAGCAGTCAGAGCATCTGATTATGGTATGGTAGCCGCGCCTGTTCAGCAGCAGAATACTCTGCTCCCCGTTTCTCAGGTTCTCGTTGACCTCGTTCACCAGAATACGGCTGTATTCCGAGGAATTACCCTCCATTCGCTCCTGGCTCATATCCACGATGCTGACCTTTGGAAGCGCGCTGTCATTGTAGCGTTTCTTCATTTCAAGAAGCTTATATGCTCCTCTTTCTGCCAGATAATAACTCTCGATCGACGGCGTCGCCGAGGCAAGCAGAAGAACAGCCTTGTGACGCATACACCGCTGCTTCGCTATGTTATGGGCAAAGTACCTGGGCGAACTATCCGATTTATAAGAACGTTCCCCTTCTTCGTCAATAATTATCAGCCCGATATTATCCACAGGCGCGAATATTGCACTTCGCGTACCGATAACAATGTCGGCATCTCCGCGCTTGATCCGCTTATATTCGTCAAGCCGCTGACCAAGTGACAATCCGCTGTGAATTACAGCCACTTTGTCGCCGAAAAGCGACCTGAATCGCCTTAAAACCTGTGGCGTAAGCCCTATCTCCGGTATCAGGAGAATTGCTCGTCTGCCAAGTCTTACGGTATTGTAGATCAATTTCTCAAAGACAGACGTTTTTCCGCTGCCGGTAACTCCGTGAAGCAGAAATACACCTGGCTTTTGTTCAAAAATCTGTGCAAATACGCCGTCATGAGCACGCTGCTGCTCCTCAGAAAGGACGATATCCGCCGGATCATATCGCTCTGACGTCCCCTCCCCAACCGACCGGAGAACCTCCATTTCGTATTCCTCCGCAGCGCCGCTGGCGGAAAGCCGTTTCACTACGGCATCCGTAATGCCGCACATATAGGAGACCTCACGAACTGCCGCAGAGCCGCATTCCATAAGGAACTCCGCCGCCTTTTTCTGCTTCGGAGTCAGCCTGAAGCTCTGGGGATTCCGCAGATAAGCGTCGCTCAGACGAATCATCCGCACGGAAGCGTCGCCGACAGTCTGCTTGAAGTTATTGGTGCACCTGAGCGCACCAGCCTCAGTCAGTTCATCCGGAAGAAGTCTGCCGTGCTGAGAAATATAGCTCTCGACCATTTCTGTGAGGATAACATCGCTGTCCGCACATTTCAGAGACTCCAGAAGCTCTGCCGCCTCCGGAGTAAGCTGCTCCGGCTGGGAAAAATCCTTCGCCAACTGAAACCGCTCCTTTGCGCGGACGCTCATGGCAGGAGGAAGCATTATCCTCAGACCGTCGTAGTAGGTGCAGAAAGTGTGATCGTGGAGATATTCCCCCAACTGCAAAAGCTCATCCGAAATCACGGGCTTAGCGTCTACAAGGGCGGCAACCGGTTTCAGCTTTTCACCGACGCCCTCGGTAATGCGCACAATTATCCCTATTCTTCGGGAGTTTCCCCTGCCGAACGGGACAAGTACGCGGCATCCTCTCTCAGCCCTCATCCGCTCCGGAAGCCGATAGCTGAACAGCATATCAAAGGAATAGGTCGTTCCACTGACAGCAACTTCAGCAATTGTCGGCATCTTATTCCTCGCCTGTTGTGCTGACGATCTTGCACTTGCCGCTTGCTAATTCCTCAACAGCGGTCTTTACGGGCTTTTCCTCGAGAGTCTCGCCATTCTTGAACAGCTCATCGGAAATCTCCCGTGCACGTTTTGCAACGCCGATCACAAGAGAATAACAACTCTCATTCTTTGAAATAATCTGGTTTACTGCAGGTCTAAGCATTTCTTATCACCTCATCTATAAATTCACTCATTGGTTCAACCCTCTGCTCCTCCGCCCGGATAACAGAGCGGAAGTCACTGACGGCATCCTCGAGAGCGTCATTAACAATAACATAGTCATATTTTTTGGCAAACGGGATCTCTCCGGCAGCCGCCTGAACACGCCGCTCGATGACATCCTCGCTCTCCGTAGCCCTTTTGTTCAGGCGGCGGCGCAGTTCGTCGACAGACGGCGGCATTATAAAGATAAACAGCGCGTCCGGACGAAGCTCCCGGATCTTCATTGCACCCTGAACCTCAATTTCCAGAATCACGTTGATACCTTTTTCCAGATATGGATCAACCTCCGAAGTCAGCGTACCGTAAGAATGTTTGCAATAGCTGGCGTGTTCCAGAAACATCCCCTCCGCCTTGCGCTTCTCAAATTCCTCTTCGGAAATGAAGTGGTAGTTTATCCCGTCGATCTCTCCCTCTCTCGGAGCACGCGTTGTGCAGGAGACAGAGCAGCGAAACTTCTCATCCTTCAAAATTTCGGCAAGCATAGTGCCCTTTCCGCAGCCGGATGGAGCGGAAAAAACTATAAGTCTGCCCTTATTCATGGTCATCAGAACCTCCGTTTTCATTTATTCTGGCGGCAAGAGTATCGGTAATCAGCGAGGACAGCACAACATGACCGCTGTCCATCACCAGAACCGCCCTTGTCTTTCTGCCATATGTGGCATCAATTGCCCTTCCGTCGTCCTTCGCCTCCTGAATAAACCGCTTGATCGGCGCAGATTCGGGGCTTATGACGGTAACTATCCTATCCGCGGAAACCATATTTCCATAGCCAATATTTATCATTCTCATAGGCTATTCTATATTCTGGATCTGCTCGCGGATCTTTTCCAGCTCGGCTTTCATGTCAACAACCAGCCTGGTTATGTTGAGATCCTGCGCCTTTGAGCCGATAGTATTGACCTCGCGGTTCATCTCCTGGACAATAAAGTCAAGCTTTCTGCCGATGCTTTCGCTGGAATCCACAAGCTCCCTGAACTGCGAGATATGACTTCTCAGGCGGACAGTCTCCTCGTCCACCGCTATTTTTTCGGCAAAAATAGCTGCCTCGGTCACAATTCTCTGTTGATCTATGTCCTTTGATTCCAGGATCTCGCCAAGCTTCTGATAGAGGCGGTCTCTGTAGTTTTCAACGGTCTGCGGCGAGATCTCCTCCACCTTAGTCACCATTTCCAGTATAGTGTCCGCCTTTTCAAGTACGTCAGCGCGGAGTTTTTCGCCCTCTGCCTCGCGCATATTCACGAAACTGTCCATTGCCTCGTCAGCGACCTGAGCAACGTCGTTCCAGACCTGCTCTTCGTCATCGGGAGTTTTCTGGACATTGAAAATATCCGGGAGCTTTATAAGCTTTGAAAGTGTCAGATCATCGGCAATTTTCAGCTCCTGGGACACGCTTCTCAGCGCATTGACATATCCCTCAGCCGCGCCGATATTAATAGCGATCTCGGAATCCCTGCCCTCAATATTGTTGATAGTGACAGAAACATCCACCTTTCCTCGGGCAATTTTTTGTTTCAGACGTGCTTTCAGCTTCTCTTCGATATAATTGTAAGTCCTGGGGACTCTCGAATTGCACTCGAAATATCTATGGTTAACGGAACGGATCTCCACGAGAATATCTCTGCCATTGAGTATTTTCTGGGCTCTGCCGTAGCCTGTCATGCTCTTTAACAATACTTCGCCTTCTTTCTCGAGCCTCTGAACGAAGCTCGTTTTTTCGCATAACGATACTATTTTATTATACCATATTCTTCTGAAAAAAGCAAGCCCTAACTTCAAACAATTTCATACAAAAAGGGACGCCGAAGCGTCCCTTAATTTAAGCAATATTAAGACTGATCAACCGATCTTGTCTGAAGTTGTGGGGAAGTCAGCCTGTGTGAACAGTTTAGCATCGTACATCTGTACAGCCAGAGAGTCCATAGCTGTGATACCGCCGCCGTTGTCTACAACGTCAGCATTCTTAGCACCCTGAGCGGACAGCTTATACTTATCTCCGTTACCAATAACCTGGAGAATGAGTGTTGCGTCAGCGATGTCAACTGTACCGTCATCATTTGCGTCGCCCCAGAGAGTATCACCCTGATCGCCTGTAGAAGGCTGAGGAGTATCTGTGAGACCGTCAGCATCAGCAGCCTCATCCTGGAGGAATGAAGTGATCCAAGCAAGAGGAGCGTTCCAGTTGATAGTTACCTCGTTTGTAGACCATGCCTCGATAGAGTCAACGAAGCATCTCTGTGACGGGTTAGTAGCAACGCCGGGAACGAATCCGAGTGCACGAACGTAAGGATCCTGGAGACCTGCGTTAGGACCGCCGGAAAGGATACCGTCGGGAGCCATAGGCAGAGTCTTATCAAGCTCGTAAGACCAGTATCTGTGGTGAGGATTTCTCTCCTTGTACTGACCGTAGCCTGTGATGTAAGAGTAAGACAGCGGGTTGCATCCCAGGAGGTAGTTCATAGCGTTGGCAACACCGTTCATGTACTTGCCTTCGCCTGTAAGGTCATAAGCGTAAGCCATAACGATACAGTTGTTGATAACCATAGAGTTAGAGCCCCACTCATAGCCGTTGATGATGATCGAGGGATTCAGGTTGTTAGGATCGTTATATCCAGGACCGTCATAGAGGTAAGGAATACCATAGCCCTGCTTCTCCTCGGTTGAGATATATGTGTTAGCAGCCTCAAGGATAGAATCCTTAATTGTTTTCTGCTCTGATTCTGAAAGGAGATCCATGTGAAGAGCCAGTGTCAGCGAGCCGGCAGAAGCTGTGTTACCCCAGTTAAATGTGGTAAGTGAGCCGTCCTTGTTCTCACCGCCAGTGATTCTTGTTGTTACCTTGTAAGCATCCTTGTAAGCATCAACCTCAGCCTTGAATCTGCTTGCTTCATTGTTGCTCATCTCAGAAGCAGAAACGAAGATCTCGCAAGCTGCCCAGTAGCCGTCGTCCTTTACTTCGTTATCGCCGTAAGGTCCGCCGCCCTTTGCCTGCCACATAGGAGCGTAGAGTGAAGTCTCGTTGATTTCTTCCTTCTCGCAATCACACTTAAGTGTTGGATGAGTCGTCTTGCTGTGATCCGCCTCATACCAATGCTCCTTATATGCATCGTAAGCCTTGATAGCTTCCTCAAGGTAGAATGCAGCCTTATCAGCATCATAGGGCTTCCAAAGTCTTGCTGCCTGAGCTGCGCAAGCTGCGTAGTTCAGTGTAGCTGCAAACGTCGGAGGCTTAACGATACGTACAGTCTCCCACTCTTCCTCGTAATTGTAAGGTCTTGTAGCAAGTCCTGTCCACTTGTGGTCGTGAAGCTTGTGGTAAACCATTCCCGCATACTGACCCCATGTAGGCTCGTCAGCCTTAACTACCATATCTGTCATCCAGTCAAGCTCTACAGCAGCCTCATCCAGAACATCCGGGATTCCGTTGTTGGTCTCAGGAATTACAACAGTACCTGAACCATCAGCGAACTTAGCCTTGCCCTCTTCTGTCTGGATAGCTCTCTCGTACATATTCTGGAGAGTCCATACAGCGATACCGCCGTTTACAACGTACTTACCGTGGTCACCGGCATCATACCAACCGCCGTTAGCAGTGATCTTGGAAGATGCGTATGTGCCTGTAGCCTCATCCTTGCTTGCGTACTCGTTCTTCCAGATCTTCTGAACGGAAGCTGTATCGGTCTTATGACCACCCTCGTGAGCAAGAGTGCTCTTGTCGCCGGACGTGATATAAGCTTCCTTGATATCAATACCAGAACGGTTCTGGTAGAAGTAGTTCATGGAGTTTGTAAGCAGATCGTGAGAATCATCCGAGTAGATGTTGTCACCGATGTTGAATGCGAAAGATCTCCAGCCCTTGTCCTTAATGCGGAGATAGTATCTGCCAGGTGTTGTATACTCAGAGAAGTCGATCTTGCATACATTATCATCCGAATCGGCATCGTAGAACTTATCGCCTGTTGTGCCTGTATAAACTACGCTGTCGTCAGATTCCTTTACAAGTTCAAACTCATAGTTTTTCTGATCAAGGGTAATCTTAGAAGCGCCGTGGAGAATATCGCCCTGGTTATCACCAAGTGTAGCGATCTTAGCAAGGTTAGAGTAGTAACCGATCTGGTTTACAGAAATGTAGTTGACAAGCTTTCCGTCAACCTTCATCTCCGGGAACTCAGCAGCAGAGTAGTCACGGTTTACAGCGCCGAATGAATTTGAAGGATCGGCATTACATGAACCCTCGCCGATCGTATCGCCGCACTGCGTACACTCGATAGACATATTGTCGAACCAGATCTCGTCGCCAGCCTGAGCGTTACCGCCCGGGAACTTGCCGGACTGAGCATAGTGGAATGCCCACTCAACAGCCTCAAGATCCTGTGTAGGTGTAAATGTACCGGAGAATGTCTGATAAGAAGTGGACAGGGTTACAGCAGAACCCCACTGACCGCCCATAGCAGGACCTATACCGAAGGAACCGCCCTGAAGTGTGCAGTATTCCTCGTCACCCTTGATATTACTGATCTTAGAGCAAAGTTCCATACCGGATCTCTTAGCCTTAGCCTGGAAACTTATCTTGTATGTGTGACCAGCCTTGAAGTTAAGATTTCTATGTCTGAACTGAAGATCCCATCTCTCACCGTCGCCGCCCTTAGGGGTAGTTACTGTGATGTGAAAAGCGCCGTCCTCGATAGCGAAATCCTGCTTAGCAGGGGAAGTTTCGCAGGTATGCCAAGGAAGTGCCTTGTAATCAAACGTACTCTCACCGAGTACCTGACCGGCAAATGCGCCCATAGGTACAACGTTTGCTACAGCAGGAGCAACCATTGTAACCGCCATAAGGCTGGCAGCAATTGCCTTAGAAAGTCTCTTATGCATTTTTTTACCCTCCCAAAAAATGTAAAAAATATTTTTTATAACGCAATGCCAGTGCATACATTGCGATTATATACGTATGAGCAACGGAAAGCAGCGAACCGATCACGGTTCAACTTGCACCTGCTTTTTCCGTTGATTATATTATATTATATTCCTCCGAAAAAGTAAATAGCTTTCCAGAATTTCGTGCATTTCTATAATATCAATCATTTCTTTTTGTGCATTTTTGACAATTTCATCTTATAAACAAAAGAAGCGCAAACTCCTTTTGTTTAGATGATATGAATTAATTAAATATCCATCTCATTACCGCCGTTTTCAGGCAAAATTTCAGCCTTTTAACCAATTTTAGTACTGCTTTTCTGTGCAATATTTTACGACTTCTTCGGAAGTGAAGTTATAACCTTTGCGTCATACTCCATGATCGCCAGCGAATCCATAGAGGTGATTCCCTCCGGTGCGCAGACGTCCGCATTTTTCTCGCCATTTCCCTTGAACTTGTACTTATCACCGTTTCCGATAACCTGGAGCACAAACGTAGCGTCTGCAATATCAATTACCCCATCCACATTCGCGTCGCCGTATACAGTGCCTGTATCTCCGCCGCTTGTTGCCGGAGGAGCCGTTGTTGTAGGAGGAGCTGTTGTCGTGGGAGGCGCAGGTGGAGTCGTTCCGCCAAGATCTGCGCTGGGAACAGCCGTTGTGCCGTCCGGCTCAGTTCCCCAGACCAGAATGTCGTTTACATACATTGTAATATGCTCGTTGAAAGCAGATTCATACTTCAGCTCATTCGGAGCACCCTCGACGCCCTCATAGGAGTAGTCATTTGTGGGATCCCAGCAGCCTTCTTTGGCTATGTTGTCCGGAATGGAGATTCTGAACTGAACCTCCGCACGGTGCTCGCTCTGTCCGGTAGGCATGATCGCTCTGCCGTCCTCATACTGAATTTTTGCATAGTAAGTGTTGCCTGTAGGATCGCCCTCATACTTATAAGGACCGCTTATCGTCGCATAGCCTGCCGTTCCGGGAGTCTGATACTGCTGCGACTTGATCTCGCAGACGATATCGTCAACGCTGTTTCCTGCGGCGAGAACCTCCGAAACGTCGAAATAATAGTTAAACGAAACATTCTCCGCGACACGTGTAGGCCAAGCCGTATGGTTCATCGCCCACACCTTTATCTCAGAGTGATGATTTCCCTTGTTGTTGAGACCTGCGCCGATTTTCCATTCAGCCCACTTAGGAGTCTCCTTAGGCGGAAAATCAGCCAGCGGCTTATCTCCGGTCTCCGCAATAAATGCGCAGAGTGCGGAAGTGAATCCGGCGTTGTAGTCGATAGCGACCTCTGTATGCTCATAAGCCGCGTTTTCATCTTTAAACGCACCAGCCTGATCTGGGCCGCCCTCCAGCGCGCCGTAAAGAGTATGAGCATATTCGTACTGCCAGCCGTCATCCTCAGCCGGAAGCGGCTTGCCGAGCTCATTCCAGTGATCGTCGTGAATGCCCGATGTCGTTCTGTGGTGAACGTTCACGGCATTTTTTTCGCCCATTCCGATAACATAGCTCAGTCCCAGGTCGTTATCGCCGAAAGCATAGTCGAACTGCTCCTTAGCCCATGTGTCGTACTTTGCAACAGCAGCCGTGTCGTCCTTCAGAATGGTATCTGTAGCCATTTTCGCAAGCATTACCGTGTTAGCCATGTGGCGCATCGAGCCCCAGTTCGTAAGCCACGCGTGACCGTCGGGCGTGTAGCCGACCTGCTTTCCGCCGTAGCCTGTTGTCCAGTAGTCCAGATGGTGAGTAACATGGTCGATCCACTCCTGCTTGCCGGTGTTCTGAGCATAGAGCAGAGCCGCCGCCTGTGAAACATCATCCCAACAGAGACCCCACGTGTACTTTCTTGTAGTAGACTGCTGTTCCAGCGCAAACATAGGTATATAGTCATTTTCGCACTTGTCCAGATACGCCTGATCTCCCGTCGCCATGTAGAGGAAGTTAGCGGCAACCATCAGCTCGTCGAACCAGTCGTCGTCTGAGCCGGTCCGAGCAATATCATAGTAGCTCTTAGCGGCACCCTGATTCTCATTGCTTCTCGTCTTGTCCGCACGCTCAAACAAGCTCTTTGCCTGTTCCAGATATTTTGCAGCAGTCTCAGGCTCTTCATCTTTCAGGATAAGAGAGCCCACAGCCAGAGCCGACGCCATATCAGCAACAACAGTCGTTGCGTCGATCTCGTCATACGGTCTTGTTTCCTCACCGGATTTCAGTGCAAACTTTCTCATGTAGACCTCGCAGCTTCCCCACCATACATGGTCGAAGCCGCCCTCGCCGATAGTTCCGATGACCTTGTCCCCAAGGTCACACTTTGAAACGTAGTCCAGACCCCATTTCAGGTTTCTGAGGTAATTCTCGTAGAGTCCGGTCTCCTTGACAGCGTCCTTGTAGGAATAGAGTCCCCAGCCAAGTACCCACGCAGAATAGGCATTTGTCAGCGTAAATTTCAGGTGATCTCCGGCATCGAACCAACCGCCGTCCACAACATCCGCAGGAGTGCCGTCCTCTTTCAGCATGGAATCCGCCCTCCAGGAAACAGAGTTCCACTCAGGGAGCTTGCCTGCCTGCTGGACCTCATAGAAGAAAAGCGATTTCTGTAAAGCCTCGGCGTAGTTGACATCCAGTTCCGCAGAAGTCTGAGCCATAGGCAGCGCTGCGAGCATAGACGCCGACATGACAGCGGCCGAAAGCGCAGCCGTTATCTTTTTAAATTTCATGTAAAATCCCTCCAATCGGAAGTTTATACTAATTCCTGACCAAACTGATGAAAAGATTGGCAGGCAGCATTTTGTCAATCAAGGAAATCAGCCGCAGGCATACTGTCGTATGGCAAGGCTGATTGACGCAGAGTGACGAAATGATAGCTGTCAAGATTTTCGTCAGATTGGTCGGGGATTAGTATTAATGTCAAAATATTTATCTTTGTGACACCACTTCCATCTTATAATTTTAATATACACTATTATTTCAGATTTGTCAAGTATATTCGCAAAAAAGCCGTACCCGAAGGCACGGCTTTCTTAAATCATAAAATTATTCCTCGTCCTCAGCCTCGTCGTCGCTGTCCTCAGAGAGAGCACGCATAGAAATGCTGATCCTCTTGGATTCCTCGTCGATGTCGATGATCTTTACGTCTACAACATCGCCAACGGAAAGAATATCCTTGACATTCTCAACCTTCTTGTCGGCGATCTGTGAAATGTGGATAAGACCGTCCACGCCGTCGATGATAGAAGCGAAAGCGCCGAAGCTCGTTACGGAAACGATAGTAGCCTTAACTACATCGCCAACGCTGTACTCAGCCAGGAACTTATCCCAGGGATTGTCCTCAGCCTTTCTGTAGCCGAGAGAGATCCTGTTGTTCTCGGCATCCAGATCCTTAATGTAAACCTCAAGAGTGTCGCCAACGGAAACTGCCTCGCTGGGGTGCTTGATGCGCTTCCATGAAAGCTCGGAAATGTGAACCATTCCGTCAATGCCGCCCAGGTCGACAAATGCGCCGAAGCTTGTCAGGGACTTGACCTTGCCGGTGTATGTCTTGCCGATCTCAGCCTCTGCCCAGAACTTAGCCTTAGCCTCTTCCTTCTTTGCACTCTCGACAGCCTTGATAGAGCCGATAGCTCTCTTTCTTCCGCCCTCGTCTACCTCGATGACCTTGAACTGTACCTTCTGCTTATACAACTGCTCAAGATCAGCGTTTCTCGGCAGACCTGTCTGTGAAGCGGGGATGAAAATTCTTACGCCAAGGTAAACAAGAGTAACGCCCTTGTTTACGATGCGGTTTACAGTTCCCTCAAGAACTGTGCCCTCTTCCTTAGCCTTTACAACAGTGTCATAGCCAGCCTGCTCGTCGACCTTTCTCTTGGAAAGAGCAACAGTGCCGTCAGCGTCGTTTACCTTAACGACGATAAGATCGATCTCGTCGCCTACCGCAACGATATCCTCGGGCTTCTTTGTAGAATCGTCTGTCAGATCCTCCAGCTTTACGTAGCCTGTGTGCTTTGTTCCGAGATCTACAGTGACCTCAGCGTTATCCACACCGACAACGATGCCCTTGACCTTATCTCCTGTATGTATTTTTTTGAGTGACTGCTCGAACGCCTCTGCGAAGTCGATTTCCTCATCCTGATTTGCTGTGAGATTAATATTCTCTGTCATAGTGGTTTGTACCTCCTTGATTATATACGCCGGCGTTGATGCCCCGGCTGTTATGCCGATTTTGCCGGCACAGGGTAGCTTCAAAGATGTCAGCTCCTCCGAATTTTCTATGTGATACGTTCTGCAGTACCGACTGCACACCTCGTACAGCTTCACCGTATTGGAGCTGTGCTTTCCTCCGATAACGAGCATTACGTCGGACTTTTTGGCAAGCTCTGCCGCATCCGACTGTCTTGTGTCGGTCGCGCTGCAAATCGTATCGAATATAACAATATCGGGATCGTCCTTAGGGATCACCTTCAAACACTCTTCCCATACTACTATATTATACGTTGTTTGAGCCACAAATGCAAGCTTTTTTCCCAAAAAATTTTGATTTTTTTGAAAAATCGCTTTTAGCTCAATATTATCCTTAAAAACGATAAAATTTTGTTCACAATGACCAATGATTCCCTGAACCTCCGGGTGGTTCACGTCACCTGCTATGAGGATCAGATACCCCTCCCGCGTCTTTTCATCAACGATCTTGTGTATTTTCGCTACAAAAGGACAGGTAGCATCCAGCATCCGGCAACCCTTTTCCGCGATCTTATCGTAAACCTCCCTGCCTACACCGTGTGAGCGGATAACCACGGTCTCCCCCGGGAGAAGCTCGTCAACGTTCTCGATGACCCTCGCTCCGCGCGTCTTCATGTCGTTGACAACATCGGTGTTGTGGATTATCGGACCGAGAGTCGCGACCCTCTGGTTATGCTCCAGTTCATTATACACCATTTTTACGGCTCTGTCAACCCCAAAACAAAATCCCGCTGACTTTGCCACAGTGACACTATTCATTTTTCTCCTCCCCGGCAGACTCCGCCGTCTCCGGCTCGCCCTCAACAAGCCGCTTTATTTCCTCCATATACTTGTTTTTCAGCTTAACAAGCTGCCTGGGATTTGGATTTTCCAGGTCGTCGACATAGTCTCCGGGGAAAATCGACTCGCCGTACTTTACCGTGACCCTCGTGCGGAATTTCAGCTTCTCGCCGAAAACGATACCCACCGGGATTATGGCTTTCCCCGATCTTACGGATATGACCGCAGCTCCGGAATGTCCCCGGTGGACCTTGCCGTCCTTTGAACGAGTGCCCTCCGGAAAGATCATAAGGCTTCTGCCGCCCTCCAGCCGCTCCACAGCCGTATCAAGCACCGCCGTATCGCCCTTGCCCCGTGAGACCGGAAATGCTCCGAGAGAGCGTATCAGCCAGGCGAAGAGCTTGTTCCTGAAAAGCTCCTCCTTCGCCATAAATGCGTACTTTCCTCTCGCTCCGCAGCCCACAAGAGGCGGATCGGCGTTTGTCCGGTGGTTCGAGGCATAAATGACCTGCTCTTTTTTGGGAATATTCTCCCTCCCCTGAAATCTCAGGCGGAAAGAAATGTGAAACGCTATCCATACCAGAAATTTTGCAACGTAATACATTTGTCTCACCTGCTATATCCGTTCGCGGATTATTCTCGTTATCTCAGCCACGACCTCATCCAAGGAAAGCTTGGTGGAATCCACCAGCACTGCGTCCTCCGCCTGTTTCAGGGGAGCTGTCTCACGGTGCATATCCTGGTAATCGCGCTTGATGATGTCGTCCAGTATCTCCTGATACGCCGGGCAGCCGGGCTTCTCCGAAAGCTCCTTATACCGCCGTGAAGCCCTCTCCTCCGCGGAGGCTGTCAGGAAGATCTTTACATCGGCATGGGGCAGCACGACCGTTCCTATATCCCTGCCGTCCATTATTACGTTATTCTCCTTTGCCAGCTTCTGCTGCAAATCGAAAAGCCGTGCCCTGACTGCAGGAACGGCGGACGTCTTTGAAGCCGCCATTGAGATCTCCGGAGTTCTGATAAGCTCTGAAACATCCCTGTCTCCAAGATACACTCTCTGGACGCCGTCCACAAATTTCAGCGAAACATCGGCGCCTTTCACCTCTGCCGGAATATCTTCCTCAGCAGTCCCCTTTTCAGTGAGATACAATGCGACTGCACGGTACATTGCGCCTGTGTCTACGTAGATATATCCCAGCTCCGCCGAAACCTTTTTCGCTATAGTGCTCTTTCCTGCCCCTGCCGGGCCGTCTATTGCTATATTGACCGTTTTCATTTTTCTGCTCCTTTTCTGCTCTGTTATTATAAGTATATGGCTGCCGAATATGCCGTTGAAAAGGCTATCTGCAAGTTGAATCCGCCGGTGTAGGCGTCTACGTCGATGACCTCCCCGGCGAAGAAGAGTCCGGGACATATCTTCGACTCCATCGTCCGCGGATCTATCTCCCTGACCGACACGCCGCCGCTGGTGATTATCGCCTCTTCTATGGGGCGGAATCCCGAGATCTTCACCGGGAATGCCTTTATCAGCTCCCCGAATTTCCGCCGCTCTTCCCTGGTTATGCCGTTTATCTTCCGCTCCGGGTCTATTCCGGAAAGCCGGATAATAACCGGTATCAGCTTAGCCGGCAGCAGCTTTCTTATGCCGTTCCGGAAATCGCGGTTGAGATTCTCTGCGAAATCACGCTTTATCCTGGCGTCAAGCTGCTCCGGTGAAAGCCCCGGCTTCAGGTCGATTACAAGTCTGTATCTGCCGGGCTGCATCTCCCGGATATGGCTGCTTGCGCTGAGGACGAGAGGGCCGCTGACGCCGAAATGGGTGAACAGCATCTCTCCCAGCTCGCTGAAAATAAGCTTGCCGCCGTCGTACAACTGCGCAGTGACGTTTCTCAGGGAAAGCCCCATAAGCTCAGCGCAGAATTTATCCCTGGAAACCAGCGGCACCAGGCTTGGTTTCAGCTCTGTTACGGTATGTCCGGCGGATTTCGCAAAACGGTAACCGTCACCTGTTGAGCCTGTACCCGGGTAGGATTTTCCTCCGCAGGCAATAAGAACGCTTCCGCTGCGGTATTCCTTTCCGCCGGAAACAACGCCGCAGCACCTGCCCTCCTCCAGGATAAGCGAGGAGACAGGCTGCTTTATCAGCTTCACACCGGTATTTTTCAGTTCGCGCTCAAATGCGTTCACCACATCCTCCGCATTGTCGCTGACCGGGAAAACGCGGTTGCCGCGCTCAGTTTTCAGCGATACTCCCAGCTCCTCGAAGAAGCTCATGGTCTCTTCCGCGCCGAATTGAGAAAAGGCGCTGTAGAGAAACCTGGAATTAACGGGAATATTCCGCATATGCTCCTCTGTCGGGGAATTGTTGGTAACATTGCATCTGCCCTTGCCGGTTATCCGCAGCTTTCTGCCTATACGGCTGCCGCTCTCAAACAGGAGCACCTTTTTTCCGTATCGCGCGGCAAACACCGCAGCCATACATCCTGCTGCACCTGCTCCTATAATAATAGTGTCCGTCATATCATAAACCGCCTTTGTTCATGAGCCGTTTCATCCGGCTTGCCGCAGAGCTTCTTCTCCGCTCGGCAGCCTCCTTATCGACCACATAGCAGCCGTCGCAGGATGCAAGCACATCGCCCTCCTCAGCCTCTGCCGGAAGCTGCGAACGCGGTATATCCCGGAAGCCCTCATCTGTTTCGACCACCGCAATATCTCCCTCGAATCTGTCAATTATCATGCTGCGCTCCTCTCTGTGCTGACGCTGATATTTTCGCCGTCAGTAGTTATGACCACTGTTCCGCAGAGGTCAGTCCTGTAAATTTTATCCGTATATTTTTCCAGCTTTTCCATAGTCACATCGTCGGGATGACCGTAGGAGTTGCCCTCGCCGCAGGAAATTACGGCATAATCCGGGGAGATCGCCTCCAGAAATTTCTCGCTGCTTGAAGTATCGCTGCCGTGATGACCTGTCTTGTACACGTCGATATGACGAAGCGGATAGGACTCAAGAATTTGTTCTTCAGCCTGTTTTTCCGCATCTCCCGTAAAAATAAAGCTGCTTTCACCGTACCGCAGGATGATCCCCACGGAGTAGTTGTTTGTGTTGCCGTACGTCTCCTCCACAGGGGCAATGATCTCCCACTGTGCGTCTCCGAAAGGCACCTTCATGCCAAGCTTAGCCTCGGTGATATTCAGATCTTTCTCCTCGGCGGCATCGAGAAAACGCTCGAAATATTTCGTTGCCGGAAAATCCTCGTCGGCAAGGTGCGGCATAATGAACTCGCCGATATCAAACGACTGCACTACCGCCGCCATTCCGCCCATATGGTCGGAGTGGGGATGCGTACCGATAACGTAGTCCAGCGACTCCACGCCCTGCTCACGGAGATACGCGCACACCGCATCGCCCTGGGAGACCTCGCCGCTGTCGATGAGCATATTTTTATCTCCGCAGGAAATATAGACAGCGTCGCCCTGTCCCACGTCGATATAATGCACAGAAAGGCTTCCATCCGCCGTCTTTGCCTGTTTATATGTAAAATAAGAGAAGATCACCATGGCGGCAATTGCCAGAAAAAGCCAGATCATCCATTCCTTCGATTTTTTCGCTGATCTTTTCCGCCTGCCTGTTTTTGGGATCGTCCCGAACTGCCTTTTTGCCGTGCTCCGCGATCCTCCCGACCTGCTTTGCTTCTTTGCCATGATTTGTCACCATCCTTTGCAGCCCTCTTCCGGCTGTCTGCCGCCGTATCATTTACCAGACATCCGGGGGCTGTACCGATAAGATCGAAACGTCCTGCCTTTTTCAGCGCCTCCAGCACAAGCTCCCTGTTCTGCGGCCGGAAATACTGGAGCAGCGCCCTCTGCATCGCCTTTTCTCTGGGAGTTTTCGGCACGTACACCTTTTCCATGGTATACGGGTCAAGCTCCGTGTAGAACATACAGGTGGATATCGTTCCCGGCGTGGGATAGAAGTCCTGAACCTGCTCCGGGCGTATTTTGTTGTCACGGAGGAAGAGGGCGAGGTCTATCGCCTCGTTCAGCGTGCTTCCCGGGTGGGATGACATGAGATAGGGCACGAGATACTGCTCCTTTCCTATCCCCTTGGTGATCTCGTAAAAGCGCTTCTGGAACGCCTTGTACGCCTCGATGTGGGGCTTTCCCATTTTGTCCAGCACTACCGCCGAGCAGTGCTCAGGAGCAACTTTTAGCTGTCCGCTGACATGATATTTTATCAGCTCCCGGATAAATTCGTCGTTTTTATCCTCCATGAGATAATCATATCTTATTCCCGAACGGATAAAAACTCTCTTGACGCCTTTTACCTTGCGTATCTTCCGCAGTAGAGCCAGATATTCCCTGTGATCTGCCTTTAATGCAGGACATGGCGTAGGCGCAAGGCACTTTTTTCCCATGCACAACCCCTTTTCCATCTGCTTTTCGCAGGAGGTGTGCCGGAAATTAGCCGTAGGGCCTCCGACGTCGTGGATATATCCCTTGAAATCAGGCATTTTCGTTATCCGCTCCGCCTCCGCAAGCACCGACTCTTCGCTCCGGACGGTTACGCGTCTGCCCTGATGAAGAGCGATCGAGCAGAAGTTGCAGTAGCCGAAGCAGCCCCGGTTATGGGTAATGGAAAAACGCACCTCTTCAATTCCCGGAACGCCGCCCTCAGCCTCGTAGGACGGATGATACCGCCGCGTATACGGCAGGCTGTAGATGTAGTCCAGCTCCTCAGTAGTCAGGCTCTTCGCCGGGGGATTCTGCACAAGCATCATATTTCCGTGACGCTGTATCACGATCTTGCCGTAGACCTCGTCCTGCCAGTCGTACTGTATCTTCGTCGCCTTGGCATACTCTCTCTTGCTCTCGCGCACCTGCTCCAGGGACGGACACTGCGCCGCTCCCAAAGGCGTGTTCACCGGCTCCGTCATGTAGCACGTACCTCGTATATCGCGGATGTCACGGATATTCTCACCTGCCGCAAGACGGCTGCAAAGCTCCTGTATCTGGTGCTCGCCCATGCCGTACATCAGAATATCCGCGCCGCTGTCCGCCAGTATAGAGGGACGGACGCCGTCGTCCCAGTAATCGTAGTGGGCAAAACGGCGCAGAGAAGCCTCCAGTCCGCCGATTGCCACCGGCACATCCCCGAAATATTCGCGGATCTTCTTACAGTACACGATAACGGCTCTGTCAGGACGTTTTCCTGCCTTTCCGCCGGGAGTGTAGGCGTCGTCGGAGCGTTTTCTTTTCGCCGCCGTGTAGTGGGCGACCATGGAGTCGATATTTCCCGAGGTTACGAGAAATGCGTACTTCGGAGCGCCGAATCTGCGGAAATCCCGGTCGCTGTGCCAGTCCGGCTGGGAGATAATGCCTACGGTAAAGCCCATTGCCTGAATAAGGCGCGTGATGATCGCCGCTCCGAAGCTTGGATGATCCACATATGCGTCACCTGTTACGTAAATGAAGTCGAACTGCCTGATCCCAAGCTCCTCCATTTCCTTTTTTGAAACTGGTATAAACTCATCGTACATTTTTTCACCCTCTCTGAATGACAATCGCGGCTCTCAGCATCAATTGTCAAGCATTCTCATTTTCCACTCGTCAAACTGCATCTTGGACATGAGCACCTTTCTCGGCTTTGCGCCCTCTGTAGGGCCGACAATGCCGCGCTCCTCCATGTCGTCCATGATGCGTGAAGCTCTTGCATAGCCCAGCTTCAGCTTCCTCTGGAGCAGCGTTATGGAGATCTGTCCCAGATTTACCGCGACTTCCGCCGCTTTCACCAGATATTCCTCGTCGCTTCCAGCCTCGATAGCGCTGTCCATTCCGCCGCCGTGATCGCCCTTGCCCTGAGGTATGAAGTTCTCTACCGCGTCAATAATGCTGTTGTCATATGTGCCCTGTGCCTGGGCGCGGATGAAATTCAGCGTTTCGTTGATGTCCTTATTCGAGGCAAAGCAGCCCTGAACACGTATAGGCTTGCTCGTTCCGATAGGCATATACAGCATATCGCCGTTACCCAGGAGCTTATCAGCGCCAGCCATGTCGATAATGGTCCTGGAGTCCACCTGTGATTTAACGGAAAGCGCAATTCTGCTGGGGATATTCGCCTTGATAAGTCCGGTTATAACGTCCGTTGTAGGACGCTGGGTCGCGACTACAAGATGTATTCCGGCAGCTCTTCCCATCTGCGCCAGACGGCAGATAGAATCCTCTACCTCTTTTCCGGCAACAAGCATCATATCCGCAAGCTCGTCGATAAATATGACGATCTGCGGCATATGTGGAACATCCTCGTCATCGTCGGCTATTTCGTTGTAGGAACGCAGATCGTTTGCGCCTATATCCGCAAAGGTATTGTAACGGCGCATCATCTCGTTTACTGCCCAGTTCAGAGCGCCGGCAGCCTTTTTCGCCTCTGTGACAATGGGTATCAGCAGATGCGGCGTACCCTCGAAAACCTTAAATTCCACCACTTTCGGGTCAATGAGGATTATCTTCACCTCGTCGGGAGTCGCCTTATATAGGATGCTCATGATGATAGAACGGGTGCAGACAGACTTTCCCGAGCCGGTAGTTCCTGCTATAATAACATGGGGCATCTTCGTAATGTCGCCGATGATCGCATTTCCCGTGATGTCCTTTCCCACAGCAAAAGTCAGCTTGCTCTGGGCGCTGCGGTACTCCTGCGTGGACAGCATCTCCCGGATAGTGACCGTGTCCTTGTTTATGTTCGGGACTTCGATTCCCACCGCCGCCTTGCCGGGAATAGGCGCTTCGATACGCACGCCCTGCGCCGCAAGACTGAGTGCGATATCGTCCTCCAGACCCTTTATCTTGGAGACCTTTACGCCTGCTCCCGGCTGTATCTCATAACGTGTTATGGACGGACCGCGGTAGATGCTCTTGATCTTTACCTCCACGCCGAAGCTTTTCAGGGTATTGACGATAATATCCGCCTTTTCGCGCATTTCCGCAGCCGCCTGCGCGCTGTTTGAGTTTATATCCGGAGGCGTGAGCAGATCGAGTCCCGGAAGAATATACAGCGGCATCTGCGGCTCTTCCTTCTTCTCCTCTTTTTTCACTCCGGACGCTGCCTCGTCCTGCTTTGCTTTCTTTTCCGCGGCACGTGTGATAAGCGCGTCAAGCTCCGGATCGCTCTCGTTTTTCTTCTCCTCCGGAGCTTTTTCCGCCGGAATAGGTATATCGAAAAGCCGGCTGAAATCATCCTGTTCTTTTGCCTGTTCAGCCGTTTTCTCCGATGATCCCGCGGTATTGTCCAGTCCGTATATAGGCAGATCTATGGAATTCTCACGGCTGTTTACCATTTCGATCGCCTCGATATCCTCGTCAAAGGAGCGTTTCTCCCGGTCGTCCTCGTCCTCCTCCACATCAAAGGCGTCCTCGAAGTCGCCTCCCATAAAGACATTATGTATGCCGGAAAGACACTGCCCAATGAAGATAAAGGGCTTGGAGAGAAGCTTCAGGAAGTCGAAAATATCCTTGCCGGTGAGCAGCAGCACGGACACAAAGATCAGCAGGGCGATCACTATGCTTGCGCCCAGTCTGCCGAGTACACGCAGCAGCACGCCTGCCATGAGCATACTTATCACGCCGCCGCCCTTGAAATTTACGCCGTCCTTATACAACAGAGAAATATTTTTCCTGACCCCGTAGCCGGGCAGTTCTCCCACGAAGAAGATCTGCACCGCCGAGGAAAGAACAAGGACAAAGAAAATCATGAGCCAGATGTATTTTCCGCTGTTCTGGCTGCGTTTGCCGACTAATATGGACGAGGCTATCATCGCCGCCGGAACGGAAATTGCCGTCACGCCGAAAACTCCCAGCATCCCACGATGTATCGCTCTCCAGCCGTCCGCGCCCTTGAAAAGAACAACGAGTGCGAAGAACACGCCTATCGCAAAGAGCAGCACCGAGACTATCCTTGCGGTCTCCCTGTCCTGCGCTTCAAATTCCTCCTCAAGCGGGTCTGCCGCAGGAGCAGGCGCCGGCTTTTCAGCCGCTTCATCAGTCTCCTGTTCTGCCTCTTCCTTTGGTGCGGCATCCTTTTTTCTTCGTCTCAGCTTGCCGCTCCTTGTAAAATCCTCGTCTCTGAAATCCGCTCCCATGGGCGGTTTTTTTCCTTTGCCTGCCATTTTTCCTCCGAAAACCAGGGCATCTCCGGCACAAACCGTGCCGCGCTACTGCCTCAGGAATATCTTTTTTCCGTTTTTTCTATCATATCGTAAAGGCAGTCCATTGCATCCCCAAGACTGCCAAGTTCATCCACAAGACCCAGCTCCACGGCTCTTTCTCCGTCCACCACCGAGCCTACGTCCATGACAAGCTCTTCCGTGTTCATCATCAGGCGGCGAAACTCGGTCTCGTCTACACGGCTGTTTTTCGTCACGAAGCTGATTATCCTGTCCTGCATCCTGTCGAAATAGTTCAGCGTCTGCGGTACGCCGAGAAGCGTGCCGTTCATGCGGACGGGGTGGATCGTCATGGACGCCGAGGGCACGATAAATGAACGCTTTGCACAGACTGCCAGCGGCACGCCGATAGAATGTCCGCCGCCTACCACAAGCGAGACTGTGGGGGTTTTCATTCCCGAGATGATCTCGGCAATGGCAAGACCTGCCTCCACATCGCCGCCTACCGTATTCAGAATGATTATAAGCCCCTCAACGCTTCTGTCCTGCTCTATCGCCACAAGAGCAGGAATGATATGCTCGTACTTGGTAGTTTTATTCTGCTCGTCAAGAACATAGTGACCCTCTATTTGCCCGATTATATTCAGACAGTGGATAAGGTGCCGGCTGTTTCGCTCCGCTGTTACGCCGTTATCATTGATCTCGCTGTTTATGTCCTGTCCCATAGTATATGCTCCTTTTGTCAGACCTGCTATGCAGTATTGTTCTGAGTCAAAAAATTTTCTTTAACTATTATGTCCTCTTCAAAAGTGCATATACATTTATTATATACTATTTCCCAAATAAAGTCAAGTACCGGATTTAGGGCAACACCGCACACGGATTCAGGAACAAGTATACAATATAAATCATATTATGAAAAGGCATCCCAGAATGCCACGGCAGCGCGGTGATGCCTTTACGAACACACTCAAGCGAGGTGATATTATGACTTTTACGGCTGAAATGCCCTCATACACATATGCGAGAAAGGCTCAGAAGCTTTTGGAAAGGGGCGGATTTCCAAGTGAAATAGTCCGCCGTGAATCGGGCTGCGGCTTTGATCTGCGGCTTTATTCACGGAATGCCCTGAAATTTCTGGAGCAGAATGCAGTCACCTTCAAACTGAAAGGCAGCGGAGGTGACGGCAGGTGATATATTTCGACAACGCCGCCACAACCTTTCCAAAGCCGGAATCTGTCAGAAGGGCTGCGCTGATCGCCATGAGAAGCTACGGCAGCTCGGGCAGAGGCGGTCACCCTGTGGCCGCACGAACCTCCGAAGCAGTCTACTCCGCGCGTGAAAAAATTGCGGATTTCTTCGGTGCAGAGCCGGAAAACACGGTTTTCACACTTAACTGCACTCACGCGCTGAATATGGCTATACAGGGAGTAATGAGCGGCGGCGGTCATCTGATAATCAGCGGAATGGAGCACAATTCAGCCGCACGTCCGGCATTCCGTATGGCGGAGGACGGCAGGATAAGCCTTTCCGTGGCACAGGTATATCCCGAGGACGAAAGGACTATCGAAAGCTTCCGCAGCCTTATCCGCAGGGACACCAAGGCTATAGTATGTCTCATAGCAAGCAATGTTACAGGACAGATCATGCCCTACCGCGAGATAGGACGCCTTTGCCGTGAGCGCGGTATCTGCTTCATCGCAGACGGTGCGCAAGCCTGCGGAATTATGGAAATAAAGCTTGACGACGGCATAAATATCCTCTGTACCGCCGGTCACAAGGGGCTGTACGGCATGACGGGAACAGGTCTTCTGATTTCGGATGGCAGATTTCCAATTAAGCCTATTATCCAGGGCGGCACGGGAAATAACTCCCAGAGTCTCGAACAGCCGGAACTTCTTCCGGAATCACTGGAAAGCGGCACACTTGCGGTAACCGGTATCATTTCTATGAAGGCAGGTGTCGAATTTATTGAAAAAACCGGTCTGGACAGGATATACCGCCATGAGACAAATATGTGCCAGTTACTGATCGGAGGTCTTAAAAACAGCGGAGTAATTATCTACCGTCACCCGGCAGCAGAATATCTGCCCATAGTTTCCTTTAATATACCCGGTATCCCATCTGAACGGGGAGCGGAAATGCTCGGAGAAAAGGGGTACTGCCTGCGTGCAGGCTACCAATGCTCTGCCCTTGCCCATGCCGCTCTTGGAACAGAAACCGGCGTAATACGTTTTTCTCCCTCGGCATTCAGCAAAGGAGACGACGTGCTCCGGCTTGCCAGGGACGTCCGGGAAATAGCAGGTAAATTCGATAAAAATTTATCTTTTTCAGGATAAAAAATATAATTTTAAAGAAAAAATCTGGAAAATATCAAAAAACTATTGAATTTATTTGAAATTGTGGTAAAATATAATAGGGAATAAATATCGAACAGCACCGTACAGGGGTGTGCAGGCAAAGGCGTCGACCGCTCTTTGTGCGGTGCTGCTTTAGTATTACTTTGAAACCCGCCGCTCCGTTCGGCGGAGTACATACACATAAAAAGGAAGTGAGAACGTGCCGTCCTTTCAAGATATTAAATACGCATTTTTCAGCCTGATGAGTACAATTGAACTAAAAGATATAATCGACCTTGCCGTTATGTCATACATAGTCTATCTGCTTCTGAGACTTATCCGCGAGACCCGTGCCGGGCAGCTCGTAAAGGGAATACTTCTCCTTGTGGCAGCTTATTTCGTCAGCAGCCTGCTGAATCTGACAGTTATGGAATATATCCTCGGTCATGCCCTTGATATCGGTCTCCTTGCCATGCTCATTCTTTTTCAGCCGGAGATCAGACGCGCCCTGGAGCAGTTCGGAACGACTAAATTCGGCATACATCTCATTGGCATAGGCCCATCAGACGACGAGAAAGCACGATGGAATGCGGCGATCGAGTCTATCTGCGACTCCTGCGTGGAACTTTCCGCTAGCTGTACAGGCGCGCTTATAGTGATCGAGCGCGAGACCAGGCTCGGCGAACAGATCGAAACCGGAACTATGATGAACGCTATTCCCAGCAAGGAAGTTTTCGGCAATATCTTCTACCCCAAAACTCCGCTCCATGACGGCGCGGTCATTATCCGTGACGGCATAATACTTGCGGCAGCCTGCTTCCTCCCGAGACCAAAAAGCGATCTCCAGATAGATAAGGCGCTCGGCTCACGCCACCGTGCCGCCATCGGCATGAGCGAAAACTCTGATGCTGTAGTTATCGTAGTCTCCGAAGAAACAGGACAGATCTCCATTGCCATGAACGGCGTGCTGACAAGAGACTACACTCACGACAAGCTGAAAGCCGCTTTGGAAAAAGAGATCTTCAACGAGCCTCCCGAGGACGGAGGAATAGCGAAAAAGACTTTTTCTTCTTTTTTCGGAAGGAGGAAGAATAAATGAGCCTATTGAAAAAGATCCGGGAAAGATATATGAAAAACAATTTTTCCCTTGCCATACTTTCCGTTGCCATTGCTGTGTGTCTCTGGCTGTTTATTTCGCTGACCCAGTACCCTTCCGTCCAGAAAACAGTACAGCACATACCTGTAAGCGTGGATATTACAGGCAGCTCCGCCGGACAAAACGGATTGCAGGTCATCTCGTGCAGCGTGGAGGAGGTCACTGTAGAGCTTCTGGGAAGCCGTACAGAGGTGGGTAATCTCAGCAGTGAAAATCTTGTGGCTTATTTCGACGCGGACAGCGTATCAACTGCGGGTACGAAAAATCTTACACTTAAAATCAAAAGCGACAGCGGTGTAAACTACGAGGTCAGATCCGTTACGCCGGATAAGGCAACAGTGGTCTTTGATAAGATCGAGACAAGAGAATTTCCTATTTCTCCAAAAACACCCAACGTTGACGTTGTTGAGGGCAAGGAGATATTTGCTGATGACTACGTCTGCGACCCGTCTGTGGTGCAGATCACCGGGCCGTCGGCGCAGTTGGACAAAATCAGCAAGTGCTATGCCCTGTCCAAAAAGGATATGAGCCTGTCGTCCTCCTATGTTCTCTCCAGCGACGAGATACAGTTGTATACCGAGGACAACATCCTGATAGATCAGTCGGAGCTGCGGTTCAGCAACCAGAATTTCAATATCACCATTCCCGTCCGAACGCAGAAGAACGTGGGACTGACGGTGACTATCATCAATGCTCCGGAAAATTTCGATCAGAGCACTATAAAGTTCAAACTTTCCGCAGACACGGTAACTCTCGCCTGCAACAACAGCGAGACAGAAATACCGGACACTATAAGCGTGGGCATGATACCGCTGAACGAGATAAGACCGGGATTCACAAAGACATTCTCTCTGAGCACCAGTCTGGAGTCAAGCGAGTTTATCAACGTATCGAAGCTGGAAACGGTGACTGTTACGCTGGAAGATGAAGATCTGACTCAGACGGATATGCTGATCGACAAGAGTAGAATAAACATCAGCAACAAGCCTGACAGCACCTATGACTACGAAATTCTCACCCAGCAGCTTGATGTGGTGCTGGTGGGTTCGGCAGAGTCTCTGGCGGAGATCACCCCCGAAGACATAGTCGTTGAGGTCAACCTGCTTAACGCCTCTATAACCACTGACCAGTTCAACTGGAACGCAACGTATTCCTGTCCGGATTACGATGATGTCTGGGTGATCACCAACTCGAAGATCTCGATACAGCGGACTCCGAAGCAGACAGGCACAACGGCAGTTGATACTTTTGCCGGCGCAGATGCGGCTGTTACGACCGCGCAATAATGATGAAAAAAATAATGCTGAGGCTCACGCCCCGGCATTATTTTTGTAAATTGTTAGTTTTAACCAATTAACAATAATTTAACACATATTTTTTCTATATATGGTATAATATGACTAACCAGTAAAGGCGTCCGGATCGTATCAATGCCATTCTGACGCCGCCCCTCAATGTTTTTGAAAGGATGATCAAACATGAAGATGAAAGGATTCACAGGCAAGCTCAATGCTGTTATGATGAGCGCTATCATTGCCGCTTCCACAGTTCCGGCTTATATGTCGGCTGTTCCGGCAGTCGCCGCATTCCAGCCCTCTCTCTCCGCAGACTCTCTCAAGGGCGCTGCAACTGCCCTGTCGGCAGGAAAAAATCTGGAGAAAAATTCGTTCCCGGCTGAGTTCAACGCCGATAATCCGGTAAAATCCGTCGTTGTCACTGTCGAGGCTGACCGCGATATCTCTTTCTCCTACGGATTCGGAATCCAGACCAGCACGGACTGGATGGAAAAAAGTCCCACAGGCTGGGATTCCAAGGGAGAGGGTACGACAGTCTCTCTTAAAAAAGGCACAAATCAGTTTGTGATTGACCTCTCCGACCTGACGCTGAAATACGACCAGTACACCAAATTCGATTTCAGATGCTACTACTGCTCTTATTACGATAACGAGACTGCCGATATGATAGAGACTTCCGTTAATTTCGTGGATTTCCAGTACAATATAGAGGTTGACCCCGGTCCCGATCCTGATCCCGACCCAGATCCGGAGGTTCCCGATAGGGAGAACATCGTTCCCGACGGAAACAAGCACTCAAACGGCGCAAACAGCGAAAACGGCAAAAACTGGAGCTTTGTTGACAATGGCGACGGTACAGCTACTATCTCTTCTACTGTTGCAAAGCAGATGGACGGCGAAACCTTTGAAACTATCAAGCTTACAAAGGGCTATGATGAGGAATACTATCAGAAAAATCCCAGTGACGATCCGGATAAGCCTATAAACAGCCATAAGTTCAAGTTCTCGGACTTTGGTCTCACAGATATGGACGGCGTTGTTATCGAGTCTATCACCTGCGAAATTGAATCTGTGAAGGAGATCGACCAGTTCGTTTACGGCGGCGGCATCAATGTTCAGAACGGCTCGCCTGCCGATACTGAATATGCAAAGCAGATCGCAGGAATCCCAGGCAAGGAGCACGCCGGCTACTGGTATAACGACATGGGCAGCGAAGGCGAAGGTTCTGTTGCAGACTATGAAGAGCAGGGCGTTGAGTTCCAGATCACTCCCGGCAACGGCGGCAAGCTCTTCGGAGCAGGCACATATTTTGAGGCTTACTGGGAAGTTCCCGCAGAGGTTCAGCCTCACCTGACTGACGTTGCCTCAGACACCGTTTCGTTCCAGTACTGGTACGGCTGTGACGCCGACGGCAACGAGATCGAATCTGTGGATATTAAAAACGCTGTCCTCACCTACACAAAAACGGTTACAGTTCCCTATACAGACTGCATTTCCACCGCTGTTGACACACTTCTCAATCACACGGGCACAGATGCGCAGAAAAATCTGAGCATCAGCTATGATAAGCTGGGAATTGACGAGACAAAGGACGTTTACGCTATCCGCTTCGATATTACCGCCAAGGAAGATATCGGCAAGCTGGTATACAACGTTGGCACAGGCGTAGAAAAGACTGTTTCTGAGGACTACTGGTTCCAGGAGGAGGGCAACTACTGCATCCTCGGCGCAGGAGACACGGCTGAGATCATGTGGATCGTTCCTACGATCTGCGCAGGCGACGAGAGCCATGTAAACCGCATCAACACCGCTGACGGAGAGCTGAATATCGGCTACTACTACGGCGAAACTGATGCGATCACAGTGGATAATATCCACGTTTACTACGCTGACGCTCCGGTGACAACGACCGCAGAGCCTCCCGTGACTACAACAAAAGCTCCCGTAACAACGGTTGTTACCACGACTAAACCGGTCACGACAGCAGCTCCTACCACAACAAAAGCTCCTGTGACAACGAAAACTCCCACAACGACGAAAGCTCCTGTAACAACGGTTGTTACCACGACGACAAAAGCGCCTGTGACGACAGAAGCTCCGCTCACTGTAACAATGTGGGGCGATGCAAACTGTGACGGTGAAGTTGATATCGCAGATGCAACGCTGGTTCTCCAGTCGATCGGCAACCCTGATAGATACGCTCTGAAAAAGCAGGGCGAGATCAATGCTGACGTTGTTGACCACGGAAACGGCATTACTGCTATCGACTCTCTTGCAATACAGATGTACGACGCCGGAGTCATAGAGTACAGCTCATTCCCGACGACTGTAGATAAGCTCAACGCTGACTGATCTCTGAGGGTTTTGGGCGGAGTCCCAAGTCGGCGCAGCCGACAAAATCGGGTTTCCAAAGGGGCAATGCCCCTTTGTCAGAGTCCAGAGGCGGCGCCTCTGGCAGGGTTTGGGGCAGCGCCCCAAGTCGACCGTAGGTCGACGCAGCCTTTAGGCGCTCCGCAAAGGGTGAATTTCAAAACAGTCCGGTGGACTGTTTTGAAAGAGGTGATTCTCCACGGGGTGGGGAAATGTCGCGAAGCGACAAAGGGGACGGCACGTAGTGCGCCCTGCAAGGGAGAGCGTTCCCTTATAAACTTTTTGTCCGTATATAAAAAGATAGAGAGAAACTTTCCCCATTTAAAAGGGGATGTTTCTCTCTATTTTTATTTAATATATCTTTTGAAGTGTATCTCTTTTTGAAAACTGAAATTTTCCCGTAGCCGCGAAAGAAATAAATCGGGAGTTTAAAGGGGACGCTCTCTCTTGCAGAGCGCACTACGTGCCGTCCCCTTTGTCGCTTCGCGACATTTCCCCACCCCGTGGGGAATCACCTCTTT
>JAGBGT010000121.1 GCA_017935865.1 Ruminococcus sp. | reverse complement strand
GCTGTCCTCGACTGCTTTTGTGAGTAGCTCCTGCTTCTGCCGCCAGAGTTCCGCGCTTTCGGGTGCTTTTTTCAGGGCGCTGTCCACCTCCCGGAGCTCCGACCGCGTGTTTTTTCCGGCTTTCTCGATGCCTTGAAGAGCGGTATCAAGCCCGGTGGTGTCCGCACCAATCTTGATATTTATGCCTTTTATCTTACTTGATGCCATTTCCCGTCGCTCCTTTCAACTCCCTGAACGCTTCCCTGTCGGAGTCTGTCTGCGAGTTATAATACGCCTTTTCCAGATATTCAAGCCCTTTCTCCGACTTTTCACAGTTGAAGATAAAGCCGTCCCTGAGCCACGCCCAGAACTGCGTTATCATCAGTTCCGAGATTTCGTTGAAGTTAAGCCCGGTATAGTCCGCGACCGTTTTCAGCTCCCAGGAATTGCAGTGAAAATAACGCTTTTCCGCCTCATACTCCGGATAATATGGTATCTGCAAAAGAGGGTCGGCAGCTCTTATGCCGTCGACCCACTTTATATACTCCGTATAAAACCGCCTGAAATCGCCTATTTTCGGCAGTTCTCCGGCAATTTTCCGCGCCGTTTCAAGGACTTCTGCGGCATTTCGGGAGAATTTCAGGGTGCAGTATTCCCCTACCGTCGGCAGACGCCAGCTCACGATCCGGACACCGTTCCTTCAACATCGTATTCGTCCATAATGAAGAGATCGCCGTTGCCGTCCGGTTCAGCGGTGATCGTCGGTGTAATGGTAGTTTCCGAACCGGGCTTATAGGCGGCTGAAAAGCCCTCCAGATTCTTGCCGATGATCGTGTACTTCACGTCTCCTTTGATCTTATCCTTGTGAACGGCACGGACAACATACACCTTGCCGTCTGCATTGCCGATGCTTTTGCCTGTCGTTCTTCTGCGCTTTTTCTCCGAGCCCTCGATCGCCTGAACGACTACGGATGCAGTAGGGATGATCTTCTGTATAGTATTGCCATTCCAGGTGATAAGACCGAAAGCCATCGTCACCGCCTGCTCTGTGATTTCGGTTCTCTGAGCGATGCCGTCGTCGGACTTTGCCGTATAGGACGTAGTGTTATAGGAAAAAGTCGCGCCGTCCTTTGTTCTGCCGATGAGATTCGCCGCCGTTTCCAGAACGGAATCCTCGGGAATATCCGCGAAAGTACTTCCGGTAAACTCTGTCATATAGATATCGCATGAACCCATCGCGATCCTGTTCTTTTCGTCTTTCATAGACATATTTAGTCCTCCTCAAAAAATGTAATATTCTCAAATTCATATGCCGTCATGTGCATATTTTCCTCTTTCAGGAACGTGTCAACGTCCTTTTCAAGGGGCTGAGAGCGGAAAAGCTCCTCTATGCGCCTTTCAAGGGCAATGTCTTTCCGCTCAGTGTACAATTCAACTATAATATTCGTCCTCCGGTAAAGGTTATAGCCGTCCGCGCCCTCCACAGTGCCGCCATCCTCATAATAGACCGCAAACGGCAGATTCTGAGGCTTGTTGAACTTTAAGTACGCCACAGGAATATCAAGCCTTTTGAGCTTAGTGTAGATTTCATCAAGTTCCATTTCGACTTATCCCCCTAATTTTTTCAATAGCTTGTCGACTTTTTCGTCTGCGTGATTTCTGGCGGTCTCAACGTGTACTTTCGGCTGCACTTCCCCGTATTTGCGCCCTGTGCCGTCCCTAAGACTATGTCCCAACTCCAGCAGATGCACAAGGTGAGCCTCTTTATTGTGTATCGCGAATACAAACTTGCCGGAAGTGCGCTTTGGCGTCACAGTCCAGCCGTTCCGGTATCTCCGTCCCGTTCGCTTTCTGCGGTTGGCAGGGGCAGGAGAAAGCGCTTTTACCTCGTCTTTACACTCCGCGGCGATCTGTTCAAGACCCTCCTCCACCTGTTCAACCACTTCATCAGTGAATTTTCTGCACATATCTGCCAAAACCGCCGCAATACCATCCGGTGTAACATCAACCATCGCACTGCTCATACAGACGCCTCCCCGTTAAGCTGACGCGCACGGAGAATAAGCTCGCGGTGAAGCTCTCCCGTGTCTCCTATGTGAACGATGTTATAAACAATTCCGCCATAGACAATGCGCAGCCTGGACGTAAGCTTGCCTGCGACTTTCCTTGAAAAACGTATTTTGAACGTCATATCGTTCTCGGAATTGGTCTGCGCCGCAGCGTAATATTCACGTCCGCCGGTACAGCTTATTTCTGCCCACGGCTGAAAAAGAGTCTCCCAGACCGGGATAAGCTGTCCTATTTTGTCCGTTGTCTCTGTCAGGAACTGCACCTCTATCTTCTTGTTGTACGCCATAATATCACCTCAAATATAGTTTACGGCATACATATCAAGGATAGTTTTGACCGTGGGAGAGACCTGCCTGTGCATACTTACCGTGTAATCCCTCTGCGTGAACATATCGTTTACGAGAACCATGCAGGCAACCGAAAGCTCTTCATGCTCGTCGCACTGTTCCGCTGTCAGCCCGGTGTAGCCCGTAATGTACTTCCGGGCGGCAGGCAGCAGGAGTTTTTCGATAATATCGTCGCTGTCATCGTCGGAGATGCCGCAGTAATCTTTTACGATATCCGGCGTAAGCTCGCTTATTTTCATGATGCGGCTTTCTGGACGAGTACGGCAAGCTTCTGTTCGTCGGTAATGCGGCTGTCGAACTCGAACCACGAGATCACTCCCAGGGCGTGCTGATCTGCATATTTTTCACGGAGCACCTGAATAGAGATATTTTCGCGGAAATTCACAGCAAGTCCGCTGTAATCGCCGTAAAGAATGGATTTAGCGCCGGCAGTCGCTTTCGGCATATTGTCGGAAAGATACACAGGCTTTCCGAGAAGCGTAAACGGGAACGGCTTTGATGCATCAGTTTCAATAAGAGGTCTGCCGTTAGTGTCTTTCAGCAGCTTGATAAGGGTGAATGTGTCATTGTTCATAGTCCAGCAGGCGTTCTTCTGATATACCTGTTTAACGGCGCTCTGGAGCTTTACAAGCTCGTCAAAGGTGACGGCTGCTGCCGATGCCGCAGTGACCGTATTTGAGCAGTTAAGGATGCCCTGCGCGGCATTCGTGCCCGTTCCTTTAAGCAGCTCGCCCTCGATAAACTCAGCGATCTTCTCAGCCATTTTTCTGATAACAAAATCAACCACATTTACCTGAGCGTTGTTTTCAACGCTTCTGCCTACAAGCGTCAGCGCTCCTGCGAGGAAGCCGCTCAGGTCAACGGAGTCAAACTTTCCGCTGTCGGCAGCAAGTGTTGAAAATTCCGAGGAATAACCTACGGTGATGTCATGAGAGGTGTTTGCTTTAGTCCATTTAGGGAGTTTCAGCGTTCCCTTGATGTGATATACCTCCGCACCGGCAAGGATAGGACAGAGATCCACAACTGCATCAATAACGCGGCTGGCGATAGTTTCCGGGATAACAGCGCCGTTATTGCTCATTGTCATATTCTGTTCTCCGGCTCTCATCTCTGTCGCCCTGCCGAGAATGTAATCTTCAAAGGCTCTTTCTTCAAGCTTTTCCTTTGACTCGGAAGGCTCTGCCATAGGAACATGAAAATCATCATATCCCTTTGCCCTTTCCTCCGCCTTTATCGTTGCATCAAGGGACTTGATCTCGCTCTCGATGCGGTCAAATTCCTTTGTTTCGTCCTCGCTGAAAGCTCTCTCCTCAGTCTTGACCTTGTCAAGCATTGTCTGAAGCTGTGCTTTTAAAGCGGCTCTTTTTTCGATAAGCTTTTTCATAATTTCCTGATCCTTTCTTCATATCCGGTGTAGTCGGTTTTGTTTTCGTATGATATATGCAGCTCCGGAGCAATATCAAGAGCGCGCTGTTCAATGTCGACAGCCTCGTCCGCCCGGTATTCCACGGAGGTAGCAGCATAGCAGGGCACTTTATCCTTGATAAGGGATATGTGGTCGAGCATAAGGCTCTTTATATGCCTTATCGGCAGTTCGCCGTCAGCACGGGATTCCATTTCATCCCCCACGTTGTACATTCCAAAACTCCAGCCTCTCAGCTTGCCTTTTCGGGCGATCTCAATGATAGTCTTGTCTGTTATGAGCACATCGGCGTGAAGCCCGATAGCGTCCTCACGGAGGGCAAGACTGTTGTCCGATGTTCTCGCATAGACATGACCTGCATCGTGATCGAGCTGCACGGTGACATCGCCGCTTTTCCGGATTGCCTCGTCAAAGGCTCTCTCCTCGATAGTTTCAAGCACCTTGCCGCGCGGCGTGACGACAGGGCGCGAAAGCTTGCCCGTAACGTTGACATATCCGCTGATGTGCAGTCCGTCTGCTCTTACTTCGATTTTCATTTTATCAGCTTCTTTCATCGCAATTTATTAAAAATCACTTGACAAAAAATGATTTTATAATTATAATATAATTATGGAGTTACTTAAATTTGAATGGGACGAAAATAAGAACGAAATAAACAAGAAAAAGCATAAAATTTCGTTTGATGAGGCAAAAACTGTTTTCTATGATGATAACGCTCTGTTAATAGACGACCCCGAGCATTCCGAACAGGAGGAACGATTTATCATTCTCGGCGTAAGCGCAAAAGCTAATTTACTGGTCGTCTGTCACTGTTATCGCCACTCTGAAACGGTAATCAGAATTATTTCTGCAAGAAAAGCAACCAAAACAGAAACAAATCAATATTTTGAACTTATGTGAGAGGTGAGATTATGAGAGAGGAATATGATTTTTCAAAAGCCCGGAAAAATCCGTATGCAAAAAAACTGAAACAACAGATAACTATTAATATTGATACTGAGGTGATCGATTTTTTCAAACAGATGTCCTCAACATCGGGAATCCCATATCAGACACTTATTAATCTTTATCTGTCCGACTGTGCGAACCAAAACAGAAAAATCAACATATCGTGGACTTGACACTCAAAATCCCTGCTGCGGCAGGGATTTTTTATTTAAGACTCGTAATATCACCGGTATTAGGCGTAAATATCTCCATTGTCTCAGGATTAAGAAGAACATCCCCCAGACCGAGGGTAACAAAATTAAATCCGATAGGATCGTAATCCTCAGCCTGCCGGACTTCGTCAACCTGCAAGAAACGATTCCTGACAGCTATCTCATACGCCTGATAACGTTCAAGAATACTGCCTCTTGTCAGCTCCTTAGTGTCGAAAGCCCAGTAATAGCCGTCCTGCTTTTCGCTTTCAAGGAGCATACACCGGTCAAGCTCCGTCTCGATCTGGTTTATGAAGTTTATCACAACGGACGTAAACTCACGTTTATCCGCCTCAGAAGCGCCGCCGTCAATGATCGTGTGCGGAAAGCCGAAGAGCTTGCATATTTCCACACTGTTGACCTTTTTGTTCTCGTTCATCTGCAATTCTGCCGCCGTTGAGGATATAGCCTCGAACTCGACACCCTCATTGAGAACAAAAATTTTCTTTGACGAATCAGAAGCGCTGTATATTCCCGGATATGACTCTTTGATCTCGTTAATCGCTTCTTTCGAGAGCTTTGTTTTTGCTTTTATGAATCCCGGCTTGCATCCGCCGTTGGCGCTCATCATTTTTTCAAGTTTAAGCGAATTATACGCCGCCGAGAGAATTTTGCTGTTATCAGCCTGCAACGGGATATTAGTGAAACCGTCCTTCGTTCGTCTCAGGAACTTCATAAATTGGAAATCATAAAATCTACGTTCATTTACCTGAACTGTGAACGCTTTGAAAATGGGGTCGTTATTGGTCATAACGCTTATATTGTTGCAGTCCACATAATGCAGACTTTGAACATTGATGCCGTTGCTGTTTACGAATATCCATGCCCCACGTCCGAGAAAGTAATCAGCCGTGACGGCTTTCCACATATCCACCGTTGACAAAGTGTCGCCGGTATCTCTGTTCAGCAGGTCAATCCGGCTGTCGTCTGTTATCTCACGGACAACTCCGCCGGCTTTACGGTAGAGCTTTATGGGAAGCCTTGAAATCGTTTCCCCTACCTTGCTTATACAGGCGGAAACAGTGGGAATTTCCATTGCCTCAGACCGCGACAGATGCTCGTTTGAATCGAGGAATGTCAATATAGCCGATTCTATTGTATCGGCTCTGATCTCCTGCTTTCTTTTTCTGAAAAGTCCTATAATTCTCACTCCCATATTTTCTGACAGCCGAAATCTCTTCCGGCATTGTCGAGTTCGTTTACTTGCAGCAGATATATGGCATTTATAAGCGATACCACCATATCTACCTTGCCGCTGGATTTTTTCTTGTTCACGTATTTGTTGAGATTAGTGTCCTCGGTGCAGCGTGCATTCTGAAAGTTGATCTCAAGCATTTTGTTTTCAAAATAACAAAATTTCCTGCTGAGGATATATTCTTTGAGAAGCTTTGTAGGTCGGTGAAGTACGCTCGAATGCTGTATTATCTCAACGCATTCTATGGGTTCATCGCCGCTTTCAAGCTTCTGGACGGTTGAAATAGCGTTGTAGCGGTCGAAACCAAGCTGCACTATCCCCACGCCGTATTCCTCGGGAAGAGACTGGATAAACCTCTCCACAAAGCCGTAATCAATAACCTCGTCGCCGCAGGCAAAGCAGTCTCCTGCGTCCGCAAGCTTCTGATAGTTTACCTTTTCGCGCTTTGTTTTAAGCTCCTTGTTATCCTCCGGAAAAAAGCCCCACACCTGGGCGTAGAGTTTATCCTCCCAGAGCGTGGCCATTGCAACGGATGTATTATCGTCCGACTGTGAAAGGTCAAGCCCAATATACACTCTTTTCCCTCTCCAGAAAGCCTTGTCTTTGACGATCGCACATTGCTTTACCTTGGTGATCTCCACATACCCCTCAACTCCAAGGCTTTTGTAGAGAATATTCATGTGCTTGCAAAGAAAATTTTCACGCTTATCCTCATACAAAACAGCTTGCCGTCTCTTTTTTATGAGATTATCAAGCATATGCTTATGAGCGTATGCCACAGGATTTGACTGATACAGAGCTATATTATCTGTCTGCCACAGGTCGCCGGTCTTGTACCGGTCGTCAGGCTCATACAGCAGGGCGAATACTCTTTCATCCTCCAGCAATCCGTCCAGAGATTTCTTTGCAATGTCGATCTCGTCTATCATTGCATTGTGGTCGTTAGGATACTGCGTCGAAATGATGATCCCCAGCTTTTCTTTCAAAAAGATCTGAGAAGAGCGCATGGCTTCTATAGGGTAATTGTCCATCGCTCCGCTCTCGTCGGCAAGAAACATATTTGCCAGCTTGCCGTCCATTCTGTCCTGAGAATACGCAAGCGGAGTGTATTCCGATTCCGTCAGCTTACAGCGGATCTCTTTCCGGAGTATTTTGAATATCTTGTCATCGTCAAGACATGGACTGCTTTTGATTATCTTTTTTACAGCGATCTGCAATTCGCTCGACAATGACAGATCGGGAGCTACAGAAAAGAACCGGCTGAACTTCGCCTCTGTCAGCAGTCCGATAATAAAAATGACCGCCGATGTGAACGTTTTAAAATTCTTTCGCGCGATCTCCAGCAGTCCTGTTATGTAATACCTGGTGTTATCCGCCCTGCTTCTTGTGCAATACAGCGCATAGATAAAAAATACCGCGTAATCCTCCAGCCCCTCGTACATCGTTACATGAATATCGGGATGTATCATCAGTTTCAGGAGCTTTGTGATCCTCCTGAACTGCTTTTCGCCGATATATGCCTCGCCGTTTTTGCCGTCTGCAATATCGAGCCAGATCTGCGCCTGCTTTTTTACATATACGCCGACAAAGCGATTGCCCGGGTCAGCCGCCCACAGAGCATATTTATAAGCGCGGCTGCTTTTAATCATCAGACATCAGCGCCTTTATCAGGGGATTTTCTTCTTTTGCCTGAGTGTTGATGTTGGCAAGCTTCGCCCGTGACTGAGGCGACAGGCTCAGTTCGTTGCAATACCGGAAGAATGCCTTTGTGTACTTCTCCTTGACTGCCACCAGAGCCGGGTCAAGCAATTCGGATTCGTTTATCTTCTTCTCGATAGTCTGCATCCTGTCAATGCAGAT
>JAGBGT010000120.1 GCA_017935865.1 Ruminococcus sp. | reverse complement strand
TTTACGTTTCCTCCTTCCTTAAGCCTTCACGCTGTCAACGATATAAACGATTCCGCCCTTAGGGCCGGGAACTGCACCCTTGATAGCGATGAGATTGTTTTCTGCGTCTATTATAACTACTTCGAGATTCTGAACAGTAACCTGCTCTGCACCCATGTGACCTGCCAAGCCCTTGCCCTTGTAGATTCTGGAGGGAGATGAGCACGCACCCATGGAACCTGCCTGTCTGTGAACAGGGCCTGTACCGTGAGTTTCCTTAAGTCTGTGCTGGTTATGTCTCTTGATGGCGCCCTGGAAGCCCTTACCCTTGCTTGTGCCGATAACGTCGATAACGTCACCTGCTGCAAATGCGTCAGCCTTTACGATATCGCCGACATTAAGAGCGTCGCAGTCGTCAAGTCTGAACTCCTTGAGAGTTCTCTTGCAGCCTACCTCAGCCTTGTCGAAGTGACCCTTCATGGGCTTGTTGACTCTCTGAACCTTTACGTCGCCGAATCCGAGCTGAAGTGCAGCATAGCCGTCGTTTTCAACGGTTTTCTTCTGAACTACAACGCAGGGACCTGCTTCGATAACGGTAACGGGGATTACTTTTCCTGCCTCGTCGAAGATCTGAGTCATACCGATCTTCTTTCCGATAATGCCTTTCTGCATTTTCTTTTCCTCCTGTAGGTTATTGGTTGACAATTTACGTGTCAACTTGACCGGCGGATTACCGCCATTCCGCCTCCCGGGGCGGTGGTTCCAAGCATAGATAAGTTAATTACTTAACTTCCATTACAACATCTACGCCTGCGGGGATCTCAAGCTTATCAAAAGCCTTTGTAGTCTCAGCAGTAGGACGGATAACGTCGATGAGTCTCTTGTGAGTTCTCATTTCAAACTGCTCGCGGCTGTCCTTGTACTTATGTGTAGCACGAAGGATAGTAACGATCTCCTTGTTTGTAGGGAGCGGGATAGGGCCTGATACTCTTGCGCCGCTTCTCTTAGCTGCCTCAACAATCTTAGCAGCAGCAATGTCTACTGTTGCGTGATCGTAGCCTTTGATCTTGAATCTGATCTTTTCGTTGACTGCCATTATTTTCGCCTCCTTGAGTGGTTTTGGGGACGCTTATATGAGATACGGGCGCCGCACACACGTTGCCGGGTGTTTCGCGCTTCTTCCGATAAAAAATGCTCGAATCAGATATATTCGAGCCTCCGGAGATTTTTGGACACAAATAGGGCATGACAGTACACTCGCAAGCTGTACTTTCATAGTGACCACAAACAGTGTCCGGTATCTCATTCGCCCGGTTTAAAATCGGACATACTCCACGGAAATTACCTGCCATACCGGCAGCAACCTTCCGCTTCCTCGCATATCTTTGCAGCAGGCACATCCAGGATGTGCTCAACTCAACGTTAATATTATACCACATATATATAAATAAGGCAACAGTTTTCCAAAATTTCCTTTGAGAATTTTGTAAAACTGCTGCCCGTATTTTTGGCTATTTTGTACAACTCCGTGTCTTTTCCGGACGCCGGGGAGTCTTATTCCTCTTCCCTCTTCATATTGGTAGTATTCAGGAACGCCGCCGGATCAAGGCAGATTCCCTGATAGCGCACCTCAAAATGACAGTGGTCGCCGAAAGAATTTCCGGTATTTCCCACAAATCCGATAAGCTGACCCTTTGTCACGTACTGTCCCTCTCCGGCATAGACCGCGATCATGTGAGCATACACCGTGGCATAGCCGTCCAGGTGCTCTATCATGACAACATTGCCGTAGCCGCCGGAGTTCCAGCCTGCGGAAACGACATAACCGTCAGCAGCGGCGTATATCTCCGTGCCCTCGGGAGCTGCGATATCCATACCCTTATGATTTCTGTCGCTGATAAAGCTGTCGCTTACCCAGCCTCCGTCCAGGGGCCAGCCCATGCTTCCCGAGCCTGTAAGCGGATAGCCGAAATATACTGTGTCCGGGTCGTCCGGCATTGCGGAGTATGTGCCGATGCCTATAGTCTCCACCACCGGATTCTTAGTAACTACGCTGCTGAGCACCTTTCTGGAGGTCTCAATGCCGTCGATATAAGTTACCTCCACGCTGCTTTTCTTCTCGCCGCGCTCGCCCTTTACCAGCACCGAACGGATGCCCACATTCAGTGAGCTGGTCTCCACCTCCACCGTCTCGTAGTCCAGGAAGGTCAGGCTCTCCATTTCGCGGATGCACTTGACAGGCAGATAGTTTTCCGTCTCCGTCACGTTGAGCATCTGCCCTGCCCGGATGCCCATTTCCGCCGAGGGATTAAGCTCCTTGAAGCGGTCAACGGTCATGCCGTATTTCTGGATAATGCCGACCGCCGTGTCGCCTTCCTGGGCAACGTAGACCTTCCGGCTCTCTCTCGCCGAGGTCAACTGAGCGATCGTTTCCTGCTCGTCGCGTATGCTGCTCAGTAGGTAGATACCCTTGGTATACTCTATTTTGTTGGCATAGGATATTTCCTTGACTATTCCGTCCGTTTCGTAGTTCAGCAGTCTGGTGTCGAGGGCATTCCGGACGATCTCGCTGTCCTCCACCGCGCCGATAAATCTGCCGTCGATGTAGATACCGTATGCCTCCGTCAGCTCGCGGTCGGAAGCCTCCAGCATCATATCCGCCAACTGACCGGTGGAAAGGAATTTATCGTCGTCGGATATTATTTTAAGAGAAAATGTCGGCGAAAGATCGAGAACTTCCTCGTCCTCGGAATAGGAGATACGCTGCTGAACGTCGTGGGCAGCCGCGTCGAAATCGGACTCCGAGGAGATTATGCCAAGCTCCTTGCCGTTATATTCCACCGCGATGCCGTACTCCAGCCCGGAGCCGTATGCCACTACTCCCACCAGAAAAACTGCCGAGATAACGGGCAGCAGATAGTTGAACGCCGTGTATGCAACTCCGCCTTCCCCGAGGAAGAATGAGCCGATAAACCGCAGAACAGCGTTCCGGTGAGCCTTTTTGCCCTCTTTTTTTAACCGGCGCACCTCTTTCTGGAGCTGATTTGACAGTTCCACGCGGTCGCGGTAGGATTCCGTAAGCTCGTGCCAGAGCCAGCGGATGCCTCTGCCGATAGCCTTGATGATCTCCCATATTTCGGAAAAAACAAAGCATACGCCCTTGATAAAGGTCAGCAGTACAGCCGCCAGGAGCTTAAATGTACACAGACCTGCCCTGACAAACAGTCCTGTGAAAAATCTGCCGATTCCTTGCAGAAAATTCAATCCGATACACCTCTTTTGATGAGAACTTTTTCCTCATAAGCTATTGCGCCCGTCAGTATTGCGCCGGAGTTATTACTTGTTTCCATAGCCGTAATCCAGCATCTCAGCCGTGTAGTTCTCCAGCCTGTTCAGCAGCGGAAGAACGTCTTTTTTTGCGGACTCCAGATCGTGCTCCAGATAATTTCCGCACTCCTCAACGGTACAGCCCGGAATTTCGCCCTCAAAATCGGCGATAAATCTGTATGCGTCCCGGACAAGCCCGATAGCGTCCTCTCCGCTCATGCTGTCCCGCGTAAGCAGGTAAAATCCTGTGCGGCAGCCCATAGGTCCGACGTAGACTATGCTGTCGGAAAATCTGCTGTTCCGGGCATAAGTGGCGAAAAGGTGCTCGATAGTATGCAGCGAGGGATTCGAGATATACTCCCCTCCGTTTGGCTTCACCATGCGCACATCATAGGTCACCACGTCGCCGTCTGCACGGGATATGTACATTCCCACTCCGAATTTAGTGTGATCCACCTGAAAGCTCGCTATTTTTTTCATCTCTATGTCTCCTTTTATAAAAAGTCCTGTTATATCCTCCGGAAGAGGCGCAGTTACCGTCAGTATCTCATCCGATACCGGATCGGTAAAGGTAATTTCGCCGCAGTGAAGCGCCTGTCTGCCGATGTCCTCCCGGCAGCCGCCGTAAAGGTCGTCACCGGCAAGAGGATGCCCCTGAAAGCTGAAATGCACGCGTATCTGATGTGTACGTCCGGTTTCCAGCCGGATCTTCAAAAGCGAATATTTCTCCGTCTGCGCGATCTTCTCGTAGTGAGTCACCGCCGCCCTGCCGTCCTCCCGGACACAGCGGAGGATGACGCTTTCGCTCTGCCTGGCGATGGGCGCGTCGATAGTTCCGTACTGCTCCGTCAGCCCGTGGACTGCCGCATAATAGGTCTTGCGGCAGCATTCCCCGAGACGGCTTGCAGCGTAGGGATCTTTCGCTATCACGCACAGCCCGGAGGTGTCCTTATCGAGGCGGTTTACCGGGCGGAAAACCAGCTCCGGGTACAGATGCGCGAAGAGATTCCCCAGAGTGTCGTCCCGGTGCTTCGCGGAGGGGTGAACAGGCATCCCAGCCGGCTTATTGAAAATGACCAGACTGTCATTTTCCAGGACTATGTCTGCATTAAGCCGGGGATTCGGCTGTATACCGCTGTTTTCGCCGCCGCAGTCCAGGATTATCTCGTCGCCGTTCCGGACAAGGTCGACAGTCCGCACCGGCTTGCCGTTGCAGGTGATTCCCAGCTCACGGTTTTTCGTCCGCCGAAGCAGCCCTGCGGAGACGCCGCATTCTCCACGAAGATATTTTCCCAGCAGAACCGGTTTTTCCGCCGTCACCGCAAAAGTCAGCTTTCCCACGCTTTCCCTCCTCGTAATCGTTGATGCACTGCCACATTCCCAGGGAGAATGCTGCCGCCGCCTCCGGGATGAAATAAATCGCCGGCAGAACGGTTATCAGCGGCAGAAAATAGATCACTACCAGTCTGAGGATGACCCTCCGCCGCCCGGACATACAGCGCAGACTGTACATCACCGCGGCGAATCCGCCAAGCTCCGGCAGATAGGCGAGCACAAAGGGCACAGCCCTGAGCGAAATGCGCAGGGATATCCATATCCCCAGAAAAATCAGGCAGAGGACGGCGCTGTTCACGGCGGCAAAAAGCTTCTTATCATCTCCGCCGTGCATTATCAGGACGACAGCCGTTTTTCCCAGCAGCACTGTCGGTATAAGAACCGCCGAGCTTATTAGCCGGGAGAATATTCCTGAGCCGATGCTCCGCCGGAGGAATCTGCCGCTGAGGAGCATATCGCTCATGGCAGTCTGTCTGCCGCTGCCCCGGATAAGCTCCGTGATACGCACGACCGCGCCGCACCGGAGAGGCGGCATTATCAGCAGCCGGAGAGCCGCCAATACCGCGGCAAACACAAGCTGAGCGCCGCTTTTCCCGGTGAACAGCTCCATAGGTCTGATTCCGCCGAAATAAAGCAGAAAGCTGTATACCGCAGCCTCCGCTGTCAGAAAGAAAAGCTCTACCGACAGCGGAAAAAGGCAGTTCAGGAGAATCCTGCTCCGTCTGCCCCTCACCGTGCAGCGCGAATATCTTATCAGCTCAACTATTTTCATCAGCCCAGACCCCTTTCGGATTTGGACTATTATGTGATTTTTTTCCTGAATTATTCAATATCAGTGATGTCACGCTCATAGGGGCAGCGTCCCAGTATCTCGAAAGCCTGGGAGGTCAGCCACATCTGGGCTGTGACCAGAATGTCGAATCCCTCGCCCGCCTTTGCGGTCAAATACTGCGGTTCGTACTTCGGCAAGCCGAAGCCTGTCAGCAGATTGGAGATGATGCCGCCGTGGGTGACCAGCGCGCACCGCGTCAGTCCGTTTTCCATCATGTCCGTGATAATGCCGTGGAGGGCGGAAAAAGTCCTCGCCGTCATCTCCTCCAGGCTCTCGCCCTTGGGAGGTCTGGCGTCCCGTCCGCCGCCGAGCCATTTTTTGTAGTCCTCGCGGTTTATGAGTTCATTCACGCTTTTCCCCTCAAATTCGCCGAAATCAAGCTCTCTCATGCCCTCGGCTGCAATAATTTCAGTGTCGGGGAAAAGGATATCCGCAGTCTCCCGGCAGCGCGCCAGGGGAGAGGTGTATACCCGATGCACCCGGGGATATTCCAGCTCATCGGCTTTCGCCGCCAGCTCCGCCGCACCTTTCGGTGAAAGCGACAGATCGGTTTTTCCGATATAGATTCCCCTGTCGTTAGCCTCCGTAAGACCGTGCCTTATGACGCTTATTCTGTATCCTTTCATCCGGACATTCTCCTTTCAGCCGAAAATGTGTAAAACTGATAAATAACGTGTCGAAAAATATCGAATCTTTGTAGAAAGTTCACTATTTACATATTATACATTTTGTATTATAATATTAGTAAAGACAAATTATACTATATGTATCTAAAACCATAAATTATACAGGAGGCAGCCCCATGAACTCAGATTTCGCCCGCATTATAACTCTTCAGAGAAAAGAACGCCACATCAGCCAGAAACAGGCAGCAGCAGACCTGGGAATCTCCCAGGCATTGCTCTCCCACTACGAAAAAGGCATCCGTGAGTGCGGACTCAATTTTCTTGTAAAAATCGCCGATTACTACAACGTCTCCTGCGACTACCTCCTGGGCAGGACTCCCGAGCCGGAGGGAAAAGTCATCACTATCGAGGACATCCCCGACGACGACGGCAACAACAATCTGAAAATGCCCTCGCCGGAGATAATCAACTTCAACCGCCGCATCATCAACAACTCTATCAGTCTCCTTTTCAGCCTGGCGCAGAAAGCAGGAAGCATTACCCTTATAAAGGAAGTCTCGTCCTATCTCATGCTGTCGGTGTACAAGCTCTTCCGCATCGTCTACAACGCAAATCCGCACAACGACCAGAAGCTTTTCCGCATACCGAAAGTTATCGCCAACGACAGCTCAAACGCCATTATCTCCATGAGCGAGGCGGATATCAAGGCGGCGTCCTCCGGCATCGCCCTCGACGGCAACGACTGCGTGGACAACTTCGACACCCTGTACATCACCACGTCCACGCTGCAAAAGGACTACGCTCAGTATTCTTCGTCACTGCTGAACCTTATCAAGCGGAGCGAAGAAAGCATCGCCAGGACCCGTGAGAAATATCACGCTACGGAAAACGACAGAGGTTATTGATCATTATTACCGGCTGCTTCAAGAATTGAGGCGGCTGTTTTTTTGCTTATCTCGCCGGTAGAAAAGCGGTGAGTCTTTGCATCGGCGGCAAGCACCACCTGCATACCGTCGATTTTTTTCGAGTTCAGGAGAATTTTTACGAGATCCTCAGTCTTCATCTCCACGGCTTTCATGCCCATTACCTCCGCCGCAGCCTGATCCGGGAAAACCACATAATAGGTCGAGCCGTTCCTCTGCATTACCCTGAAAGTCAGCCCGACCGTACCGTCGCCGTTTTTCTTTGCCGCAGTCACCGCAGCATAGACCGGGTCGCCGTTCTCTATAGCCTCTGCCAGGGCGGACATAAGAGAAACCGCCATTGTATCGCTGTTATATTCATATGGTTTCTCTCTTGCATCGCCGAATACGGCGGAAAGCTTCTGCCATGATGTTTTATTTTCGGACATAATTTACCTCCGCTCCAACAGACCTCTTCTGATGCCAAAGAGATCTGATTAAAAATATCCACGATAATTATATCATATTTTCATATCAATGTCAATGCTGCATATTTTCAAATTTTCCGGAGATAATACAGTAAATTGATCTTTGGAAAGAGGGTTATTTTATGTCGAGATCTGTTTCACGCGGAGTTTTTCAATTCGATGCTCCGCCGAAAATACGCTCCTTTGCCGCTGTGGTAGGGGAAAAGGAGAGCGAAGGGCCGCTGGGGTTCTGCTTTGATAAGGTAGTTACCGACGCCCACTTCGGGTGCAAGACCTGGGAACAGGCGGAAAGCCGTTTTCAGCGTGAGGCTGTCAGCATCGCCCTGCGCAAATCCGAAATGATGAAAGAGGACGTTGATGTGGTCTGCGCCGGAGACCTGATAAACCAGTGCACCTGCTCCTCCTACGGCCTCCGGGAGCTGGATATTCCGTTCCTGGGACTGTACGGCGCTTGCTCAACAATGGCGGAGGGACTTCTCACCGCCTCGATCCTGGTGGATTCCGGCGCTGCCGGATGCGCCGCCGCCGTAACTTCGTCCCATTTTTCAACCGCTGAGCGGCAGTTCCGGACTCCGCTTTCCTATGGCGGACAGCGTACTCCCACGGCGCAGTGGACCTGCACAGCCTCCGGAGCTGTCATAGTCTCGGATAAAGGCTCAGTTACAGTTGTCGGCGGCTGCGTGGGAAAAATAACGGACATGGGCATCGACGACATCACCGACATGGGCAGCGCAATGGCTCCTGCGGCGGCGGAGACTATACGGCGGTATCTTTCTGCTACGAAAACTGCGCCGTCGGACTATGATCTCATTATCACCGGCGATCTGGGAACGCTGGGGAGCAAGCTTCTGGTAGAATTTCTGCTGAAACAGGGCATTGATATTTCCGTCCAGCACCGGGACTGCGGAGCGATGATCTTCGACAACGAGGCTCAGGACACTCACTGCGGCGGTTCTGGCTGCGGATGCTGCGCGTCAGTCCTCTGCGGATATTTTCTGCCAATGCTCAGCCGCGGAGAGGTGAAAAACGTTCTCTTTGCCGCCACCGGTGCGCTTATGTCAACGATGACCGTCCAGCAGGGCGAAACTATACCGACGATCTCACACCTGGTTCATCTTACGGCAAAATAGGAGGAAATATGTTTATTGATTTACTGAAAGCTTTTTGTGTCGGCGGTGCGATCTGTGCCGTGGGACAGCTTCTCATTGATTACACAAAGCTCACTCCGGCGCGTATTCTCACGGGATTCGTGGTCTGCGGCGTGCTTCTGTCCGCACTGGGACTCTATAAGCCACTTGTGGACGCTGCCGGCTCGGGAGCAAGCGTTCCGCTGACCGGTTTCGGACATCTTCTGGCGGACGGTGTCCGGAAAGCGGTGGACAAGGACGGATTTGTGGGAATATTTACCGGAGGTCTGACCGCCTCGGCTGCCGGAATAACCGCTTCGCTATTCGCAGGGCTTGCCTCGGCGGTAGTTTTCAAGCCGAAAGAGAAATAAAAAGTGTATTCACGGGGCATGGGGCAGCGCCCCAACTCGACCGCAGGTCGACGTTTACTTTAGGCGCCCTGCAAGGGGTGGATTTCAAAACAGTCCAGTGGACTGTTGGAAAAGAGGTGAGTCCCCACGGGGTGGGGAAATGTCGC
>JAGBGT010000119.1 GCA_017935865.1 Ruminococcus sp. | reverse complement strand
TGTTTTGAAATTCACCCTTTGCGGAGCGCCTGAAGGCTGCATCGACCTGCGGTCGATTTGGGACTCCGTCCCAAACCCTGCCAGAGGTGCTGCCTCTGGACTCTGCCAAAGGGACATTGTCCCTTTGGAAACCCGGTGTTTGTCGGCTGCGCCGACTTGGGGCGCTGCCCCAAACCCTGCCATTTGCTACACAATGTTGTTCTTTATTGCAAAAACAGCAAGCTGAGTCCTGTCTTTCATACCAAGCTTTTCCAAAAGACGCGATATGCCGTTCCGGACAGTGCCCTCGGCTAAAAACAGCCGCCCGGCAATCTCCTTATTGTCACAGCCCTCGCAGATAAGCCGCAGAAAATCGGTCTCTCGCTCCGTAAGATCGAAACTTTTCGGCTCCTGCCGCAGGGCTGTTTCTTTTTTTATGGAATCAAAAATATTGTTGCAGAAAACGCTTATTCCGCCTGCCACCGCGCGAATAGAGTTTATCACCTGCTCGCTGTCCATTTCTTTCAGGATATAGCCGTCCGCACCGCTGGCGACCGCCTTTTCCACGGTTTCTTTATCGTCAAAAGTGGTCAGCACCAGCACCTTGACTCCGGGGACTTTTTCTTTTATCTGCTTCGTGCCGTATCCGCCGTCAAAATCCGGCATCCGCATATCCATGAGCACCACATCCGGGCGCAGCCGTACCGCCAGCTCATACGCCTCTTTGCCGTCAGTCGCCTCGCCCACGACCCTGATACCGCTGTCTCCGCCAAGAACGGCTCTCAGCCCGCTGCGGATTATCTGAACATCATCGGCAATTATAACATTTATCATAGCTTCACCTCTTGGGAATTTTTATTATCGTGGAAAAACCCTCGCCCTCAACTGAGCCAAAGCGGACAGTTCCGCCAAGCTCTTCTATACGGCTGCGGATACCTTTGAGACCGTCGTTTTCATTTATCTCTCCACAGCCGCAGCCATTGTCGAAAATGTACAGCTCCAGGCGGTCGCTCAGGAATTTCAGGATAATGTCTATCCTCTCCGCTGAGGAATACCGAATGGCGTTTGTCACCGTCTCCCGGGTGCAGTCGTACACCTGCCGCACACAAAAGCCAAAGCTGCCGTCCTCCTCTCCCTGTATGCAGAGGTCGACGGCAATATTCCGCACCGCCTCCGTAACCGTCCTGACAGCTCCGGAAACGGTAGCAAGAAAGCTGTCGTCACGGAGATTGTTTATGGAGCACCGAAGCTGAGTCACACCGCTCCGCGCCAGACCGTCTATCTCCCCGGTATACTCCAGAAGCTGCGATCTTTCTGTCTCTCCGTTTGCCGCCCCGGCATGGAGAATTTTTGCGATGGAGCTTATCATGGTAAACGTGTGACCTGCTGAATCGTGTATCTCCTGGGCTATCCTGTTGCGCTCCTGCTCAATGGAAAGTCTTTTTTCTGCCTCTGCAAGTTCGTAATATTCGGATATGTTATTGATGATAAGCGTCCTTGCAATGGCTGTACCCTTGTCATTCAGGCATAGGCTGCTCCGGAGGCTGTACTTGTCGCCATCCAGCGTCAACTCCGCCGAGGCAGTCTCCACGGATAATTCAGCTCCGCCAAGCTCTGAAAGCCTGCCGAGAAACACCGGAAGCTCCGGCTTGTCCTCCACCGGGAGGAGCAGCTCCGCAGACTTGTTCGTATAGGTCATTTTACCCTCTGCATCGAAAACTATCATTGCCTCGGAGATATTTCTGACCATGTCATATATCGCAATACGGTTGATGTTCAGCAGCCCGTACCGGCGTATAGCGATCTGTACCATAACGACAGAAAAGGCAAAAAACAGCGGCGTAGGCTCCATTTTTGATTTCATGATGCCTGTTACATAAAATATGTTTATCACCAGCGGTACAGCCGCCGCAAGGGCAAGCAGCACCGACTGATTTGCCGCGGAACCGTCACGCTTTGTCTGACGTATGAGTATCAGCGAGATACCCCAGGTTATCATCACATAAAAGAGCAACTGAAAGACATAAAACGCCGCGCCATAGCGAATATTTCCTTTCCCGAAAGAAGCGTAGTACAGCTTGTGAAAGGGATTCAGGGAAACGAAGATAAGCATGGCAGCCGAAACCGCCGGGAGAACTCTGTTGAAGATGCGGCTCTCCCGGACCGATTCCGAATACTCGGCTGAAAACATCAGCCACAGAGGTGCAAAAGCGCAGATTCCGGCATTTCCTATGAAATAGCTGATAAACAACTGTTTTTCGGTGACGGAAAAAAGTATCAGCAACTGCGATATGAGCCACAGGGCGACGGAAAGCTGGCAGCCTACAAAATCCCGTGTCATGGGATTGTTATTGCCGCGGCGGAGGATCCATACCACCGTGCCCATCATGCCTCCCAGCCCTGTGAGAAGCAAAGTAACTGAAATTATTGTAACCATTTTCCGTCAACTCCTGTTACCAAGTCCAGTCGGAAAGCTTTCTCTCCACTGTTGTCAGCACGTTTTCGCCTTTTTTCCGGCAGGCTTCGTTGACCGCGGCAACAGTCACAAGAATAATACCCACAGCCAGCAGATATATCCACCAGCCTGCGGAGGCGATATACTCGTGCATGAAGAATCCGGTCAGCACCACAAGGGACACCGATGATGCGATAAACCAGGTCTTGCTTTTCCAGATAAACGAGAGCACCAGCACAAGAGCCGTTACGCAGAGGACAAAGATCCTGTTGAGAACGCCGTCATGGACAATGCCGTCAATTATCAGCGATGCAAAGCACGATACAAAGATCGTTGTGGAGAGGAGCTTGGAAACCAGCTTCATCTGCCGCCAGATAAGCTTTCCGGCGATTCCCAGAAGCACAAATATCAGCAGATTGATCTTAGTTGAAACAGTATCGGAGTCGAAAAGCAGGAACGGACGCCGCAGCAGAGCCAGTGCAACGAGAGCAGCCGAGCCGGTCAGGATATAGGATTTTGCTTCCCGTTCTGTACGATTCTTGATGAATGCCGCCGCATAAAACGCCAGCGCGAGAGTAGTCAGGAATCTGAAATAATCTCCGGTACTCCTGATGCAGCAAAGGGGCAGCCAGGCGGTGAAGAGGAAAACGTCGGCGGCGATCCTTTTTTCTTTTCCGATCCTGATGATGCTTTCGGGGAAAACAAATCTGGAGGCAACAAGAACAGCAGCCGTTAATGTCGTATAAATACAGTTTTCCAGGTTTACATAATTGGCAGGCACAAGGTCGCCGATAATTTCACAGATCGTGATAAGCGCGGCTATTGATGATGCCAGAGCCGTGAAATTCGCCCGGGGCAGGCATGACAGCGCAAACTGAACTGCACAGAGAACAAGAATGATAACGGAAATTTCGGTGCTTTCGGCAATAGCTATCAAAGCGATCCCGGCTGCCGTAAGGTTTGCGTAGATAAATGCCTGGGTTTTAAGAGGATGCTTCGCATGAAACGGAAAACAGATCTTCCTCATAAACAGGGCAGCCGCAGCAGCAGCCATACAGAGCAGGGCATATCCGCAGAAAGCCAGGGGCTTAACCACAAAATTCTCGTATCCCACATTCATTCTGATGCTGTCGCTTATCGTCACTGTCACCAGAAACGGCATGAACGGAGAAAGGATTCCGGCAGCGTACTGGATCACGATATTCTTGTTAAAGGCGAACTCCCAGATCGCGGCGGACACCAGGAGAGGTGCGGCGATCTTGAGAAGAATCGGAGCCGATGAATCCATAGCTACAAAAGCTCCCAGAACTGCCACCGCGAGAGCAGTAACGCGCTCGGCATTGCCAAATCTCTTGATAAATCTGTTTGCAGCATAAATCAGCAGCGTCAAGCCGGAAAATACGATTTTTGCGGCGGCTGTCTTGTATGCCGTCTCCACATGGATGGAAACCATCATAGCAGTGTAATATGCGAAAATATCGGCAGCTATTATGAGAGCAGCGGACTTTTTATAAATTCCGTAGAAAAACAACTGAACAAGAACAGCAGCCAATATCATAAGCGCATATGAATCCGTGTCCGCAAAGAAGATATAAACATAAAGCAGGGCGATAGAAGCATAAACGCAGGCGGCAGCTCTGGCAACCGTTTTCAGAGGCTTGCCCCAGCTTTTTCCGCTTCCGGGAGCAAACAGCTCTGTAACAGCCGTCATGATGAACTGCACTGCGATAAGGAGAACGAAAAACGCCCCACTATTGCTGGAGATCTGACCGCAGAACATAATGATCGCGAAAGCCGCAAAGGAGAAGCCTATGTAGTACATCGCCGTGTTTTTATAAAAATTATATCCAAAAAGTGAGACTGCCGCGACTATCATGGCAGCAATTCCGTAGAGCAGCATCTCGCCGTCGCCGCCTACGCTGAACCAGCTTCCGAAAAGCTTGTAATATCCGGCTGTTATAAATGCAACGGCTGCTATGAGCGTTCCCATTGCATAAAAGGAAACAGAAGTTCGTTTCAGCTTGACCGCGGCATTCAGCACTGCGCTGACAGCAAATGCCGTAACCGACGCGCCCAGCAGAGTGAATACCTTTCCTGCCGGCTCCATGTCATTCCAGTTAGCCGCAACAAAGGCAATTGATGCAAAAACGATAAACGCCGTTCCGATGAGAAGCAGTATCGTTGAGGCAGTCATTTTCTTCTTCGGAGTCGGCAGCGGCGCTGACTCTTTGATCTGCGTCTCCGGTACGGCTGGTCTGTTCAGCAGCCTGATAAGCCCGAGCACCGCTATTACCAGTATTGCCGGCACTATCAGTCCGCCTGAAACGGTCAATACTTCCCGTGCGTATTCTTTCATAAATCTCGTCCTTTCGTTTAGGTGTAGACCAATACCATTATAATGGAGATACTGAAAAGGCTTTCAGTTATCCTCTGTATCTTTATTATACCACTTTTTACCTGAAATGGCAGGTGTATTCTGTCATTTTTCCAGTGACAAATGTCACTGTTTGAGAAACCATTCAATGTCCCGGTGCGGTATTGCCTCAAACCAGAATGTCATGATGCAGCTTTTCCGCTATTTCACGAGCGTCCTTCAGATACATGGACTTCACCTTATATCTCGATCGGCTCTCTCCTCTGAACCATATCACCATATCGCAGGTTTTCCAGGGGATCTGGGTTATTGTCTGCTGTATTTCCACCTTTACGATATTTTTCCGTTTGGCGACCACGGTATGAAATGCCGTTCCCTTTGAGCACCATATCATAATATCCTTGCTGTAAATGGAGATCCCGCTTGTTCTGTGGGCGACGGTTTTTACGGCGGTAAACCATAACAGCGGTATCTCCAGCATTATGACCGGAAAATCCAGGTATTTATCCAGAAACGGTATCCGCTCAATCGCGTACTGGGACAGCACGTACACCGCAGCGGCACAGGAAGCCGGTATTCCTCCATAGCTGAAAAAAGATGTCCAGCATGGTCTGTACTGTGGTCTGCCGAGGGTATGAACGCCGAAGACCTCCATTCCCCTGTCGATTTTCTGCTTCTTGTTTATGGACAGCAGAACGGGAAGATTTGAGTCCAGACCATAGCCGGGGCAGCTTATATTTATTGTGACCGCACGGCGGAGCTTCATCAGCAGATTCTGCCGCAAGTCCGTGTAATTGATATGGTCTGCCTTTATCCTGTACCGCCTCCGCTTGACCAGTCCGCAGGCGATGCTGATATACTCGCCGTCGGCAGTCATCCTGAATTTATAGTACTTCACCACATTCATAGTAAATGACAGCAGCCACGCCACAATGAAGAGGATTCCCACAAGAATAGCCGTTCTCGGGATCTTGAGCAGCGCCGTCTCGGAAATGCGGTCGGTAGTTTTGTTGATACGGTCAAGGGACATTCCTATAATGTCATGAGCCATATCTCCGCCCTTGAAAAAGAATGCGGCAAGATAGACAGCTCCGGAAAATCCGCTGGAAAAGAAAAATGCAAACAGCAGTACAGAGCGAAAAGTAGGCACGGGAATATCCTTTATCCGGTTTTCGTGCTTCACGTTGGGTATGCGGCTCATGATCTTATTCGCCACGTCCCGGGAAACCAGTATCCTCATATCGGTGGATTTAAAAAAGCCTGCTCTCGTATCGCAACACACTACAGTCGCGCGGAGGGGAAAAAGAAAAAACAGCGTCTCCGTACTTGCTGAGCTTATTTTGTCGAAAGGGATCGTCCGGCTGATCTTGAAAAAAATGCCCTCGGTATGGGTGATCGCATTATCGGTCAGCGTTATCCTGGAACAGTACCAGCGCACCAATCCGTAGAGGAGGATGATGCCGAAAACGAAAATATCCATCCATGCGCCTCTTACCCAGGCATAAAATCCCTCCGGATTGAATCTGAATGCCGAAACGCCGCGTATAATGGGGAAGATCAGAAGCCAGAGGCTCTTCATGGAATACCTGAAGCTGCGAAGAAAGTGTTCGTGATACAATTTTACTCCTCCCCTTTCTTCCTGTCCTCGGCATTTCCGGCATATTCCAGCACCTTCTGCGCATCCTCATAACTGAGAAACAGCAGCAGCATCTGTCCGCCGTAGACGAACATGATAACGAAATTCAGTCCGGTATGCTTTGAAAAAGGCGTTACCACAAGAGTCGTGTACTGCACCGTTGAAAATCGCACGGTCTGGCTTGTTTTGAAGATAACGCCGCTGTGACGGGTTATCTTGTCGTTTGTCATCTCACACCTCACCGAAGCGAAATACAGCGGCAGATATATAAAATCCATGAAAATATCGACAGTTCCGGCTGCAATGGCGATTATCCCCACAATAACGTCTACCGGAATGAACATTCTGGCGATTCCGAGCAGAAGAAGCGAAATAAATATCACAATGAGCTGGAGCGAAAAAAGCGCGCTCCGTGCAGGCTTGAATTTTATCATTGTTTCCTCCGAAAAGTTCTATTATAAATTGAAATACATAATCATTATAACACATAATTTAAAAAAAATATACCTTTTTTTGTAAATTCTTGGGAGGAATTTTTATGAATGCAGTTCTTGATAGGATAAACGGCTATGTCTGGGGCAGCGGACTGATCTTTCTCCTCCTCGGCACAGGAGCGCTGCTGACATTAAAGCTCGGCTTCATCCAGCTCCGGCTGCCTTTTCTCCTGGTTAAGAATAAAAGCGGGAAAAAGGGCGGTTTTACGTCATTCAGGACGATCTGCATGAGTCTCGGCACAACAATGGGCACGGGAAATATTACCGGAGCTGCGGCATCCCTTGCGCTGGGCGGAGCAGGCTCAGTTTTCTGGATGTGGGTGTCTGCTTTTCTGGGAATGGCGCTGGTCTACGGCGAAAATGTGCTGTCTGCAAAATATGAGGACAACGAGCTGAAAGGCCCTATGGCGTACATATCAAAGGGATTGAATGCTCCTGTTTTAAGCCGGATATTCGCATTTTTCTGTGTAGCCGCGGCTCTCGGTATGGGCAGCATGGTGCAGACGGGCACCTTTTACGATGAGCTGAAGAAATGCTGCGGAATATCTCCGGCGATCATTGCGGCAGCCGTTTTTGCGGTCGTTTTCATGATAATCCGCGGCGGCGCAAATCGCATAGGCACGGCGGCACAGCTTCTCCTGCCACTTGCCTCCGCCGCCTACGGGATACTCTGCATCGCAATAATTATTTCCCACAGGAGCGTCCTTTCCGAGGTTATTGGCAGGATCTTCCGCGAGGCATTCTCCCTCCGGAGCGCCGCAGGAGGATTTACCGGCTACGCTGTCTCCGTGGGCATACGCAGGGGGATTTTCTCCAACGAAGCCGGTCTCGGCAGCTCTCCCCTGCTCCACAGCACTGCCGACGGCGCGTCCCCGGAGGCAAGGGGCACATGGGCTATGCTGGAGGTTTTTCTGGACACAATGGTCTGCTGCACGCTGACGGCGCTGGCGGTCATGTGCGTCTCTCCGGATTTTTCAGTCTCCGAAGCCGCAGCCTCGATCCTGGGCGGATATTCTCCGGTATTTCTTGCCGCAGAGCTGGGATTATTCGCCCTCTGCACCGTCATAGGCTGGTACTACTGCGGCGCGACCTGCTTTTCGTACCTCACCGGAGGACGTTTCGGAGGCGTATTCTGCGCGGCATACGCGGCAGCGGCAGCCCTGGGAATACTGGTTTCCCTGGAATCACTGTGGACGCTGTCGGACATTTTCAACGGTCTTATGGCTTTTCCCAATTTGCTGGCTATCCTGCTGCTGATCAACAAAATAAAGAGGAAGAAATAGATTGCCTTAATTTTTCCGACAAATTTCCCTATTGACAGAACAGTTTTTTTATTGTATAATTAATTTGTATAGCTGTCTGCAATTGTATGATAATTGAGACTTTAATATGGTGAACAGCCATTTAAACAGCTTTGCGGTTTCTCGCCCGGCGTTATTCTATGTAAGGGCAATACCGCACAGAGATTGTGCGGCAGATGCGCAGTCAGATTTTTCGTCAGATTGCACAAATTCGACGCAGTAATACTGACGTATTACAAGGAGAATTTGTGTGATATGACGGAAAATATGCAAGCAGATGACGTGCAAAGCCGTTAGGCGGTCTTTGTGCGGTGTTGCCTAAGATCTTGTCTGTATCTCCTCGCGCAGCGAAGCGCCAACGGAGTGACAGACAAGCCTGAGGTTCCGGCAAATCCGGCGAAATTACGGCAAAGCGGATATATTATTTTATGGATTGATTTTCAATTTCTGAAAGCGAGGTCAAAAAGTGAACGAGAACAATAACAACCAAGTAAAAAAAGCACGCAAGCCTGCTGCCCCGAGACGAAAAGCAGCCACGGCTCCCAAAAAAGCGCCTGCGGAGACAACGGCTGAGGCGCCCAAGCCAAGACGTACCAGACAGCCCAGGGAGGTGCGCAAGACCCCCGTCCGGATAATCCCTCTCGGAGGTCTTAACGAGATAGGCAAGAATATGACCGTCTTTGAATGTTCCAACGATATGTTCATCCTGGACTGCGGTCTGGCATTTCCTGATGCGGATATGCCCGGCGTTGACATCGTTATCCCGGATTTCACATACGTTGAGCGCAATGCGGACAAGATCCGCGGCATCGTTATCACCCATGGTCACGAGGATCATATCGGCGGACTCGCCTACCTCCTCAAAAAGGTAAACGTTCCCGTCTATGCGACCCGGCTGACTATTGGTCTTATTGAGGGCAAGCTCCGCGAGCAGGGCATCCTGAATAAAGTTGACCTGAACGTGGTCGAGCCGAGAAAAACCGTGAAAATGGGCTGCATGGCAGTCGAGTTCATCAAGGTCAACCACTCTATTCCCGATGCCGTGGGAATGGCTATCCATACCCCGGCGGGAATCATCGTCCATACCGGCGACTTTAAGGTGGATTACTCCCCTATCGACGGCAAGATCATCGACCTGGCACGCTTCGGCGAACTTGGAAGCAAGGGAGTTCTTGCCCTTATGGCGGACTCCACAAATGCCGAGCGTCCCGGCTATACGCACTCGGAGAGGACTGTAGGCGAGTCTTTCGACAGGCTGTTCAAAAAGGGCGAGGGAAAACGGATAATCATTGCCACCTTCTCCTCGAATATCCACCGTGTACAGCAGATCATCAACTGTGCCGCACGCTACGGCAGAAAAGTCGCTGTTTTCGGCAGAAGCATGATAAATGTTATCAATACCGCCATTGAACTGGGCTATCTCGAAGTTCCCGACGGCATTATCATTGACATAGAGATGATGAACAATTTCGCCAACGAGCGCATTGTCCTCATCACCACGGGAAGCCAGGGAGAGCCGATGTCTGCCCTCACAAGAATGGCGATGAACGACCACAAAAAGGTCAATATCACCCCGATGGACTTCATAATCATCTCCGCAACGCCTATTCCGGGCAACGAAAAATACGTGACGCGTGTTGTAAACGAGTTGATGAAATCTGGCGCTGAGGTAGTCTACGAGGCGATGTACGAGGTGCACGTTTCCGGACACGCCTGTCAGGAGGAGCTTAAACTTCTCCAGGCTCTCACAAAGCCGAAGTTCTTCATCCCGGTTCACGGCGAGTACAAGCATCTTAAAAAGCACGCCGATCTTGCCCTGCAAATGGGAATGGCAAGGGAAAATGTTATCATTGCGGAAATAGGAAATGTTATTGAGACCGACGGCGTTTCCATGAAAATAGTCTCCCAGGTTCCCTCGGGACGCGTCCTTGTTGACGGTCTCGGCGTAGGAGACGTGGGCTCTATCGTTCTCCGCGACAGAAAGCACCTGGCGCAGGACGGACTAATTATTATAGTTATCGGCATAGAGAGAGCTGTAAACGAGGTCGTTGCAGGTCCGGACATAATTTCCCGCGGATTTGTATATGTCCGTGAGTCGGAGGAGCTTTTTGTGGAGGCGAAAAATCTGCTGAAGAGAACGCTTTCTGCCTGCTCCAGCGCGGAGATGCGCGAGTGGACCACCCTTAAAGGCAAGCTCCGCGACGCCCTTTCCGACTACATCTACCAGAAAACAAAGAGAAACCCGATGATCCTGCCGATTATTATGGACGTTTAAGGAGTCTGAAAAGTGAAAAATAAATTTCCGGCAGCGATCCTGCCGGCGGTGCTCGCCGCACTGCTGAGCCAGATATTTCTATCTCTGGCGCTTCTGAAATACAATAGATCCTACGGTCTTACCGGACTTGCACTGTCGGCTTTTACAGCGCTGCTGATAATCATTTTAGCCGCTGCTTTCTCCCGCAATTCCATAAAGCACATTTCCAAAATGAATGCGCATCTGGAAACCTCCGCTGCCGAATATATGAACAATCTGCCTGCTCCCATAGCCGTTATCGACTCGGATGGCAAGATCGTCTGGTACAACTGCACTTTTCTGGACAGAATAAGCGGCGGAAACGACGTTTACGGTCTGGATTTTCAGGAGCTTTTTAATCTGGATCTTTCCGCCATGCTGGAAAACAGTCACTCGGAATGTGCGGTAAACGGGGCAAATTACAGGATAATGCTCGAAAAATTCAGCGAAAACGATATCTCGTTCCTCATCATCTATTTTCACGACATATCCGAGTACCACGATCTGCGAAAGCTTCACGCGGAGACACGCCCCAATGTGGTCATCATAACTATAGATACCTACGAGGAGATAATGCAGAATGCCAAGGAAACCGAAAAAGCGCGTGTTTCCGTTGAAATGGAGCAGCTTATGGAGCAGTTTATGGGCAGCACCAACGGTTTTGTCAAGAAGATCTCCTCCAACACATTTTACGCGGTTATCGAGAGTCGGCACCTGGAGGAAAAAATCAACAGCCGGTTTAAAATTCTCGATCTTGCACGCGGTATCAAGATCGCCGGAAAGTACCCTCTTACGCTGTCTATCGGCGTAGGAGCAGGTGCGGAGTCTCTTTCGGAAAGCGAGAAGATCGCCAGACAGTGTCTCGATATGGCGCTGGGGCGAGGCGGCGATCAGGCTGTAGTAAAAACGGAAAACGGATATCGCTTCTTCGGTGGAGTATCCAAGGGCGTAGAGAAAATGTCCCAGACGAAAACACGTATTATCGCCAACGCCATGCAGGACGTTATCATGAACGCCTCTTCGGTCTACATCATGGGTCACCGCTTCGGAGACCTTGATTCCGTAGGCTCTTCCTGCGGTCTTGCTGGAGCTTTGCGGCTTCTGGGTAAAGACGTGCATATCGTGGTGGACAGGCAGAAAAATCTTGCGCCCAACCTGATAGATCTCGTCGAAAAGCAAGCCGGAGAGGAGCTGTTTATCCCTCCGTCTGCGGCGATCTCATCTGTAGGCGACAACGACCTGCTGATAATAGTGGACATCCACAACAAGGATTTCATCGAATCGCCGGAGCTGTACCAGAAGTGCAGACAGGTCGTAGTTATCGACCACCACCGGAAAACTGTCAATTTCATTGACAACGCCGTGATCTTCCACCATGAGCCTTACGCTTCTTCTGCCTCGGAAATGGTGACGGAGATCATAAGATATTTTAACTTCAAGAACGATGAAAAGCTGCACACAGTCTATGCGGAGGCCCTCCTGGCAGGAATAATGCTGGATACGAAAAATTTCGTCATGCGAACCGGCGTCCATACCTTTGAAGCTGCGGCATTTCTTAAAAAACTTGGGGCAGACACAGTGGCTGTAAAGCTGCTCTTCTCTAACTCATTCGATTCATACAAGCGAAAATCGCAGATAGTTTCCGCCGCTAAAATACACAGCCGATGCGCGATCGCCGCCGCCGATTTCAAATCCGACGATATACGCATTGTTGCTCCCCAGGCGGCGGACGAGCTGCTGTACATAACCGACGTGGACGCCTCATTCGTGCTGTATAAAACAGGCAGCACGGTGAATATTTCAGCCCGTTCCCTGGGAGCTTTAAACGTTCAGGTCATTATGGAAAAGCTGGGAGGCGGCGGTCACCAGACCATGGCTGCCGTTCAACTGGAAAATAAAACGATCCAGGAGGCTCTGAAGGCTCTCATAAAGGCGATCGATGCCCGTGAAAGGGAAACGGAGCAGACAGAATAATTTTTGAAAGGATAATTTATTATGAAGGTAATTTATTTGCAAGATGTTAAAGGCTCAGGTAAAAAGGGCGAGGTCAAGAACGTTGCCGACGGCTACGCCAGGAATATGCTGCTGCCAAAGGGTCTGGCAGTAGAGGCTACTCCCGAAAATATGACGAAGCTCGAGGGACAGAAGTCATCGGCTCAGTTCAAGTTCGACACGGAGAAAAAAGCCGCGGAAGAGGCTGCCGCAAAAATCAAGGGCAAAAAGCTCGTGATAAAGGCAAAAGCCGGATCTAACGACAGACTTTTCGGCTCGGTCACAGCAGCCCATGTTGCCGACGCCCTCGAAGCTCAACTGGGAGTAAAAACCGACAAGAAGAAGATCTCGCTCAGCACGGATATAAAGAATTTCGGCACATATAAGGCGGTCATAAAGCTGTTTACAGGCATTTCCGCCGAGGTCGATGTTGAGGTGACAGAGGGATGAGCGAAACGGCGTCCTTTGCCCTTGATCCGGGAGAGTTCGCCCACAGCATAGAGGCGGAGCAGTCGGTTATCGGCTCTGTTCTTGCCGACCCGTCCGTCCTGCCCCAGGTGCTGGAGAAACTGAAGCCGGACTACTTCTACAGTGAGAACCACAAAAAGCTCTTTTCCATAATTTCAAGGATGTTCACCGGCGGCGTCAACGTTGACGTTGTCACCTTGCTCAACGAGGCGGTCAAGGAGCACGTTTTTGAATCCGCCGCGGACGGAAAACGCTATCTCTCCGAGATCGCAGGGACTCTCCCTACCGTTCTAAACGTGGACAGCTACTGCAAGATCGTCGCCGACAAGTACTACATCCGCGCCCTGGGCTACACCGCCCGCTCCATTCTGGAGGAAGTCCGTGAGGCTGAACAGGATGCGGAGCTGCTCATCGACTCGGCTGAGCAGAAGATCTACAACATACGCCAGGGCAGAAATGTAACCGGTCTGGCGCATATTTCCGACGCCGTTCTGGAGGCATACGACAGGCTGGGCAAGATCACCGGCGAGGACAGAGAAAAGTATATGGCTGCCCGAAGCGGCTTTTCAAAGCTGGACGAGATAACCTCGGGACTGAACAAATCAGACCTTATAATCATCGCCGCCCGTCCTGCCATGGGAAAGACCTCGTTCGCCATGAATATCGCGACAAATGTTGCGAAACGAAGCGACAAGAACGTGGTCGTATTCAACCTGGAGATGGGCAAGGAGCAGTTGGCTACACGTCTGCTTTCAACCGAATCTCTCATTGAATCCTCCGCCCTGAGAAGCGGCAGGATCACCACGGAGCAGTGGGTGCGGCTGGCGGCAAGCGCTTCATTCCTGAGCACCCTCCATATGTATATTGACGACACCGGCAGCATTACCGTTCAGCAAATGAAAGCGAAGCTCCGCCGGGTGGAAAACCTCGGGCTTGTCGTTATAGACTATTTGCAGCTTATGGGTTCGTCCTCGCGGTCGGACAACAGAGTACAGGTCATTTCCGAGATCACTCGTCAGCTCAAACTTATGGCGAAAGAGCTGGATGTGCCTATTCTGCTTCTTTCTCAGCTTTCCAGAGCTGTTGACAGCCGTCCGGATAAGCGCCCGGTCATGTCAGATCTGCGTGAATCCGGCTCTATCGAGCAGGATGCGGACATCGTCCTTTTTCTCTACCGCGACGACTACTATAACCCGGACACGGCAGAAAAAAACATCTCGGAGTGCATTATATCCAAAAACAGACACGGCGAGACCGGAAAGGTGAAGCTTGTCTGGAACGGTCAGTTCACCAGGTTCTCTGATCCTGAATATACTGCGCCGCCGGAGGCATAATATGAGCGGTGTTCTTGATAAAATAAAGGCAATATGCCTTGAATACAATATGGTAAGCCCCGGCGATACGATCGTCTGCGGTCTTTCGGGCGGTGCGGACAGCGTCTGTCTGCTGACAGCTCTTTTGAAACTCTCGGCGGAAATGGATTTTTCTGTGGAAGCCGTTCATGTTAATCACTGTCTCCGAGGCGATGAAAGCGACGGCGACGAGGATTTCTGCCGCAGACTGTGCGGTGAGCTTGGAGTCCCTTTCCATTCGGAACGGTGCGACGTGAAAAGCTTTGCGGAAAAAGCCTCCATTTCCGTGGAGGAGGCAGCCCGTGATATGCGTTACACTGTTTTTTCGTCAGTTTCCGGCGGAAAGAAAATAGCCACTGCTCACAATGCCGACGACAACCTGGAGACAATGCTGCTTAATCTTGTCCGCGGCTCCGGAATAAAGGGAATTGCAGGTATTCCGCCTGTCCGCGGCAATATCATCAGACCGCTTCTGGCTGTCAGCCGCCGTGAGATCGAAAGCTATCTCCTGGAATGCGGTCAGGGCTTCGTTACCGACAGCACCAATCTTTCAGATGATTATACCCGAAACAAGCTCCGGCACAACGTCATTCCCGTTTTAAAGCAGATAAACGGCTCTCTGACGGAGACTGCCGTGGGAACTGCCAGAGTGCTGCGGAGCGAAAACGATCTCATAGAATCCGAGACGCAAAACGTATACAAAAGCTGCCTGGGAGACGCCTCACTTCACGGCATTTCCGCCTATCCCCAGGTCATCCGGCGACGGTGCATATCACGGCTGGTGTGTGAGAATATCCCGTCCAACGGGTCGCTGATCTCGGAGAAAAAGCTTGCGGAATGGGAAAAAATCGCAGTCGGCGGAGGAAAGATCAATATTTCGGGAGATCTTTTTCTCATCTCTGACGGTAAGACGGTCTTGCTGAAAAAAATTCCCGCTAAAAAAAATCCGGAGAAGATCTGCCGTCCGCTTCAAATCGGAGAAAACAGGCTCTTTGACGGTCATATGCTTCTTTGCCGGCTTGTGGAATGTGATAATATGGAGAAAATTTCGTTTGTTCACAAAAATTCCACAATTAATTGGCTGGATTATGATAAAATTATAGGAAGAGCTGTTGTCAGAAACCGGAAAAACGGCGACAGAATACAGCTTAAAGGACGGAACTTTACTTCGTCCGTAAAAAAATTAATAAACGAACAAATTCCCGCATCTCTCAGACCTTTCATCCACTTTATCGAGGACGAGGAGGGAACAGTATATGGAGATGAGATCGGTATTGCCCAGCGCGTCTGTCCGGACGAAAATACCCGGCGGCTGCTGGAAATAACGGTTTTGAGGGAAGAAAGGAGATCGTGATTTGACACCAAAGAAAAACAGAGGAGTCTTTACTTATTTACTCTTTATAATTCTATCCGTGATCTGCATCTATTTTGTCATTTCCAAAATGGGAGGTACGGGTGAGCAGGTTCAGTATACCGAGGTAATCAAGCATTTTGATGACTTCGAGGTGGCTGAATATGAGCTGGATCTGGGTACCGGTGAACTGAAATATATGCTTCGTGACGATGATACTGTGCATAAGTATGAAGTCCCGAACGTTCAGCTTTTCCTTGATGATACCGAGGATTACCGCCAGGAATACAACAAGAAATATGCGGATGCTCCGCTGAAACAGAACTATATCAAGATAACCGACAGATCGTGGCTTCTGTCCCTTATTCCGGTCGTTATCACCATAGGACTGGGAATTTTCATTCTCTACTTCATGATGCGTCAGAGCGGCGGCGGCGGAAAATACAGCAGTTTTGGCAAAGCCACGCTGAAAAATCAGGCGGAGGGCAAAAAGGCGACGTTCAAAGACGTCGCAGGTGCGGATGAGGAAAAACAGGAACTTGAGGAAATCGTTGACTTCCTGAAAAATCCGAAGAAATATGCCAGCATCGGCGCAAAGATCCCCAGCGGCGTTCTGCTGCTCGGACCTCCCGGAACAGGTAAGACACTCCTCGCAAGAGCTGTTGCCGGCGAGGCAGGATGCCCGTTCTTCCCTATCTCCGGCTCGGATTTCGTGGAGATGTTCGTGGGTGTAGGCGCCTCCAGAGTGAGAGACCTTTTCGAGCAGGCGAAGAAAAATGCTCCGGCTATTATTTTCATTGACGAGATCGACGCGGTGGGCAGACACAGAGGCGCAGGTCTCGGCGGCGGCCACGACGAACGTGAGCAGACCCTGAACCAGCTTCTTGTCGAAATGGACGGCTTCACCGGCAACGAAAACGTTATCGTTATCGCAGCCACCAACCGCCGCGATATTCTCGACCCGGCACTCCTCCGCCCCGGCAGATTTGACAGACAGATCGTTGTGGGATATCCCGATGTAAAGGGCCGTGAGGAAATACTGAACGTCCACGCCAAGAACAAGCCGTTTGCGCCGGATGTTGATCTGAAAATAATCGCCCAGACGACTCAGGGCTTTACAGGCGCTGACCTGGAAAATCTGCTTAATGAGGCTGCTCTTCTTGCCGCAAGAAGCAACAGAATGGCGATCACGGAAAAGGACATTGAAGAAGCCACCATGAAAGTTATTGCAGGTCCGGAGAAAAAGTCGAGGATTGTTACCGAACATGACAAAAAGGTCACTGCCTATCACGAAGCAGGTCACGCGGTTGCGGCATATAATCTGCCGACTCAGGACAAGGTGCATCAGGTTACGATCATACAGCGCGGAATGGCAGCAGGTCTGACAGTTACGCGTCCGGACACCGACGATATGCACGTTTCCAGAACGCAGATGAGCGAGCAGCTTATCATGCTTCTCGGCGGACGTGTTGCGGAGGAAATATTCCTGGACGACATCTGCACAGGAGCGTCAAACGATATTGAGCGTGCCACAAGCACTGCCAGAAATATGGTTACAAAATACGGCTTCTCCGAGAAAATCGGCACAGTCGTTTACTGCTCGGACAACGATGAGGTATTCCTGGGCAAGGACTACGGTCACACCAGAAATTACAGCGAAGCTGTTGCAGCCGAAATAGACGAAGAGATCCGCCGCATTATTGAAGATGCGTATGCTAAGTGCAAGGCGCTGCTTTCTGCCAATGCCGACAAGATGCACCAGCTTGCAGGCTATCTGCTGAAATATGAAAAAATTGACGGCGATACTTTTGTGAAGCTTATGGAGGGCGAAAATGTAGACCCCGAAGAGGCTGAGCAGCAGGTTTCCACTGACGAAGAATAGTATCAGAAGCTCCCGATCGGGAGCTTTTGATTTTTTCGCAAAATCCGGTTGACTTATGTCGGAAAATGTGGTATAATGATAGTTGAGGAAGTACGGAAAAAATATGACTCCTCGGAAACCGGGAAGCGCTGACAGAGCTTTTCGGTTTCCGGGGAGGTCTGGTGAAAGGGAGTCTTACTATGTCGAAAAACGAAATAGATTACGTGTGGACAGACAAAAAGCGCACGATTTTTGGCTTACCATGGTCATTTACACGTTATTACCTGACGAAAACCAAATTCATCACCCGTGTAGGACTGCTCAGCGTTAAAGAGGACGAGATCGACCTCTACAAAATAATCGACAAAAGCGTGCAGAGATCATTCTGGCAGCGGCTTTTCGGCTGTGGAACAATTACTATCCACAGCAAGGACAAGGATACTCCGGAAAAAATCGTTCACAGCGTGAAACAGGTTCGTGCAGTCTCAAATCTCATTGACAAATACATGAACCTCATGCGCGATCAGTACAATATCCGCGGACGCGACCTTGTGGGAATCTACCACAATGACGTCCATGACGGCGACGACTGCGACTGCGATGCAATTTAGTTTTCTTAATCTGACTATACGGAGTGTTGTATGCTTTCCTTTATAAAAGAAAAAAAGTCCGTTTGGGATAAGCTCAAAGCGGAAACAAGACCTATTTTTATTTATGGCATGGGTGACGGCGCGCTGAAGATCATGTCGGTGTTCAGACAGAGGGGCATCATGCTTTCCGGCATTTTTGCCAGCGATGATTTCGTCCGCGGTCATTCCTTTGAGGGTTACCGCGTTCATAAGCTGTCGGAAGTTGAGGAAATGGTAGACGATTTTGTTGTCGTTCTCGCTTTTGCCGCAGGATATCAGGAAATCGTCGATAAGATCCACGAAATTGCGTCGCGCCACACCCTTTATGTCCCCGATGTGCCTGTTACAGGCGGAGGACTCTTCACATATGAGTACTGCGTCATCAATGAGCAGAAGATCCGCCAGGTTTACGAAAGCCTGGCAGATGACTATTCACGTAAGGTTTATGCGAATATAATCAATTTTAAGATCAGCGGAAATATCGACTATCTGTCTACTGTCACAACGCCGAAATCGGAGATCTACCGCGAGATCATCAAGCCGAACATGAATGAGACCTATGTGGACTTAGGCGCGTATAACGGCGATACCGTCAAGGAGCTGCTGGAGTTCACACACGGAAGATATGCTTCCATTTTCGCTCTTGAACCTGACAGAAAGAATTTCAAAAAGCTTTCAAAGTTTGTGGATGGTATGCCGAGGGTTTATCCTCACAACGCCGCCGCCTGGTGTGTGGACACCGAGCTGCCATTTGCGGCTAAGGCTGGCAGACAGTCGGCTATCTCCGCAAGCTCTGATACCATGATAGCAGCCCGTGCCGTTGACAGCATCCTCGGCGGAAAAGCGGCGAGCATCATAAAAATGGACGTGGAGGGCTTTGAGCGTGAGGCAATATGGGGTGCGGCGAATACGATCGCACGCTACTCTCCTAAGCTTATGATCTCTCTTTACCATAGAAACGAAGATATTTTCGAGCTGCCGCTGCTGATAAAGCTTATAAACCCGAATTATCGACTTTTCATTAGACACCAGCTTTATATTCCGGCATGGGAAACTAATCTTTATGCGACTTTATGAATAAAAAAACCACCGTCCGTCCGGCGGTGGTTTTTTGCATCAGAGGACATCCCCATTTAAAAATGTTCTCCGATTATTATTCAACTGTAACGCTCTTCGCCAGATTTCTCGGCTTATCCACGTCATATCCCTTAGCCACAGAAACATAATATCCCAGAAGCTGGAGCGGTATAACAGAAAGACTTCCTGCAAAATGCGGATCGGTATGTGGAACATAAACTGTGAAATCCGCCAGATCCTCCATGCTGTAATTGCCGTAAGTCGTCAGTCCCATAAGAGATGCGCCGCGGCTCTTTACCTCAACCATATTGCTGACGGTTTTCTCAAAGAGATCCGGCTGAGTAAGGATTCCGATAACGGGAATCTTATCCTCGATCAGGCTGATAGGTCCGTGCTTCAGCTCACCTGCCGCATACGCCTCGGAGTGAATATAGCTGATCTCCTTCATTTTCAGGCTGCCCTCAAGACCGATAGCATAGTCTATTCCGCGTCCGATAAAGAAAGCATCCTTGCATCCGGCAAGCTTATTGGCATACCACTGGATGCGCTCCTTGTCCTCTAATATCTTTTCAATTTTTCCAGGGATCGTATTCATCTCGGCAAGAAGCCTGTCATACTCCTCCTGAGCCATTTCGCCTCTCGCCAGCGCAAACTGCATCGCCAGAAGATAGCCTGCAATAAGCTGCGTGCTGTACGCCTTTGTTGTGGCGACCGAGATCTCCGGACCGGCAAGAGTGTAGAACACGCTGTCCGCCTCACGAGCAATCGACGAGCCGACAACATTGACGATACCGAAAGTTTTTACGCCCATTTCCTTTGAAAGCCGCAGTGCAGCAAGGCTGTCTGCTGTCTCGCCGGACTGGCTGATGATAATAACAAGGCTGTTTTTCGCCAGCTTCATCTTTCTGTAGCGGAACTCCGAAGCAAGCTCCACGCGTACCGGAATAGAGGTGAGATCCTCCACAACGTACTGAACTGTCATTCCTACATGGTATGCAGAACCGCAGGCAACAATGTAGATCTGGCTGATCTCAGCCATTTCCTCGTCTGTAAGACCATGCTCGCCGAAATCAATTCTGCCGTCCTTGACAACGGAATTAATGGTATCCTTTATCACCTTTGGCTGCTCATGGATCTCTTTCAGCATAAAGTGCTCATAGCCGCCCTTTTCAGCAGCCTCGGCATCCCACTTGATCTCCACAAGCTCCTTCTGGATCTCTTCGCGGTCGATGTCATAGAAAGTAGCCTTGCCCTTTTCCAACCTGGCAATTTCCATGTTTCCGATATAGTAAACGTTCCTGGTGTATTTCAGAACGGCTGGAACATCGGACGCAACATATGTTTCGCCGCCTGTAATACCGATTATCATGGGGCTGTCCTTACGTGCAGTATAGATCTCTCCGGGATAGTCGCTGAACATCACGCAGAGTGCGTAAGAGCCTCTTATGCGGATCATAGCGCGTGCGATAGAGTCCACCGGACCCAGGCTGTACTTCTTGTAGTAATAGTCCACCAGCTTGACTGCGACCTCTGTGTCCGTCTGTGACTTAAAAGTATAACCGCTCTTTGAAAGCTTCTCCCTCAGTTCCTGATAATTCTCGATGATGCCGTTGTGGACAGCAACAACATTTTCGTCGTCGCTTGCATGGGGGTGTGCGTTAAGGGTGGATGGCTCGCCGTGAGTCGCCCAGCGTGTGTGACCGATACCGCAGCTTCCGCTGACAGTGCTGCCGTCGTTCGTCATTTTTTTCAGAACCTCAAGTTTGCCTTTAGCCTTAATGACAGTTGTGTCACCGTCTCCGTCGCGGACAGCAATTCCGGCTGAGTCATATCCTCTATACTCCAGCTTGGAAAGCCCGTCAAGGAGTATAGGCGCCGCCTGAGCAGTTCCTGTAAAACCTACTATTCCACACATATGAATTAAATCCTCCTGTAATTCTGCAAATATATGCACTTATATTATACAACATCTCACAGTTGTTTGTCAATGGAAATGAAAAAAATTCTCACCAAACTGCAAAAATCATTCCCACTGTTCCCAGACCTTTGGGCAGCAGCCAATAGCTGCCTTTTTTCCGTTGCGCACGATCGGAGTTTTAAGAAGCTGCTGATTTTCAAAAAGCTTCTCCTCCCTGTCGCCCTCCGAAAGATATTTCATAAGGGTGAGGGTCTGCTTGTCCTTAGCCTTTTCGTCGATCATACCGTCAATTCCGCCCAGGGCTGACTTTACGGAGTCAAATTCACCGCGGCTCATCTCTTTTTCTTTCAGGTCGATATACTGGAATTTAATGCCGCGCTCCTTGAAATAGCGCTGAGCCTTTTTTGTATCAAAGCATTTTTTCGTGCCGAAAATCTGTATATTCATAGACTCTCCTCAGTCGTTCAGGGTAGCCACATCGACCGCCTTATCGGTTTTCTCGAATTTAATGCTGATAAGGTCAAGTCCGTTCTGGGCGAAGTAGAGCCTTATCGCCGTGTAGCTTGAGAACATTGGAGTTTCCTCGGAATAGGACACTGCCTCTCCTCCGGTACCGTTCCAGGTAAATGTGGCACATGGCGTTCCCATGGCAAATATGGTCATCGGGATCTGCGCAAGCTCACTCTGGAGCGAGGACGCCGTCACCGTCACCTTGTACCAGCTTGGGTCAACAACAGTCAGAGCGAAGCTGTAATTTGTGCCCTTTATAGTTTTAACGTCGGACAGGTCGATAGTCAGCTCGCCGTCCAGCTCGTAGAAAACAACAGGCTCGTCGGAAGGATTATCCTCAGCGGGTCTGCCGGTTATCACGATCTCATCAGCCGTGCCCATAAGCCGTCTGAGGGCATTTGTGTGCAGCAGGAATCTACAGATATTTGCCGCATTCCTCTGAAGTTCACACCGCTTCAAATCGCCGTTTTCCAGGGCTTCAAGGGTATTGTCGTCGTTGCTGTCGCCTCTGGGGCAGACCATGTACAAATCGTTCTGCGCCATTGCCATTGCCGCGAAATCCGTTTTGTCGGCTTCTCCGCCGCGACGGTTGATATTCGCCCACCAGTCCGTCATGGTTATGCCCGAATAGCCCCATTCGTCACGCAGAATTACAGTGTTCAGGTCATAATTTCCGGCAGTCCATACGCCGTTTACCTTGCCGTAGGTAGTCATGATGCTGTCTGCGCCGCCCTGTTTTACGGCAATTTCAAAGCCTTTCAGATATATTTCCCGGAGCGCCCTCTCTGAAACCACAGAATCGAGGAAATGGCGGTTCGTCTCCTGATTATTTGCGCAGAAATGCTTTATCGTTCCCGTCACCCCGGACTTGTGCATACCGCGCAGTTCGGCTGCGGCAAGAGTTCCCGTCAGATACGGGTCTTCCGAGAAATACTCGAAATTTCTGCCGTTAAGCGGATGCCTGTGTATGTTGATTCCCGGGCCAAGTAGGGAATCAACCTTGTTGGCAGCCATTTCCAGTCCCATATACTCAAACAGCTCCTCCGCAAGCTCCTTATTGAACGTTGAGGCGATCATCGTGCCGTTGGGCAGGCTGAATGCCTTTGTGCCGCAGTCAAGTCTCATTCCGGAAGGACCGTCAGAGCAACAGGCAGCCGGGATACCGTATTTTGTCAGACAGTCCGCAACTCCGCCAAAGGCAGAGGCAGTTCCGGCAGTAACTCTCGGGCTGCCCATACCCTCCCCCCGGATGATACAGGACAGCTCCGTATCGCTGAGCTGGGCGATAAACTGCTCCATAGTATTTTTTCCGGTATAAACGTCGGCAAGCTTGATGCCCATATCCCCGGTGTATTCTATCTCCTCCGGCAGTCCCTCCAGACGGCGAGCAGGCTCGTCCACGCTGCTCAGCGGAACAGGCTCAAAGGCAAGTCCGCCGCGGTTCACCATTCGGTCAAACGTCTCCACCGGAGCAAGAGCCTGCCTGCACTGCCGAACAACTCTTGTCTCCGAAAGACTAACAACAAGCGAGCCGTCATTTTCTGAATTTTCCACGAAAAATCTGTAGTCACCCTGCTCCAGTACCCAGCAGCAGGGATGTCCGGTAACTCCGCTGTCGTCGTAGGATGCGATGTCGTTCAATTGCACCTCCATCATCATCCGACAGCTCTCACCCGGCGCAAGAGTTTTCGTCTTGGCATAGCCGCAAAGCTCCTTTTCCGGCTGTCCGAGAGTGCCCTGAGGCTTGGAAACGTATAGAAAAACGACCTCCTTGCCGGCTGTCTCACCTGTATTCTTCACGCTGACGCTGAAAACTGCCTTTTCACCCTCCCGGACGGAGTTTTCAACAACTGTTTCAAAGCTTGTGTAGGAAAGACCGAATCCGAAGGGATAGCGGACTTTCTCCGGGGCAAAGGTGCTGAAATAGCGGTAGCCGACGTAGATATCCTCGGCGTAGCAGTTGCTTTCCCTGTTGCCGAAATGACTGTGCGATGGATAATCCTCCAGCTTATAAGCAATGGTATCGGGCAGCTTTCCGGAGGGCGAAACAGCTCCCGTAAGGACACGGGCAGTACCTGTGCCGCCTGTCATTCCGCCCTGCCATACGAAGAGAATGGAGTCCGGCTTCTGCTCCTCGATGTATTCCAGGTCGATAAGACCGCCCACATTCAGCAGAACGATCATCTTTTTAAAGCTGCGGCGAACCCTTGCGATCATATCCTTTTCTCTGTCCGTAAGCAGGAAAGAGCCAGGCTCATTGCGGACCTCCTGCTCCTCGCCGGCAGTTCTGCCGATGACGACTATCGCCGTATCGCTGACACCGGCGGCATTCTGCACGATCTCGTCGGTCAGCGGCATTTCCTCCTGAGACCAGGGTTCAGCTCCCCAGCCTTTTCCCAGGTCGTATGGATTTTCCTCGTCCCACTTTCTGTAGATGTCCAGCAGCTCACGGCCAAGCTTTACCCCAGCCTCCAGGAGACCGTCGGTAATGCCTGTGACCTTAGAAACGTTTACCATTCCGCCTGAGCCTGTGCCGCTTTTGTAATAGTGAAGCTGGATGCGTCCGAAAACGGCGACTGTTTCCCCTTTTTTCAGCGGAAGAACGCCGTTTTCGTTTTTCAGCATGACGACACCCTCGGCGACGGCGTCAGCGGCGATATCAAGATACTTGTTCCAGTCAAGAATTTTCTTCATATGTAAAACCTCGTTTCTGTTTGTATTATGAATTTTGTTTACTAAAAAAGCTGATCTTGCAGCTTTTAGGCAACACCGCACAAAGATTATGCCGGAGATGCGCAGTGTTGCCTTTAGTCCGTCAAACATCTGAAATAAGGCAACGTCCTCTCTTGCAGGGCATTCCCTGCTCCCGTCGGATTATACTACAGCCTTTATTCCAAAGTAAGCAAGTACCGCGATTCCCAGGACGATTCTGTACCAGCCGAACACCTTGAAATCGTGCTTCTTTATGTAGTCCATCAGGAATTTGATAACCACCATGGAAACTGCAAATGCCACGATCATTCCAACTGCAAGAATACCGATCTGCTCACCGGTAAATCCCCCGTCATATTTCAGGAGCTTCAGCAGACTTGCACCGAACATTACCGGGACAGCCAGGAAGAACGTAAACTCCGCGGCGACTGTCCTGGAAATTCCGATCATCAGCGCGCCGAGAATAGTCGCTCCGGAACGCGATGTGCCAGGAAAAATAGCTGCGATAAGCTGGAATCCGCCGATAATAAGAGCAGCCGTATAAGTAAGCTCGCTCATACTGTTCACCTTTGCGGATGATTTCTTGTTACGGTTTTCGATGACAATAAATGCCACGCCGAAAACAATCAGCGCAATTGCAATTATCCAGGGCTTGTAGAAAAGCCGCTCAAAGGTCTCGTCAAAGAGAAATCCGATAACTGCCGCCGGAACACAGGCAACAATGACCTTGAACCACATGGTCATAATATCAGCCTTGACATATGAGCCTACGCCCTCTTTTTTCCAGGGATCGGGGTTATTTTTTTTGCCGAAGGGGAACAGCTTCTTCCAGAAAATAACGACGACCGCCATTATCGCGCCCAACTGTATCACAACGTTGAACATATTGACAAAGCCTTCGTTTACTTCGGCGTCGCTGCTGACGTTAAGGTTCAGGAACTCGTTGACCAGAATGAGATGTCCGGTACTGCTGACAGGCAGCCATTCAGTAATACCCTCCACAATGCCTAAAATGATTGATTTAATAAATTCTATTACCATATTTCTGTCCTTTCATGTATTTTATTACCATAATTATAGCACAGCCTGCGGTAACTTGTCAAGGCTGATTCCGTGCCGATTTCAGCTCTCGGATTTCAGATTCAGCCGGAAATTTCTCTTTGAAACAGTCAGGATGCCGTTTTTTTTCAGCCTGGATATCTCACGCTGCAATGCGCTTCTGTTGACACAAAGATAATCCGAAAGAGCTGTCGTGGAAAACGGTATCTGCGGCTCTTCACCCTCGGAGGTATTGTCCTCAACGATTTGCAGATAGGTGATAAGTTTATCCTCGATAGACCGCTGACTCAGCACCTCTATACGCTCGTTTAAAGTTCTTGATTTCTCCGTCATCAGCTCCAGCAGATTCTCCACCACGGCAGAGTGGCACTGGCAGGCGTTTTCGCAGCGTTTCAGGATATCCGAACGGCGTATGAACATGACATCGCAGTCCGTCTCCGCCTCGATAACGACGCTTCCGCGGCAGGATGCGGAAAATGTAAAATATTCTCCGAATATCCCCTGCTCACCGAGCTTTTCGATTATAGTCCTCACGCCGTTGATATCAAAACGGACAATTGACGCGCAGCCATCCAGGATTATCCCGATCTTTTCGCCGTGATGAGAATTATCAAGTATACAACTGCCCTCCCGGAACTTTTTTATCTCTGCATTAAAGCACGAGATCATCCTCCGGCAGTTTTCCGGGTCAACGCCTCTGAATAAAATGTTATTTTCAGCTAACAATTTAACCATCTCCTTGTTGCAATTGCAACAGATTTTTTTGTTGTTTTATGATAAAATGATATTCGTAATAAGAAATACAATAGACCTCCTGCGCAGGATTTTTCACGGAGGAATTATTATGTCTGTCAAGGTAAATGTCATAGGAGAACAGATTTCCCAGCAGGAAATCGACGCTTACATCGAATATGGAAAAAACAAGTACAGCGACCGCCAGATCAAGGAAATGACTGTCACCACCGATGGGGATTTCGTAGATTTGAAATTTGGTTTTGCGTATGTCCCTTTCGACCGTGTACGGCGTATAACCGGCTATTTGGTCGGAACCCTCGATCGCTTCAACAACGGTAAGCGCGCTGAGGAACACGACAGGGTCAAGCATTCAGTCTGAGTCAATAAGGCAAAACGCCTTTAATAAAATATTATATACATGGAGGAAATTAAAATGGCTAAATTTGTATGTCCCGTTTGCGGATATGTTCACGAGGGAGATTCTGCTCCTGAAAAATGCCCACAGTGCGGAGTTCCCGGCTCTAAGTTCATCAAGAAGGCTGCTGATGAAAAGCTTGTTTTTGCCTGCGAGCACGAGGTAGGCGTGGCTAAGGCTGTTACAGATCAGGAGATCATCGACGGTCTTAACGCTAACTTCAACGGTGAGTGCACAGAGGTTGGTATGTACCTCGCTATGGCAAGAGTCGCTTTCAGAGAGGGTTATCCCGAGATCGGTCTCTACTGGGAAAAGGCTGCCTACGAAGAGGCTGAGCACGCTGCTAAGTTCGCAGAGCTTCTGGGCGATGTTGTCTCCTCCTCCACAAAGGAAAACCTGGAGAAGAGAGTTGCAGCCGAGCACGGCGCAACACAGGGCAAGCTCGATCTGGCTAAGAGAGCTAAGGAGCTGAACCTTGACGCTATCCACGACACGGTTCACGAAATGGCTAAGGACGAAGCTCGCCACGGCAAGGCATTCGAGGGTCTGCTCAAGAGATATTTCGGTTAATATGTTACGCATTGAAGAGGGACGCGATTCAGCGTCCCTTTTTGATTTCTCAACAAGCGAAGGGAACGCCAAAAACAGCGTTCCCTTTTTTCACAATTAGTGATAATATGAGTCGATGCCGAGATATTCCTCCAGCGTGAGATAGGGGTCGCCAGCCGCCGCTGCCGCATCTTTAAACTGCTGCGCCACCGTTTTGCCGACATAGCGGATATGCCACGGCTCGTACTTGTAGCCTGTTATCTGCTGCTTTCCCTTGGGATAGCGGATTATAAAACCGTACTCCGTGCAGTGCTCCTCCAGCCATATCGCCTCCGGAGTACCGATGAAAGCGTCGCTTATCTCATTTACGTCGATAGCAAGACCTGTCTGGTGCTCAGAATGTCCCGGACGGGCGGAGAAAGTATCCGCTGTCGCCTGACCGCTCTGGGCAACGTAGTTATTGTAGATGTAGTCCTGATCCCAATATGAACGGAATCCTGAAGAAACATATATACTGAGACCGTCGTTTGCAGCTCCGGCAGCAAGCTCGGCAAACGCCTGGCTCGTCTCCGAAGTCAGACCGCCCGGGTTATAGGAATCAGGAAGTGCGTAGGTCTTATTTGCAATAAGAATGCCGTCAACATACGTTACGTCGTCAACTTCCTGAATACCATTGCTGCTTGTAACGGTAACTTTTAACTCCGCGCCGATACTGCTGTTTTCAGCGGAAACTACCCGGATAACGCAGTTTCCCTCGGAAACGCCGGTGATATTTCCTGCCGCATCAACAGTGGCAATGCTGTTGTCGGAGCTTGTCCACACCTCGGAAATAGTTTCCGAAACAACAGGGTACTGGATAGTCTGACCGACAATCACCTCTGCGCTGTAGTAACTGAGGGTAATGCCTGTGGGAGCGGACGTTCCACCGTTTCCACCCTGTGAGCCATTGTTTCCGCCCTGCGAGCCGCCATTGCCGCCCTGTGAGGTGCCGTTGCCGCCCTGCGAGCCGTTGTTTCCGCCCTGTGAACCGCCATTGCCTCCGTGTGAGCCGTTATTTCCGATAATACCCTCCAGCTCCTCAGCAGATCTGGTAACGGCAGAAAATCCATTATCGCCGGACACTGATGTTGTCACGGCAGGATCGTTTGTCTGCCCCTGGGTCGCGTCCACAGATGAGGTAATGCTCTCCTGGGAAGTGCCCTCGGCATCTCCCGCTCCCGTTCCGCCTGCAATACTGAACGAACCGGATGTTTCGTCGTTCGTGACTTCTTTTCCGCAGCCGCCCATTGAAGCCGACATCACCAGCGCAGCCGATAAAGCAGTGAGTCTTAACCATTTATTTTTCATAATTATCATCTCCAGCTTATTTTCTCTCTTTCTATGATGCACAAAACTGACCTGCGGATGCGCAGTCAGGTCATATCTGTACACAGTTAATTATACCACCTTTATTCCCCGTTGTAAAGTCGTTTTCAAAATTTCACATATCATTCACATATTTTCAACAAATAATTCCAATTGTTTTTGTGAATATCTCACAAGTTTCTTTTACAGCATTATAACTATTGTTTTGTTTTTTAACTCTCTGTAAATATTTCCAAAAAGGTCTTTACTTTTGGATAATAATGTGGTAAAATAGAACATGGAAAGCAGAGATTCGCATTTTCTTTACAGAGGAGGTGGAGTATGGCAGTCATCCCTAAGCTCATCGGCGTCTGTCTGTCAACGATACACGACGAGGATCGCTTCAATTTTATCAAAGAATTAAATAAACAGACTGTAAAAAAAGGATTCCGTCTTTTGATCTTCAACTCGTGCACGGATCTGTACGAACAGAACAATGCAAACAACGACGGCGAAGCCTCGGTTTTTCGGCTGATCCCTTATGAAAAGCTCTCCGCGCTTATAATTTTTCCAAGTTTTCTCTGTATGAAGAGTATTGTCCGGATGATAATTGACAACTGCCGGAAATATAATGTCCCGACAATTACAATTGATGAAGAGTATGAAGGCTGCTATAACTTCTCTTTCTCCTATGCGGATATTTTCGAGCGGCTGGTCCGGCACGTTATCGAGGAGCACGGCGCACATAAGCTGTTTCTTATCACTGGGGCAGAGGAAAACCCCTTTTCCGCGGAACGTACTGCCGCCTTTAAAAAAGCTCTGGAGGACTGCGGTCTTCCCTTTGACGAGAGCAACGTCGGATACGGTCAGTTCTGGGACGGGCCTACTCTTGATGTAATGGCGAACTGGTTCGAGATCGAAAACCGCAGTCTCCCCGACGCCATTATCTGCGCCAATGATTCTATGGCGATCGCCGCCAGCGGATATTTGCAGAAACACGGCTACAACATTCCGGGCGACTGCATCATCACCGGCTTCGACGGTATAGAGCAGGCGAGTTACCACCTGCCGCACCTTACCACCTGCCAGCAGGATTACAAAAAAATGAGCCGTCTCATTCTTGATACTATTGCCGCTTTGGAACGCGGAGAGGAGGTGCCGAGGAATCAGACCGTCGGATTTCACATGATCCTATCGCAGTCATGCGGCTGCAAGGGCATGACCGAAAAAAATATCAACCTTGCCATGCAGACTCTCATCGACCGCCTGAGACTCTCTGCAGACAGACAGGATCTGATCTGTACGATCCAGTCGTCCATCTCGAAAATGAACGACATTGACGAGCTGCCTTCTATCCTGATAGACAAATTCAGGCTGCACACCAACGTATTTGCCCTGAACGACGATATTTTTGATGCGTCGAGCTACGGAACATATCATAAGGGCGAAAAGTCCTTCAGCGAGAATGTCGACATAATCTATAACCGCTATTTCTGGCGTGATTTTGAACCTTGCTCGCTTCCGGTATCGGAGCTGATCCCCCGGTATGACATGATAACCGAGAGGGAAGACCCGATAATCGTCTGCACGATACACTTTATCGACATGGTAATGGGCTACTGTGTTTTTCAGCCGGAAATAGATATAGACCAATATCAGAAAGTACACATTCTCATGAACGCGATCTGTTCCTCATTGGGAAATTTTCACGGAAGAATACAGATACGCCGGATAAACGAACAGCTTGTGCGCGCAAACAACGAGCTTCATCTCATGTCCCAGCGCGATTTTATGACCGGACTCTACAACCGCCGCGGATTCTTTGAGAGTTTCAGCAACCGGATGATCGTTGACAGTAAAAAGTCCCGCGCTGTAGTGGTTATTTCGGCAGATCTGGACGAGCTGAAATACATAAACGACAACTTCGGTCACCAGGAGGGCGATAACGCTATAATCACAGTCGGACGCGCTCTGGTCAGCAGCTCAGTTCAGGGAGAGATATGCGCCCGCTTCGGAGGCGACGAATTCTGCGTTGCGGCAATTATTCCGTCCGACGACGCCGGAGAATATTTTACTGAGTTCAAGAGCAGATTTCTGGGATTTCTCAGCGACTACAACAAAAAGTCTGACAAGCCGTATACCGTCCATGCAAGTATCGGCTGCTCTGCAAAACCGATGCAGGAATACAACGGTCTTGACGATATGATACGTATTGCCGACGAAAATATGTATTCCGACAAATCCGAGCATAAAAGAAAATAGGCGTAAGCCTGTGAACATCCTCGCTGCTGTTGCCCCAAATCTGCAACGGCAGCGGGGATAAATTTTTCCTGGAAAATTATAAAAAATACGTTTTTGCTATTGTAATTCCGCAGAAAAAATGATATAATATTAGGTAAAGCCTCTGTGCTTTAATATTGAGGAGCTGTACACATAGATCCAGCGCAGCGCTGCCTTTATTTGGACAGTTCCTAAGGAGTCAAAAAATGGAAAAAGAAATAAAAGATAGAAAAAACAAAGAACAAAGAGAAAATGATCTTGGAGACAATATAATCTGTGGACGAAATCCGGTTATCGAGGCGCTGAAATCAGGTGCGAACCTCGATACGATCTACATAGACGGAAACGGCGGAAGTCTGGGGGTAATCCGCAGACTCGCCAAGGAAAAGGGCATTCCTGTAAAGGACGTCCGGGAGGAGAAGCTGTCGAAAATGTCCGGCGGCGCATCACATCAGGGCGTTGCGGCAGTTGGCGCCTGCGCGGAATATGTCTCCGTGGAGGACATCCTTGCCGTTTCGGAAAAAAAGGGAACTAAGCCATTTATCATCATATGCGACGAGATAGAAGATCCCCATAACCTGGGCGCGATAATCCGTACCGCCGAAACCTCCGGCGCGGACGGAATAATCGTCCCAAAACGGCATAGCGCAGGGCTTAACGCAACCGTTTTCAAGACCTCCGCCGGAGCGGCAAGCTATGTGCCTGTCGCACGCGTTACAAATCTCGCCGCAGCAATTGATAAGCTGAAAAAAGCAGGCGTGTGGATATACGGCACCGACGCCTCCGGAAGTGAGTACACCCAAACGGATCTCACCGGAAGCTGCGGTCTTGTTATCGGCTCGGAGGGATTCGGCATCAGCAGGCTCATACGTGAAAGATGCGATTTCATGATAAAACTGCCAATGCTGGGAAAAATAAATTCCCTGAACGCCTCTGTAGCTGCCGGAATTTTCATGTACGAAATACTGCGCCAGCGAAACGCGGAAAGCCGGGGTGAGAAAAATGTCTGACAGCAAGCTCTCCCTTGAGGACATTCTCAACGAATATAAGCCCGACCCCGACGATACATCATCCGCCCATGTCGGGAGAGCCGACGCACGGAAGATCGTTATTTCCGCCGTCGCTGACAAAAAAAAGGCGGAGGGAGCTCCAAGACCTGCCGCCGTCTCCCATGAGAAGAAGGAGCTTTTTGACAGCGAGGAAAAAACCTTCGCCAACAATGAGATAAGCCCGGCGGAGCGTTCCGCTAAAAAAGCAGCCTTCGCAGACGCTGAGGGTATTAATCTGGTTTACTCCGACACCTCGGAAGCCCCGGCAATGCCGCCGGAGGGTGCTCCGAAAATCAGGAGAATGGCTGACTCTACAAGAGCCAGGGAAGCCGAAAAGGAAAAAAAGACGAAAAAGAAAAAGCGCAGTCATACCCGAGAAAAGCGCACCTACTCAAAGGAAACTCCCGACGGCGAGTATATGTATACGCCCCCGGAGTTCAGCAAGAAGAAAAGGAGCAGAGTTGAGATAATCAACGAGGCGGAAGATCCGGAGAACAGAAAATTTCTGACGGATATCGTGCCCTCCAGAGAGGCAGCTAATGCGGCAAGACCGGTTTCTCCCACGCCGAGAAGTGAGACCACGCGGCTCGATCTCAGCGGAAGGGAGAAAATCGACGAGAAGTCCCTGGACGTCCATGTACCCAGGGATGTGGAGGAATACACCCGACTCCAGACAAAAAGCAAACGCACCAAGCGTATCGTGGATTTCAACTACTACGGCGACGTTCAGGACGTGGGACGGGATATCTACGAGCTGAAAAATACAATTTCAAACCGGGTTGCAGTCCTCTTCCTGACGGCGTTTCTCAGCCTGTATATGACTGTTTGCAGCCGGTTTGACCTGCCGATACTGAGCTTTCTCAGCATCAACAGCATTACCACATATCTGATCGCGCACCTGGTTTTAGGCGTGCTATCCCTGGTCTATTCCATACCCGTTATCACCAAGGGCTTCCGGAATCTGGTCAGGCTCAGGGCAGACGGCGACTCCATGACAGCGATAACCGCCGTAAGCTGCCTCGCAGGTCTCCTTGCCGCATTCGGAGCAAGGGACATGGCGCAGGCGGAAACTATCCATATTTATATGCCCGTGGGAATTTTAGCGCTGCTCTTTAACGCGGTGGGCAAACTTCTGATAATGAAGAGGGCGAAGCGGAATTTCAACTTCGTCTCCAAGAATTTCGACAGACACGGCGTTGTCTACGTCAAGGACGAGGAACGCGCGGAGCGGCTTACCAGAGGCACTCTGGGAGATTTTCCCATTCTCGCCGCCATGAGACCTACAGACTACCTGACCGATTTTCTCAGGTACACCTATTCCTCGGACATTACCGACAGCTTCTGCCGCCGTGCAGCGCCGATATGCCTTGTTATCTCGGCGGTCACAGCCCTTTTTGTGACATTTGTCCGCATGGGAACATTTTTCGGAGGAGCTGCCGCGGCTTTCGGATTCTCCATTTTCAGTATGCTGATATGTGCAAGCTCCTGCATCGCCATTCCCTTTGCCGCCAATATTCCCCTTGAAAAGGTCTCAAAGCAGACGCTGAAAAATAAAGGCATCCTGCTGGGCTACCAGAGTGTGGACGATCTTTACGACACTAACTCCGTTCTTGCCTCGGCGGATACGCTCTTCCCGACAGGCAGCATTAAGCTCGGCGGAATAAAAGTCTTTTCCAACACCAAACCCGACGAAGCCTTTTTAGACGCCGCAAGCCTGGCTTACCACGGAAAGAGTCTGATGACGCAGCTTTTCGCCGACATTATCGAGGGCAAAGAGGATCTGCTGTATAAAATCGACAATTTCTCCTGCGAGGAGGATATGGGGCTGTGCGGCTGGATAAAGAACCGCCGCGTTCTCCTGGGAAGCCGCGAGCTTATGCTTGCACACAATATCGAGGGACTGCCCACAAAATCCCAGGAAGCCGACTACGCTCAGGGGCGTGACGCCGTATATCTGTCTATTTCCGGCAATCTTGCGGCAATGTTCGTGGTTGACGTTTCCGGTGCAAGGTCGGTGAAGATCTGGGCGGAAAGACTGACAAAAAAGAAGATCTGCATTATCGTCAAAACAGTCGATCCGTTTATCACCCAGAATCGGATAGCCAGCGCGCTTGGCATACCCTCCGGTATGGTAAAAGTCCTTCCCCATAAGCTTCACCAGGATTTCGATATCGAAACGAGAAAATCCGAGAGCATCAGCGCATCTATGGCGTGTACGGGAAAATTCAGCTCAATGGCACAGCTTATACTGGGAATCAAAAAGGTCCACGCCTCAGCCATAACGGCGCTTATATTCCAGGCGGCATCAATTCTGCTGGGATTCGGGCTTTCCATGCTGCTAATCCTGTCAAAGGCGTTTGAATTTGATTATATGTATATGTCAGCTACCGCAATGATAATATATAACCTTATCTGCACGGCGCTCACCTGCTTTGCCGCAGGAGCGAAAAAGCTGTCCTGATAAAGGAAGTGAAACAATGTCAAAGAGAACAAACTCCGACAACGAAAACACCAGTACCATTTATATAGACCCGCGTGAACGTGCCGCCTATGCGGAAAGAATGAACAGCAGGCGGACGGAAAGCCGCCCTGCCGCACCTCAGCAGCGTACATCAGCGCCCCGGGAATATTACCGGCAGCCTGACGCTCCGGGATACCGGGAGGGCTATGGACAGCCGTATCACAGACCGTCCACGGATAACCGCGGCGAATACGGTCAGCCGGCTCGCCCTTACCGGGACGAATACCGCGAGCCGCCAAGACGGCAGTCCGCCGCACCTCCTCCGAAAAAGAAGAAACGGAAGAGAAAAAAGCCGCTTATCTGGCGAATACTGACAAGGATTCTGCTGGTCTTGATAATTCTGTTCCTGATAATTTTCGGCGTTTATTCCTGCGCATCGCTGAGCCTGATAAAAAAGCTTGAATACGTGGAATCCGGCGACAGAAACAGGACGGGAGGCGCTATTTCGCGCAGCTATGTGACTAACGTCCTCCTTATCGGCTCTGACAGCCGCGGAGGCGAAAGAGGACGTTCCGATACAATGATGCTTGTTTCGATCAACAAGCGTACAGACGAGATAACGCTGACGTCGTTTATGCGCGACTGCTACGTGGATATCCCGGAATACGGCTGGGATAAGCTGAACGCCTCGTACTCCTACGGCGGCGCAGACCTGGTAATGGACACCATTGAGGCAAATTTTGGCATAAAAATCGACAACTATGCCGCTGTTGACTTCGTCTCCTTTGCCAACATCGTGGATGCAGTGGGAGGTATCGAGATCGACGTGAGCGAGGCGGAAATACGCGAGATAAACACAATTTTGCAGGCAGAGGTCAACGGGCTTATGGGCGACGATGCTCTTGACGATCTGCTGGACGTTGACGATGACGGCAAGATCAAGCTGAACGGCAAACAGGCGCTTTCCTATGCGCGTATACGTTATGTGGGAAATGCTGATTTCGAGCGTACCGAACGCCAGCGCAAGGTTATCGAGATGATTTTCAACAAAGTAAAGGACATCGGCCCGTCGGTTATTTCGCAGGTGTCCGACGAAGTGCTGCCGAATGTTACAACGAATATGACGACCGGCGAGCTGTATATGCTTTCACTGCGCGTGCCGTTCCTTTTCGGATATGACATACAGAAGCTGCAAGTTCCGGCGGAAAATTCGTTCCACGGCGACTCGACACCCAGCGGAGATGCGCTTATCATCGACGATTTTGACGCGAATTACTATATGTTGAAAGACGAAGTTTTTGATGATTAGGAACTCTGACAATCACCGGGTTTCCAAAGGAATATGGGGCAGTGCCTCATATCGGCGCAGCCGATAAAACCGGGTTTCCAAAGAGACAATGTCCCTTTGGCAGAGTCCAGAGGCAGCGCCTCTGGCAGGGTTTGGGGCAGCGCCCCATATCGGCGAAGCCGATAACACCGGGTTTCAAAAGGGGCAATGCCCCTTTTGCAGAGTCCAGAGGCAGCGCCTCTGGCAGGGTTTGGGACAGAGTCCCAAGGTCGACCGCAGGTCGACGCAGCCTTCAGGCGCTCCGCAAAGGGTGAATTTTCCAACAGTCCAGTGGACTGTTGGAAAAG
>JAGBGT010000118.1 GCA_017935865.1 Ruminococcus sp. | reverse complement strand
CCAAAGGGACATTGTCCCTTTGGAAACCCGATTTTGTCGGCTGCGCCGACTTGGGACTCTGTCCCATACCCTGCCAGAGGCGCTGCCTCTGGACTCTGCCAAAGGGGCATTGCCCCTTTGGAAACCCGGTGTTTGTCGACTTGCGGTCGACATGGGACTCTGTCCCTTTTGAAACCCGATGTTATCGGCTCACGACGAAAGAGCTGACACAGTGATTCTGCATCAGCCCTTAGTTTCATTAAATCAACCAGATCTGCGGTTATGCGCCTATACCGCAGACATCATACTCACCCTCGGTATCGTCGTCTCTGCCAGAGAGATTCTTGCCGACTATCATTATGATAGAAATAACCGCAATGAAAGCCACTCCTGCAATCGAGAGCGCCATTTTTGTGAATTTCCTGTTCCTTGTTGTCTCAGTATTGCTCATAACTATCCCTTTTCTCCGTCTTTATTCAGTCTGTGCAGCTCCGCCGTTCATCTCAGCCATAAGACGTGCCAGCTCGGCATCTACCTTTGCATCCTTTTCCAGGTCGGCAAAAGCATTTGTAAGGTCGCTGCTGTCTCCCCCTGCTATCTCAGTGAAAGCGTCAGCTTCGGCTTCCTTCCGCTGAACCTTTTCTTCCATGCGATTGAACTTCTCAAGGGCGCTGTTGCCGTCGAAATTTCCTGCGCTCTTTGCCAGATTCTTCTTGGTATCAGCCATCTGCGACCGTGCTATAAGCATCGCCTGCTTTGCCTTAGCCTCTTCCAGCTTAGCCTTGAGAGCCTCTACCTGGTCGCCAAGAGCGTCTGTCTGAGCGGAGATCGACTCGTACATCTCAGTATATGCGGTCACCTGCTCATCAACAGAAACTTTCTTTGCAAGAGCCTGCTTAGCGAGGTCGGCATTGCCCTGAGAAAGAGCGGTCTTAGCCATAGCTTCCCACTTCTGGGACTCCTTTACAGCCTCATCCATTCTCTTCTTTGCAGTATACTCGCTTGCCTTGGCCTTACCGTAATTCTGTGTAGCGTTAGTCAGCTCTTTCTGCATATCAATAATGATCTGCTTGACCATCTTCTCCGGGTCTTCTGCCTTATCCAGAAGATCGTTTATGTTTGACTTCAGAATGTCACCGATTCTCGAAAAAATTCCCATTTGTTAATCCTCCTGTTCATGTTGAAAGGCGTTCGGCGGCAAACCCATTCTGCCGCCCATACGATCCCGCAGTCAGTTTAAGTAATGCCCCGTATGTGACTGATGCAAAATCAGTATACTAATATTATACGTCATAATTCACGGATTGTCAAGTAATATTTTCACTTTGTAACCATTTTTATACTGATTCGTTGTCAGCTAATTTGTATGCGAATTGGTTATATATCTTCTCCCGGCGGAATATACTGTTACAAAGCTAAGGAAGCACTGATTAAATCTTGTGCGTCAGATACGCAGTCAGATTTTTCGTCAGATTGCATAAAAACGACGCAGGCATACTATCGTATGGCAAGGAGTTTTTGTGTGATATGACGGAAAATCTGCAAGTAGATGACGCGCAAAGCCGTCAGGCGCGATTTAATCAGTGCTTCCTTAATAAAGGAGGAAATATATGGATTTCAAGATAAACAAGGAGACCGTCTCGTCAGCGGAGACGGTCTACAGCGGTATTCAGGAGCACGGCGTGGAACTGGACTACATTCTCCCGGACTACTACCCGGACGTTTTCCGCCTTATCCGCTGCGAGGTGTGTCCTGTTGTTACCGAGAGAAGCGTCAGCGGTGACAAGCTCTCATATGAACTTTGCTGCGACATCCGCCTTATTTATTCAGGGGAAAACGGAGCGCCTCTCCAGTGCATCTCACAGCGTCAGAATTTCTCAAAGACTATCGAGCTGAGCAGCAGTCCCCAGTCTCCGGAGATAAAGCTGACAGCCAAGACCGATCATGTAAATTTTCGTGCGGTGAATAAGCGCAGGCTGGACGTCCGGGGCGCTGTTTCCGTACAGATAGCCGTCACCGGAGAGAAGCCGAGGGAAGTCGTCAGCGACGCTTTCGGAATGAACATTCAGTTGAAAAAAATACCGGTGAGATATGCCGCAAAAAAGCTCTCCGCCGAGAAACAGATACAGCTCTGCGAGACCATGGAGCTGACCTCCGCGCAGCCTGATATTATCGGCATTATCCGCACGGGCTGCACCGTGGGCGATTGCGAGAAGAAGCTGATCTCCGGAAAGATACTTGTAAAGGGAGAAGCCGCCGTCACGATGCTATACTCCTGCGAAAGCGGCATAGAATCAGCGGAAATATCGCTGCCGTTCAGCCAGATAGTGGACATTGAGGGCGTTGACGACACCTTTATCTGCACTGTGGAGGCGGATGTTATGGGATGCGCCGTAACTCCCCTTCCCGACAAAAACGGTGAAAACCGCTCCGTCCGCCTTGAACCGGAGCTGCGTATACGCTGCCGCGCCGTTAAGCCCACGGAGCTTATGGCTGTGACGGACGCCTACTCTACAGTTTATCCCTGCGATATGTCCCGGGAGCTTATTCCGGCGGAGCAAGTCCCGTCAGTGTACCGCGAAAGCTTCCGCCACACGGCAAAGCTCTGCCGGGGCGACGACGTGCCTAAAAAGATCTTTGCCATGTGGTGCAGTCCGAAAAATATCAACACACATGTGGGAGGCGACGGAAGATCCGTAGTGATCTCCGGTATGCTGACCTACTCCATGGCGGCGGAGGACGAATCAGGCGCAGTTATCATGCCTGACCACGACGAGGCTTTCGAGGAGACCTTTGAGCTGGGCGACGACCTCTCCGGACAGACAGTTACAGCCGAGCCGGGGAATATCACGGTCTCGTACAACATCTCCGCCGAGGGCGAGCTGACAGCCAAAGCGGATGCCACTGTACGTCTCTATGCAGCAGGCAGCAGCGGAATACGCGGAATAACCGAGCTTACTGTGGACGATACGGTGAAAAAGAGCCGCGACGGCGATTATGCCATAAAGCTGTATTTCTGCGGCGAGAACGAGGATATATGGGACATTGCCAAGCGTTTCGCCACGGAGGTGGACGCCATCGCCGAGGAAAACGAGCTGACAGAAAACAAAACTGAAAAGGGCAGTATGCTTCTTATTCCGATAAAATAATAAAGAGATCAGGAGATACTATGAACAAAGATATATACAACAGCATTGCCGAGAGAACAGGCGGCGATATTTACATAGGCGTGGTCGGTCCTGTGCGCACGGGAAAATCCACCTTTATAAAGCGCTTTATGGAAACTCTCGTTATCCCCAACATCAAGAGCCAGTTTATGCGCGAGCGCGCAGTTGACGAGCTGCCGCAATCCGCAGCAGGAAAAACCATAATGACTACGGAACCGAAATTCATTCCGGAGGAGGCAGTAGAGGTCAGCCTGGGCGACGGCGCATCCTTTAACGTCCGGCTCATTGACTGCGTGGGATATATCGTCCCAAGCTCCATGGGCTATATCGAAAACGAGCAGCCGAGAATGGTGATGACCTCCTGGTTCGATGAGGAGATCCCCTTTAACATGGCGGCGGAGATCGGCACAAGAAAAGTAATTACCGACCATTCCACTATCGGGCTGGTCGTCACCACCGACGGCAGCATTTCAGACATTCCCAGAAGCGAGTACGAGGAATGCGAGGAGAGGGTCATCGGAGAGCTGAAAAGTCTCGGCAAGCCCTACGTGGTCGTACTCAACACTGTTAATCCCACCTCCCCGGAGGCAAAGGCAATGGCTGCGGAGCTTTCGGATAAGTACGACTCCACCGTTGTGCCGGTAAACTGCCTCAGCCTTGACGAAGCCGATATCCGGCTGCTTATAAAGGAAATTCTTTACAGCTTTCCCGTACGGGAGATCAACATTCGCACGGCGCGGTGGATAAACACGCTGGAAAAGGGTCACTGGCTGCGCACGGAGATCCTGGACTGCATACGCGAGGCGGCAAAGGGCGTCCGTCTTGTCCGGGAGGCAAGCTCTGCCGCGGAGGCAATGTCCACCTGTCCGCATATCGTCTCCGCCGCCACGACCTCAATGGATCTGGGAAAAGGCTCGGTGACTATAACTGCGGAGCTTGACAGCAGCCTGTTCTATAAGATCTTAGGCGAGACCACGGGCTTGAAGCTGGAAAGCGAAAGCGATCTGCTGCCGCTGCTTATGGAGCTGAACGACATACGCCGCAAATACGACAGGATCGCCCCTGCGCTTGAAGAGGTGGAGGCGACGGGCTATGGAATAGTCATGCCGGAGCTGGAAGAAATGACCCTGGAAGAGCCGCGCATAATCAAGCAGGGAGGAAAATACGGCGTAAAGCTGAAAGCCTCCGCGCCCTCCATACACATGATGAAAGCCAATATCAACACGGCTGTGTCGCCGATAGTCGGCTCGGAAAAGCAGTCGGAGGAGCTTATCATGTACCTCCTGGACGGATTTGACGATGACCCGACAAAGATCTGGAACAGCAATATCTTTGGAAAGTCCCTTCACGAGCTGGTCAATGAGGGACTGCACAACAAGCTGTACAAAATGCCGATGGACGCCCGTCTGAAGCTCCAGGAGACGCTGGAGAGGATCATCAACGACGGATGCAGCGGACTGATCTGTTTTATTCTCTGACACTAAAGAAACACCGCACAAAGACCTGTCTTACGTCTTTGCGCGGTGTTTTTTGTTATTCCTCCTGAGCCTTTTCGTCAAGCTCGACTGTGACCGTGTTCTCCTCTCCGTTTCTGACATATTTTATCTCTATCTCATCCCCTGCTTCGTGACGATTTTTTTCCGCGTTCAGCTCCTCGGCTGTGGTCACAGACTTACCGTCAACGGCAGTGATGATATCGCCCTTTTCCAGACCTGCCCTGTCTGCCGCGCTGCCCTCAGTTACCTCGAAAACGCATACGCCTACGGGCATATTGTACATCTCTGAGATATCCTCAGTTACGTCCTGGCAGGTGATGCCAAGCTGAGGCTTGCCTGTCACATAGCCGTAATCCATTAGATCGTCAACAACGTCCGAAACCTTGTTCGACGGGATGGCAAAGCATATTCCCTCTATAGAAGCCTCGCCGGAGTAGCTGGATGACATCTTCGCGGAGTTGATGCCGATGACCTGTCCGTACTTGTTGATAAGCGGCCCTCCGGAATTTCCGGAGTTTATAGCCGCGTTGGTCTGAATAAGATTCATCGCCTTGTCATTTATGGTGATATTTCTGTCAAGTCCCGAAACTATGCCGTTTGTGACCGTGTTCATCAGCTCAAAGCCGAGGGGATTTCCTATGGCAGTAACGCTTTCTCCCAGCTTGAGGGCGTCGCTGTCGCCGAACTCCGCCGCGGTAAGTCCGTCAGCGTCGATTTTCAGCACCGCAAGGTCGCAGTCGGTGTCATAGCCGATGATCTCCGCGTCATAGGTATCGTCGCCGTCAACAATAACGGAAACGCTGTCCGCAAGCTCCGCACCGTACTGGGAATCGTAGATAACATGGGCGTTTGTGACGATATAGCCGCTTTCGTCGATTATCACTCCTGTCCCTGTGCCAACGGATTTCTTCTCCTCAGTCTCCTGCTGACCGTAATTGCCGTAGCCGCCGAAATTTCCGAATCCGCCAAAGCCGTTGAAGAAATCGTTGGAGCTACTGTCGGAAACCATTGTAAATTCCGATTCGATGCCCACAACAGACGGAAGTACCTTTTCTACTATCTCCTCCGTTGTAAGCTCGGTTCTTCCGGGCTTTTCGGTTTTTATAACATTCATGGCGTCAGCCGTAACGGAGCTGTTTCCTGCGTTTTCCTCGCTTATTTCATGTGCAGGAGAGTTATTGCTGCCGGCGACTCTGCTGTATATGCCGATAGAGCCTGCCGAAACCATCGCCATAGCCACAAGCGAGGCTGAAATTTTCATTGCCCAGCGCTTTTTCGGCTTCTTAGGCGCATCGCCGACGGGAGCTGTTCCTCCTGCTTCTTCCATAGCTTCAATTCCGAAATCGTACTCTCTCTTATTATTCATTATAATCACGTTCCTTTTGTTCACATCGCTTAATGTGGCGTTGTTCTGAGTATTCCAAAGACCTTTCCGCCTTTGATGATGTTATTATACCCAGCCCTTGTGAAATAAAAATGAGACGAATATATAAATCCGGAGAAGTTTTTTTCATAAATCTTTCACATTATGAAAGAACTGTGAACTTACTGGGATAAAACGCATCAGAACCTCTTGTAAAATTTCTCTTGCTTTTTTTCCGGATTTGTGGTAGAATAAGAGTGTATTGTTGACACATGACAGGAGGTTTACTATGCTCAATGCCGATATGAAGGATCTGAGCTTTGTCTCGGGTCACGACGGACTGAATATATCTGCTGTTATGGCTGTTCCTCCCGGTGATGTCTACGGTGTGGTACAGCTTATTCACGGCATGAACGAATACAAAGACCGCTACTTCGACTTCATGGACTATCTCGCAGAACAGGGATTTATCACAGTTATCCATGATAATCGCGGTCACGGAAAAAGTATCTGCTCGGAGGATGACCTTGGCTTCATGTTCAAGGATGGCGGCGAGGGCTTCGTCAGCGACATCGCTCAGCTCAACAGCATCATCCGGGAAAAGTTTCCCGGGCTGCCCTGCTTTATGATAGGTCATAGTATGGGCTCTCTCGGCGCACGCTGCTTTTTAAAGAAGCATGACAGTGACATAAACGGACTTATCCTTATAGGATCGCCGTCCTACAGCCGGTTCTCCGCCCCGGTACGCGCCATCAACAGCGCTCTTGTCCAGGGAGATACCAGCCGTTTCAGGAGCGAAAAGGTCTTTGAGATCTCGGAGAAAATTTTCAACAGATCTTTCGGGTCTGCGCCGCGATCCTGGGTATGCAGCCGGAAAGAGGTAGTGGAGGCTTTCAATGCCGACCCGCTCTGCAATTTCAGGTATACCCTCAACGGCTATGAGAGTCTGCTCTATCTCTTGCAGCATTGCTACAGCAAAAAAGACTGGGAAGTCAGAAATCCCGGGCTGCCTATACGCTTCATCTCCGGCAGGGACGACCCGGTGATGATCTCGGAGGAGAAATTCTTCAAATCAATGAAAAAGCTGGAAAAAGCCGGATATGAACGCATTTCCCACAGGCTTTTCGACGGTATGCGCCACGAGGTGCTCAACGAGAAGAATAATATCGTCGTCTACCGCGACATCGCCAAGACGCTGTTCTCCTGGATAGACCGCATAGACAGCTACGAACCCGAAGAAACCGCAGATAATAACTGACAAGGAATGATAAATAATGGATATTAACAAAACACTGGCACAGGAATTCAGCCTCAGACAGGAGCAGGTGGACAACACCGTAGGGCTTATCGACGAGGGCGCGACTATCCCTTTCATCGCCCGTTACCGTAAGGAAGTCACCGGCTCGCTGGACGACCAGATACTTCGCGAACTTTCAGACCGCCTGAATTATCTCCGTAATCTGGAAAAGCGCAAGGAGGAGATCCGCACTGCCATTACGGGACAGGAGAAAATGACTCCGGAAATTGAGAATGCCATTTCCGCCGCCGTCACTCTTGTAGAGGTGGAGGACATCTATCGCCCGTTCAAGCCTAAGAGACGTACCCGTGCAAGCATAGCAAGAGAAAAGGGTCTCGACCCTCTGGCGAAGGTAATTATGGAGCAGGCGGACGGCACTTCCCCGGAGGAAGAGGCTGCCGCTTTCATCAGCGAGGAGAAGCAGGTTCCCGACGCTGCCGCCGCTGTTCAGGGCGCAATGGACATTATCGCCGAGGATATCTCAGACGACGCCGACCTGCGGAAAAAGCTCCGTCAGGCTGCATCTGACAAGGGCGAGATCGTCTCCAAGGCTGTGGACGCCGAGGCGGAAAGCGTATACATGAACTACTACGACTACTCAGAACCTGTCTCAAAAGTTGCCGACCACCGCGTCCTTGCCCTTGACCGGGGCGAAAAGGAGGGCTTCCTGAAGGTTTCCCTTTCGCTGGACGAGACGGCGGCTACGGATATTATCCTTGGAAAATACGTCAAGGCAAACAATGCCTGCGGAGAGCTTGTCCGCGAGGCTGCGGAGGACGGCTACAAGCGTCTGATCTTCCCATCCATAGAGCGCGAGATCCGCTCGGAAATGACGGCAAATGCCGCTGAAAGCTCTATCAAGGTGTTCGCCTCGAACCTCCGTCAGCTTCTCCTCCAGCCGCCGCTGAAAAACAGCGTCATCCTCGGTCTCGACCCCGGATACAGAACCGGCTGCAAGGTGGCTGTCATCGACGCCACAGGAAAGGTCGTGGACACTGCTGTTATCCACTGCACAAGCTCCAAGGCGGAATATGAACGCTCCAAGAAAACCATCAAGGAGCTTATCGCCAGACACGGCGTAACTACAATTTCTATCGGCAACGGCACGGCATCCCGGGAGACCGAACAGTTCGCCGCCGAGGTCATAAAAGAGATACCCCAGCAGGTCAGCTACATGGTGGTCAGCGAAGCAGGCGCTTCCGTTTACTCCGCCTCCAAACTGGCGGCAGAGGAGTTCCCGGACTTCGACGTTACCCTGAGAGGAGCGGTCTCGATCGCACGCCGTCTCCAGGACCCTCTGGCGGAGCTGGTAAAAATCGAGCCAAAGGCTATCGGCGTCGGTCAGTATCAGCACGATATGCCCCAGGCACGCATGAACGAGGCTCTGGGCGGCGTCGTAGAGGACTGCGTAAACTCCGTAGGCGTTGACCTGAACACGGCTTCCTACTCGCTGCTTTCCTACGTTGCAGGCGTTAACGCGTCAGTTGCCAGGAATATCGTGGCTTACCGTGAGGAAAACGGCAGATTCACGGACAGAAAAGAGCTTCTTAAAGTCCCCAAGCTGGGTAAAAAGGCTTTCGAGCAGTGCGCCGGATTCCTGAGAGTCCGGGACGGTAAAAATCCGCTGGACAACACCGCCGTTCACCCGGAAAGCTACAAGGCGGCTGAGGCTCTTCTTGCCGAATGTTCGTTCAGCCTTGCCGACGTTTCCCAGGGCGGCGCTGCCGGTATCTCCGAAAAGGCGGAGGCTGCCGGGATCTCCAATATCAGCGAAAAGCTGGGCATAGGCGTGCCTACCCTGACGGATATTATCAGCGAGCTGAAAAAGCCCGGACGCGATCTCCGTGACGAGCTGCCTCCTCCCCTGCTGAGAAGCGGTGACGTTATGGAGATAAAGGATCTCAAGCCCGGCATGGAGCTTGTGGGAACTATCCGCAATATCATCGACTTCGGAGCATTCGTTGACATCGGCGTCCACGAGGACGGTCTGGTGCACATTTCGCAGATATGCAACCGCTACATCAAACATCCCCTTGAGGCTGTAAAGGTTGGCGAGGTAGTAAAGGTACGGGTACTGGACGTTGATGTGAAGCGCAGCCGTATCTCACTGACTATGCGCCTGGACGACGGCGAGAAAAAATCCGGAGGAAAGCAGGATAACGGCGGACGCAGAAGAGACCGCCGCCCCAGACAGGAGGAGCGTGGCTTCGACCCGTCCAGGATAAGCAACAGCGCATTCAGAATCAAAAAGAGGTAATGTACTTCGTCTATATTATCAGATGCAGGAGCGGACGGCTGTATACCGGCATAACCACGGACACCCTGCGGCGTTTCCGGGAACATCTTGGAAGCAGAAAAGGTGCAAAATTCACCCGTGCCGACCCTCCCGAGGAGGTGGAGGCTGTGTGGAGCTGCGAAAACAGAAGCCTTGCCTCCAGCCTGGAATACCGGCTGAAACGTCTTAAACGCAGCAAAAAGCTGGAGATCATCGGCGATGACCGCGTTTTTGAGGAAGTTTTTCCGGAATCCGCGGAAAGCTACACCAGAGCCAGCCTCCCGGAACTGATGGTTAAATAATTTATTTTATCTTAATATATGGTATTTTACATTTTTTTATGATATAATAGTCTTGTATTGACAAAAACCTTTCGGGTGACCGCATATCCCTGCGAAAAATGCAAACTCATCCCTGAACGGAGAATATCTATGAATTATAAACGCATAAGTCTTGGCGATAATATTGGTTTTTCCACTATTATCGACGAAAAATTCAATACCTGCTCTGTCAGCGTAAAGCTCATTACGGAGCTTTCTCCGGAGACTGCTGCAGCGAAATATCTGGCGGCGGATATTCTTTCAATATCCAACAGCAATATCCCCACGCTGGCGGAAATGAACGAGCGGCTTTCGGCGCTGTATGGCGCATCTGTCGGTTCATCCTGCTCCTCTCGGGGAGATCTTCAGCCGGTCAGCTTTTCTGCTTCCTGGCTTCACGATCGCTTCGCAATTAACGGCGAAAGCATTACGGCGGAGATGCTTGAAATAATCCGTGACTGCCTTTTCTCCCCCAACGTCATTGACGGCGCATTTGAAGAGGAAGCTTTCAGGATAGCTAAAAACGACCTGCTTGACACCATTGACGGTCAGATCAACGACAAGAGAAGCTACGCCATTTCTCAACTCCACAAGAAAGCCTTTGAGGGCGAGCCTGCCGGATATCCGGAGACGGGAAGCCGGGAGGACGCGGAAAATGTTACCGCTGAGACCGCATACAAGGTCTACAGAGAGCTGATGAAAACAGCGCAGGTGGAGATTTTCTACGTTGCTCCGGAGGAAAACGACGACGTGGCTGAGATGTTCAGAAACGCTTTTGCCGGGATCAAACGCTGCTCCAGACAGTATAAATTCCGCGCTCCAAGCCCTTTGAAGCCTGAAACGGCTGTGGCGGAGGAGACTCTGGACGTGCGGCAGAGCAAATTCGCGCTGGCGCTGAAAAGCAGCTCCGACGATATTTTCGCCCTGAAGCTTCTCTCCGTCATACTCGGCGGAACTCCGTCATCCAAATTCTTCGTAAACGTCCGGGAAAAGCAGAGCCTGTGCTACTACTGCGCCTGCCGATACAGTGAGACAAAGAATTATCTCCTCATCGACTGCGGCGTGGAGCGTGATAAAATTCAGGCGGCTTATGACGAGATATGCCGTCAGACCGACGAAGTGAAGCAGGGAAATATCACGGATGAGGAAATCGGCGCTGCTCTTCTTTCCCTGGAAAACGCATATCTTGCTGTGCAGGATACGCCCTCCGGCTGCATTTCCTGGTACTTCGATGTCTTTTGCAGCGGCGAAATAATCACTCCGGAGGAGTACTTCCGCAAAATGGCTGGAGTTACCCGGGAGAGACTTATAGACGCTGCAAAGTCGCTGACAATTGACACTATATATAAAATGCTGAGCAAGGAGGAAACAGAATGAGCGAAAATGTAAGAGAACTCCTTGTCAGCCGGAAAACCGGAGAATCCTGCATACACGTTAAGCATAGGAGCGGTCTTGATATTTTTATCCGGGAGATGCCGGGATTCAGCACGGTGCAGGCTCTTTTCGGCACGAAATACGGCTCGGTAAACACTATGTTCAAGACTGCCGGAGATGCGGAATACACCTCTGTCCCCAATGGTATCGCCCATTTTCTGGAGCATAAGCTCTTTGAAAACGAAGAGTGCGGCGTGTTTGAGCTTTACGCCAGAACAGGCGCTGCCGGAAATGCGTTTACCTCCTTTGACAAAACCTGCTATCTCTTTTCGTGCACGAAGAATTATACGGAAAATCTGCGCATCCTGCTGGATTTCGTCCAGAAGCCGTATTTCACCAAGGAAAACGTGGATAAGGAACAGGGTATCATCGGGCAGGAGATACGCATGACCAACGACCGCCCGGAATGGCGCGTTTTCTTCAATCTGCTGCGGAATATGTACCACGAACACCCGGTCAGGATCGATATTGCCGGCACTGAAGAAAGCATAGCGCAGATCAATGCTGAGCTGCTTTACAAGTGCTACGACACTTTCTATAACCTCAACAACATGGTGCTTTCCATTGCCGGTAACGTCAGAGAGGATGAGATCCTCAAAATCTGCGACGAGCTGCTGCGTCCCTGCGAGGACAAGGGGCTGGAGTGCGTTTTCCCCGATGAGCCGGAGGAGATCGCTGCCCCGGAGATCTACGAAAAACAGCCTGTCGGCGCATCGCTTTTTCAACTGGGATGCAAGTGTCCGCCGGCGGAAACAGGCGATATAAAGAAGCTTATGGCGGCTACTGTGGCAATTTCGATCATCGGCGACGCCTCCTCCGAAATGTACGGCAGAATGCTGAACAAAGGTCTGATAAACTCCACCTTCGGAGGGGAGATCTTCAGCGGCAACGGCTATTTCTCCGCAATTTTCAGCGGTGAATCAGCTCAGCCGGAAGCCGTGCGCCAGGAGATATTCGGCGAAATAAAGCGCATATCCCGTGAGGGCATCGACGAAAAGCTGTTCGGCAGGATACGCAAGTCCCTCTATGGCTCTCTTATACGCGAGCTGAATAATGTGGGAGCCGTTGCAAATCTCATGATAAACAGCGCAATGAGCGGATTCAAGCCCTTTGATGCCATAGATACGGTGTCGGAGCTTACGGCGGAGGACGTCCTCCGGTTTATACGGGACGAGCTGAGAGAAGACAGGTTCGTACTGTCCGTTATAGAAAGGATGGAGAGTTAAGTGACTGAGACGATAAAAGATCTAACGGAAATCCAGTTCCCGAAGCTGGGCTGGACTTTCCACATCGACCCTACGGCGTTCACGGTCTTTGGCATAAGGATACAGTGGTACGGTCTGATAATCACCCTGGGACTCGCTCTGGCTGTGCTGTACTGCTTCCCGAAAATGAAGCGGTTCGGCATCGACGCCGACAGAGCAATTGACGCTATCCTGGGCGGGGTTATCGGCGGAATTATTGGCGCAAGGCTGTATTACGTCATATTCAACTGGAGCGACTACAAAAAAGACTCCTTTGGCGCGACCCTGAAAGCCGTGATAAACACCCGGAACGGAGGACTTGCCATCTACGGCGGAATTATCGGCGCATTTGCCGTGGGGCTGCTGATATGCAAGCTTCGGAAAATAAAAATGCTGCCTATGCTCGATATAAGCGTTCTGGGATTCCTCATCGGTCAGGGCGTGGGACGCTGGGGCAATTTCGTCAACCAGGAGGCTTTCGGCTGCAATACCGACTCTTTCCTGGGCATGACCGGCGGAAGAATACAATCCACGGTCATGAACGGTATGCAGATGGGCGAGGAGCTGTACGCCAGCGGAATGGTCATGGACTGGACAAAACCGGTACACCCCTGCTTCCTCTATGAATCCCTGTGGTGCATACTGGGATTCGTGCTTCTGTCAACGTGGTCGAAGAGGAGAAAATATGACGGACAGATCTTCCTTATGTACCTTGCATGGTACGGCGCAGAACGTTTCTTTGTGGAGGGACTCCGAGCGGACAGCCTGATGATAGGCAGTATAAGAGTATCCCAGGCACTTTCGGCTGTCATTTTTGCGGCAAGCATTATTTTACTTATAGTTATGGGATCAAAGGTGAAGCGCGATCCGGAAAGCTACGTGCTCTACGCCAGTACGGAGGAATCACGGCAGCTTATCGAAGAGTCCAGGCGCAAGGCTATGGGCATGAAGGGCGCGGACGCCTACGACAGGAGCGAGGATGACGACGATGATATCGGCATCCTCCCCGATGAGGACGACGACGACCAGACAGAGGACAAGACCGGTCAGGAAGAAACGGGAAATGAATCGGCTGAAACCGGAAATGAGGCATCCGGAGACGACGCTGCCGATGAAAATAAACAGGAGGATAAATAAAATGGCAAACATTATTGACGGCAAGGCTGTTTCCGCAGCAGTAAAGGCGGAAGTCGCGGAGGAGACTGCGAAACTCAAGGACGAAAAGGGACTGAAAGTCGGTCTGGCAGTAGTTATCGTGGGCAACGATCCCGCTTCGAGAGTTTACGTAAACAACAAGAAAAAGGCGTGCGAGGCTGTGGGATTTCAGTCATTTGAGTATGCCCTGGACGAGAACACCACTCAGGAGCAGCTCCTCGACCTCGTTAACGTACTGAACCGCGACGACAGAGTAAACGGCATTCTGGTTCAGCTTCCGCTGCCCGGGCACATCGACGAAAAGGCTGTTATCAATGCGATTTCCCCGGAAAAGGATGTTGACGCATTTCATCCGGTAAATGTGGGAAAAATCATGATCGGTGAGTATTCGTTCCTGCCGTGTACGCCTGCCGGAGTTATGCGGCTGATCGAGAGCACCGGAGTTGACATTACCGGAAAACAGTGCGTTGTTATCGGACGCTCCAACATCGTGGGCAAGCCGCAGGCTATGCTTCTTCTCCAGAAGAACGGCACGGTGACTATCTGCCACTCCAGGACTAAAAATCTCAAGGAGATATGCAGGACGGCGGATATCCTCGTTGTGGCGATCGGCAAGGCTAAGTTTGTCACCGGGGATATGATAAAAGAGGGCGCAGTTGTCATAGATGTAGGCATGGACAGAGATGAGAACGGCAAGCTCTGCGGCGATGTGGATTTCGAGTCTGCGGAAAAGGTTGCAGGCTATATTACGCCTGTTCCCGGCGGCGTCGGCCCTATGACTATCGCGATGCTGATGAAGAACACGCTCACGGCAGCAAAGCAGCAAGCAGGAATTTAAGGCAACACGCCCTAAATCTTGTGCGATGCTGCCTAAAACATAAAGCCGCAGTCTTAGCTGCGGCTTCTTTTTATGAAAAACAGTTTTTTATCATTTCTCTGATCTCGTCACGATGCTCATTGAATTTCTCCAGTTGCATCATTAACTCTTTTTCCCTGATACGGCACTCCTCTGCCGTCTTATTGGGGAAATTTTTGTTTCCGCCATGGTATCGCCCGGCAAGTTCCTGTATGATAAGCACTATTCCCGGATAAAGCGAATCGACCTCCGGGAGCGTGAGAAGTCCTCCCAGACCCTCCGCGAAACCCTCTGTTATCTCCCGAACAGCCTGCATATCAATGCCACTCGCAGTCACGGAACGTATCATATCGCCGTAATCGGCACAGATATAGCCGCGCATTGCCGTATCAAAATCAATGACGGTAGTTTTTCTGCCGAAAATTATATTGTCAGCCTTGGTATCGCCATGGATATTCCGCAGCGGCAGCTTCAGCCCGAATCCGTGCAGATCTATGGGCGTTTCAAACTCAGTTGCGCAGGAATTTACAATTTTCAGAAAACGTCCCACAGCATAGCCATGAGCACGGTTTCTGTTTCCGGACAGCGGATATTCCTCAATATACCGATATATCCTCCATACCTCGCCGTCCAGCTCCGCGTAGTTTCTGCCTCCGCAGGAGAGATAACGGGGTATGGATATAATTTTCTCGTCACGGAAAGCCTCCTCGATACGCGAAATATTCCGCATAATAATTTCCGGCTCTGTAAATATCTCCCTGTTAAGGGACTGCAAAATGTACCTCCCGGAGCTGCACGAAATGCGGCAAGTCCTGTTTATGTGCCCGGAGCGCAGCTCGCTGACCTCGCTTATATCGCCAAGATCAAAGCTTTCCGCGATCTTCCGCAGATCCATTAGTTTTTCAGGCTGTGCATGGGTGCAGGTATACGTCCGCCGCGGTTAATGAACTTCGCCGCCGACTTTTCTCTGATCGGCATAACAGGTCCGCTGCCGAGAAGTCCGCCGAACTCCAGCATTTCGCCCTCTTTCTTGCCAATAGCAGGAATGAGACGTACTGCTGTTGTCTTGGTATTTACCATGCCGATAGCGGCTTCGTCGGCGATAATTGCCGAAATGGTCTCCGGAGCGATCTCTCCCGGAACGACGATCATGTCCAGTCCGACGGAGCATACCGCAGTCATTGCCTCCAGCTTCTCCAGGCTCAGGACGCCTGCGACAGCGGCGTCTATCATGCCTGCATCCTCGGAAACAGGGATAAATGCGCCGGAAAGTCCACCAACGGTGGAAGAAGCCATAACTCCGCCCTTTTTAACCGCATCGTTGAGCATTGCGAGACAGGCTGTTGTGCCGTGTGTGCCGCACTGTTCCAGACCCATTTCCTCCAGAATATGCGCCACCGAGTCGCCGATAGCCGGAGTCGGGGCAAGCGACAGGTCAACGATGCCGAAAGGTACGCCGAGAAGCTCGGAAGCTCTTGCGCCCACAAGCTGACCCATACGGGTGATCTTGAATGCAGTTTTCTTAATAATATCCGCCAGCTCGTTTATGGAGGCATCCGGATATTTTGCCAGGGCGGAACGGACAACTCCAGGGCCGGAAACTCCCACGTGGATCTCGCAGTCCGGCTCGCCCACGCCGTGAAATGCGCCTGCCATGAAGGGATTATCCTCAACGGCATTGCAGAAGATGACCAGCTTTGCCGCGCCGATGCAGTCGCGGTCGGCAGTCCTCTCCGCAGTCTCCCGGACGATCTGCCCCATGAGCTTTACTGCGTCCATGTTTATTCCCGACTTTGTAGAGCCGATGTTGACGGAGGAACAGATATTCTGTGTCACGTCCAGAGCCTCTGGAATGGAGCGGATAAGCGCCTCGTCTCCGGAGGAAAAGCCTTTCTGGACGAGAGCGGAATAGCCTCCGATAAAGTTTACGCCGCAGGTATCAGCCGCGCGCTGGAGCGCCAGTGCGAATTTCACGGGATTTTCCCCGGGGCAGGCGGCTGCCAGCATGGCGACAGGCGTTACGGATATACGCTTGTTAACGATCGGGATGCCGTATTCCTTTTCGATCTGCTCGCCAACGGCAACGAGATTTCCAGCCTTTGAAACGATTTTATCGTAGACCTTTTCGCAGGCTCTGTCGATGTCCGTATCTATGCAGTCCAGGAGGGAAATGCCCATAGTGATGGTACGGATATCCAGACACTCATCTTGGATCATCCGGATAGTCTCTAATATGTTATATACGTTAAGCATCTGCTGTGTCCTTTCTTATCAGATATTGTGCATGGAATTGAAAATATCCTCGTGCATGGTATGGATAGACAATCCCAGCTTTTCGCCCAGGGACGTCATATCGTCCGCCAGCTTTGAAAAGTCGGCGGTCATGCCGGTGATATCCACAAGCATTATCATCGCGAACATATCCTGCAAAACGCTCTGGGTCACCTCGATGACATTTGCGCCCATTTCAGCGCAGATCCCGCTGACCTTGTGGAGAATGCCCACATTATCCTTGCCTATAACAGTAACTACAGCTCTCATATTTAACCTCCGTTTAAGGGCAGCACCGCACCGGAAATGCCTGACGGCTCGGGGGTGCTGCCTGAAAAATGATTTACAACTAATTATAACATATATTTATGAAAAAATAAAGTGCTATAATTAATTTTATTTTTTAACATCGTTTTTTTCATAAAACTCTGGAAAAATAGAACGAGATGTGTTATAATAAAAAGGAACGAAGTCAGGAGGTATATTCTTATGCGGTTAATCGACTGTCACACTCATACACAATATTCTATGGATTCCGAAGCCGATATAGTCGGAATGATAGAAAAGGCGAAAAATCTCGGACTTGCCGCTTATGCCGTTACCGACCACTGCGAGTGCAGCGGCTGGTTCGACAAGGAATATTACGCGGAAAAGGGCGGGGACGTGGAGCTTTTCGACTATTTCGGCTATAGCAGGGACTTTGAAGCGTCCCTTTCGGCAGTTACGGCTCTGAAAGAAAAATACGACGGCTTCAATCTCCTCTGCGGCACGGAGCTTGGTCAGCCTCTTGCGGACATCGAAATTGCTGAAAAAGCGGTAAGCGACCCTCGTCTTGATTTCGTCATTGGCTCACTTCACCAACTGCCGGGCGAAAAGGACTTCTACTACATAAACTATTACAACATGACCCCGGACGAAATAGACGACCTGCTCCGTCGCTATTTTACGGGGATATACGATATGTGCCGCTGGGGAAAGTTCGACGTGCTGGGGCATCTCACCTACTGCCTGCGATACATGAAGATACACAACGGAATAGATCCCGACCTGAAACCGGTGGAGGAAATTATCGCCGAAAGTCTCCGGACTCTCGCGGAAAAGGGCAAGGGCATCGAGATAAACACCTCCGGACTGCGGCAGGGCTTCGGAAACTGCTTTCCGGCGCTGAAATATGTGAAGCTCTTCAAGGAGCTTGGCGGCGAGATAATCTCCATAGGCTCTGACGCCCATAAAATAAAAGACCTTGGCTCAAATATTTCCGACGGAATGGCGATAGCTCAGGCTGCCGGCTTCGATGTTGTGTGCTATTTCAAGGAGAGAAAGCCTAATTTTATTAAAATAAAATAACACAGAAAGGAACTGATACAATGAAAAACGAGATAATCAGGATCTTACAGCAGAACGCCCGTATCTCCAACATCGCTTTAGGCGAGATGCTCGGCATTTCCCCGGAACAGGCGGCGGAAGAGATACACAAACTGGAAAACGAGGGCGTTATCCGCGGCTACAGCGTTATCCTGGACGACGACAAATTCGACAAATCCACCGTCTACGCCACTATTGAGCTGAAAGTCACACCTCAGAGGGACTGCGGCTTCGACGACATCGCAAAGACGATCATGATGTACGACGAGGTGGAAAGCGTCAGCCTTATGTCCTCCGGCGCATACGATCTGGCTGTCGAGGTAAAGGGAAACAACCTTAAAGACGTGGCTTTCTTCGTCTCCGAAAGACTGGCAACTATCGAGGGCATCCTCTCGACCTCCACCCACTTCATTCTCAAGAAATACAAAGAAAAGGGTATCTTCATAGACGATGAGGAAACCGACGAAAGGGGATTGGGTTAAAGGTGATAGACTACGAGAAAGCTTTATCACACAAGATAAAGAATATCAAACCGTCGGGAATACGTAAATTTTTCGACATCGCCGCAACTATGGAGGGCGTCATCTCCCTCGGCGTAGGCGAGCCGGACTTCTCCACGCCATGGGTAATACGCAAAGCCGCTATACAAGTTCTGGAGCGAAAGCATATCGTCTACGGACCAAATCTGGGAATTATGCCGCTCCGTGAGGCGATTGCCGGTCATATCGAGAAAAAACATGGGGTGAAATATCGTCCCGGTGAGGAAATAATCGTCACTGTAGGCGGCTCAGAGGCTATCGACATGGCTCTCCGCGGACTTATAGACCCCGGCGACGAAGTGCTGGTGGTTGAGCCGTGCTTCGTCTGCTATGCGCCTCTGGTGGAGCTTGCAGGCGGCGTAGCTGTTCCTGTGCCGACCAGGATAGAGAATAATTTCAAGCTGACTGTGGATGACCTGGAGGGGAAGATAACGGAGCGGACAAAGCTGCTGATACTGCCCTACCCCAACAACCCCACGGGCGCGATCATGACTAAAGAGGACTTAGAGCCTATCGCAGAACTGCTCCGGGACACCAACATCATGGTACTCTCCGACGAGATCTACTCGGAGCTGACCTACGGCAGGCAGCATTTCTCCATAATCGAACTGCCGGATATGCAGGAGCGGACTATCTACGTCAACGGTTTCTCAAAGGCGTATGCCATGACAGGCTGGAGGCTGGGCTATGTTGCCGCCCCGGAGCCAATAATCCACCAGATTTTCAAGATACACCAGTATGGCATCATGTGCAGCCCGTACATAAGTCAGAACGCGGCTGTAGAGGCTCTCAAATCCTGCGATGAAGAGGTGGAGAAAATGGTGGAAGAGTACAATGTCCGCCGCCGTTATCTCGTTAACGAATTTAACAGGATAGGTCTTACCTGCTTTGACCCGGAGGGCGCGTTCTACGTGTTCCCCTGCATCAAGAGTACCGGACTTTCCAGTGAGGAGTTCTGCGAAAGGCTGCTCTATGAAGAGAAAGTGGCTGTAGTTCCCGGAAGCGCTTTCGGCAATTCCGGAGAGGGATATGTCCGCATATCCTATGCCTACTCTCTCAGACACCTTATGGAGGCTCTGGCGCGCATTGAAGATTTCCTGAAACGGCTCAAGGAGGAGAAAAAGTGATTCCTTTCCATAAATCTGTCACCGTAAAGGCGGCGGCTAAGATAAATCTTGTGCTGGATGTCACCGGAAAGCTCCCGGACGGATACCACGCCATAGAGAGCGTCTTTCAGACGGTGGGTATCTATGATAAGGTCACGGTGGAGATCTCCGATAAGTTCCGGGGGATCTCCGTGAGCTGCGATGTGCCGCAGGAATTTTCCGACGCCGACCCTATCCCCTGCGATGAGCGGAATATCGCCTATAAGGCGGCTGCGGCTTTTCTTGCGGAGACCGGGCTGGATATGGGATGCAGAATACACATCCGGAAAAATATTCCGTCCCAGGCAGGGCTTGGCGGAGGAAGCGCCGACGCGGCGGCAGTTCTCTTCTGCCTGCGGAAAATGACAGGCAGAAGCCTTTCCAGACCGGAGAAGCTGGGCGCGGATGTACCTTTTTTTCTGACCGGCGGCACTGCCTACATCGAGGGCATCGGCGAAAAAATAACGAAGATCGCCGATTATGACCGTCAGATACTCGTGATAGCTAAAGGCAGAGAGGGCGTCTCCACAGGAGCTGCCTACGGAGCTGTGGACGCACTGGAAAATCCCGTTCACCCGGATGCAGGAGCTATGGCGGAGGCGATAAGCAGCGCTCCGGAGGACGCATATAAGCTGGTGGGAAATATTTTTGAGGAGGCTGTCCGGCTGCCCGAAGTGGCGGAGATAAAAGCTGAAATGCTGAAACAGGGCGCAGGCTCGGCGGCTATGACGGGAAGCGGCTCGGCAGTTTTTGGCATTTTCCGCAATGAGCTACAGGCGAGGAGCTGCGAAGAGGCTCTGGTATCACGCGGATTTTACGCGAAGATGTGTATGACGGTGGCTGAGAGCTTTAAGGATGTTCGGTTTAGCAATCTTGTGTGATGTCCCATATCGGCGCAAGCCGATAACACCTGGTTTCAAAAGGGGCAATGCCCCTTTTGCAGAGTCCAGAGGCGGCGCCTCTGGCAGGGCATGGGACAGAGTCCCATATCGGACCGCAGGTCGATGTTTACTTTAGACGCTCTGCAAGAGAGAGCGTCCCCTAAAATTCCCGGTTCTAATTTTTCGCGGCGATTTGAAAATTTCAATTTTCAAAAAAAGATACATAAAAAAGTTACATTCAAAAAAGAGAGAAACCTCCCCTTTTAAGTAGGAAAATTTCTCTCTATCTTTTTATATACGGACATAAAGTGTCTAAGGGAACGCCCTCTCTTGCAGGGCGTTCCCTCTTTCAAAACAGTCCACTGGACTGTTTTGAAATTCACCCTTTGCGGAGCGCCTGAAGGCTGCATCGACCTGCGGTCGATTATGGAACCATTCCATCCTGCGGCGTGAAGATAGGCGTTGGAACGGTGTTCATACAGAGCCACTCACACCACTGCTTATAATATGCAGCCAGAGGATGAACGCCGTCCGAAGTGTACGACTCGGTCAGATTGCCGCTTTCGTCGTCATAAACCGGATTGATATCAATGTAGAACACCTTCTTGTTGTCCGCCAGGGACGCGATACGGCTGTTCAGGTAGTTTATCGCCTCATTTGTGATATAGTTCGTCTGCGCAGAAGCCGAAACATGAAGATTCGCCTGGACATAAATTATAGCATTCGGCTGATTCGCCTTTATCTTCTCCACAATTGCACGGTAGGCGGTGTAGGTGTACTCGAAGTCGTTGCCGACCTCATTGATGCCCAGCATTACGTAGACCTTTCCGTACTGCTTAGCCTTTATCTTGTCGTCAAATGTCATACCGTCAACGGTCTCCTCGTTGATTTTTCCGGCAGCCAGACCTACGGAGCAGAAGAAGTCGGCGTTATTGAGCGTGCCGTATTCGCTGATGCCTACTGTCCTGGAATCGCCGATAAACAGGGCATCGCTGAAATAGCTGGGGTCTGCCTGGACAAAAGTAAACGACTCGGCGGCAGGCGTAGTTGCCGACTGACCAGACTCCGTCGGAACTGTTATACTATCGCCGGGCGTCTGCTCTGAAACGCTTGGATCCTGAACCCCGTTGGAAGGATCGGTGGCACTTGTATCCGGAGTCTGAGCGCCGTTCAGAGTAGTAGTCTGCACATTGACCGCGGGCGGTGGAACAGCTACCTCCTTTTTAGCCTCGGAGCTGGACTTCCAGATCTTCCCTATCATAAATGGCGATGCGACAAAACAGGTCGCCATAAGCAGGATAGTATATGTACATTGCTTTAGTTTATTCATTTTTCTCTCCTTCTTACTGATGTTCTACACATGGCTTAAAATCTAAAATAAAGGAACGGGTCATCCATCCCCTTGTACATACAGTAAACAGATGCCCAGAATACCGCCAGAAGCAGCAATGAGCAGAAAGGTGAGCCTTTTATCTTTTTATATACCAGCTCGGGTATTCGCGTGGAGAAGATCAGCGCGGCAATGAAGTATTTGCCGTAGATCCCCCAGTATTTTACGTAATCTGCGTCGTTTATGATAACGCCGGTACTCTCGGTTATACCGAAGAGCTTGCCGAAATACAGTCCCAGCTCCTTGAAATCCGTGATTGCGAAGATCAGCCAGGTCAGCGGGATCACCAGTATCATGTAGAGGTGTCCGGCAAAGCGAAATTTGTTCAGAAAATCGCCTATAACGAAGCGCTCCAGTATAAGCAGACCAAAAAGGACAAGCCCCCAGAGGACAAAATTCCAGCTTGCACCGTGCCAGAGTCCGGTAAACGCCCAGACTATCAGCATATTCCGGACAAGCTTTCCCGTGCCCTTACGGTTTCCGCCCAGGGGAATGTAAATGTACTCCCTGAACCAGCTTCCCAGGGTGATATGCCAGCGTCTCCAGAACTCCGTCATTGAAACGGAGAGATAGGGGTAGTCGAAGTTTTTGGGGATAGTGAAGCCCATTATTTCGCCGAGACCGATAGCCATGAACGAGTAGCCCATGAAATCAAAGTAGAGCTGGAAAGAATAGGCTATAATTCCCAGCCAGGCAAGAGGGGTGGAGATACTTTCGTAGCCGATCATAGACAGATCGCTCCACAGACCGCCTATCTGGTTGGCGATGAGAACCTTGTATCCCATGCCGATAGTAAAGGTCATCAAGCCGTTTTCTACGTGTTTTATGGTATGCGAACGCTTTTTCAGTTGCTCCGCGACGGTGCCGTAGGTGACGATAGGACCTGCGATAAGCTGAGGGAACATACTGATGTATGCGCCGTAATTAATAATACTGGTTTCCGCCTTCGCCTTTTTCCGGTAGACGTCGATTATGTATGAGGCGTTCTGGAACGTGTAGAAACTGATTCCGATAGGGAGGATGATATTTTTCACCGTCAGCCCTGCGCCGAAAACGGAATTGATATTTTCAAGGAAAAAGCCCGTATATTTGAAGAAAATCAGCCAGAGGAAGTTGAATATCAGCCCCAGCGTCAGCCAGAGTCTTGCGGATCTCCGAAAATTCTGGATAAATTCGCCGATAATGAAGTTGAAGAGCACCGTAAGCAAAAACAGTGAGGAATATAGGAGCATACTTTTAAAGCCCATGTCCTTGAAACCCATGCTGTAAAATAAAACGCTGCCTCCGAAGATAACGGCGTTTTTCATCTTTTTAGGCGCGAAGCCGTAAACCAGCAGGAAAATCGGCAGAAACAGGAAGATAAACTTCAGACTGCTGAAAACCATGTAATCACCCTTTTATTTCTTTTGTTCTTTTCTCTCTATCTGTATCAGTCCCGGAGGATTGAAAAATATATATGGACACGGAGTCGGATATGCGGACTTTGCAGAGCGCAGCCGAACCCCCCCTTATTATTTTACACGCAATTATCACAAATTTCAAGCATTTTAGACATTTGTAACAATTTGTAATATTTTTCCGGCGTCCATATTATTGACCAAATATTGCTATTGTAATTTGTATAAACTCACAAATATTGTTCGCTGCTATTTACAAGTTAGCGGTTATGTTGTATAATAAAAATGATGACAATTTGCCGCAAGCGGATCATTCAGCTCAAAAAACAGCAATATCTGGTGAAAGGAGCGGCGCAGGTGATAAAACATCTTTCCGGCGATTATGAAACTGTGGAGTATGGCAGCAAACGTTCTTTCCTGCTCCATGACAACTATGATAACGAAGCTTATCCTGTCCACTGGCACAACGACTTTGAGATCATACTGCCTCTTGAGAATAGATACAGGGTCGTCATCGGCGGTGTGGAATACGTCATTCCCGTTGGCGACGTGCTCATAATTCCGCCGGCGGAGCTTCACAGTATGCCGGCAGTACCAGGGCACAGGCTCATTCTGCAATACGACAATTCAGTCCTGAGCGGCGTTCCGGCTGTGGAACAGATAATGCGCAGCCTGACCTCGCCGCTTCTCATAGATAAAGAACTGGATAAGGAGCTTCACAGCCTTGCAAAAAAGATAATGCTGGACATCTATTCCCTGAACCGGAAAACCTCGGAGATCACGGACGTTAAGATATTCACGGCTCTGGTGACGCTGCTGACAGCCGTCCGGGAGTTCCAGCTTTCACGGAGCAAAACGCTTCTGGAGTGCGACGACGTGCAACTGGACGAGTATAACGAAAAATTCAGCGCAGTAATGAAGTACATCGACACCAACTATATGTACGACATAACCCTTGAAAGGCTGGCGGAGGTCGCAGGCTACAGCAAGTACCATTTTTCGCGGATATTCAAGCAGTTCAACTCCATGTCATACATCCGGTACATCAACGCGCGCCGGACAAAGGCGGCGGAGCACCTGCTTTTCGATCCGAATCTGTCCGTGACCGAGGTCGCCATGATGTCCGGATTCAAGAGCCTTACCACATTCAACCGCATTTTCAAAGAGATAAAGCACTGCACGCCTACGGACTTCAAGAAATTATATTCCGAACATTAATAAAAAAGCACCGGGACTCAAGGGATGAAATTTTCCCTGAGTCCCGGTTTTTATCTGTAGTTATAATTTAAAACATTTACGTATATTATGCTCGGTTCCGAGAACAAGCAGGCTGCTTCCGCTTTTCAGAACCATATCCGGCGTAATGTTCGGGTCGAGCGCGCCGTTAATTCTCCGCGCCAGAATATTAATGCCGAATTTCTTTCGTATGTCGATTTCAATGACCGTCATTCCGTCCCATTTTTCGGGAACTGCGATCTCAAATATGGCATAATCGCCTTTGTCTCCGTCCAGGTCGATATAGTCTGAAACACTGGTGGAGCTGCACCTTATCGCCGTCCATGCGCCAAGCTGCTTCTCCGGATAGATGACCTCGTCAGCGCCGTTTTTCAGCAGGAATTTTTCGTGGACGTCGGAAGACGCTCTTGCAACTACCTTTGCCGCGCCCAGTTCACTGAGCAGACTGGCTGTCTCCAGAGAGCTTTGGAAGTGGTCTCCTATCGCCACGATGCAGACATCGAAATTGCCCACCCCCAGCGATCTCATAAAGTGCTCGTTGGTGGAGTCGCCGATAACGCCGTTGGTAACATAGTCAAGCACATTCTGGACGCGCTCCTCGTCGCTGTCCACGGCAAGTACCTCAACTCCCATTTCGTTCAGCTTCATGGCAACGTGTCTGCCAAATCTGCCCAGACCAATAAGTAAAACTGATTTCATAAAAACACCTCATCATACTTTCTCAACCGCAAAGACCGTTCGGCATTGGTGGCGTTATCCAACGGTCACGCTGTCCAGCGGAAGCCGTGAAACGTTAGTATGCTTGTTTGTCATAGCCGCATATATAACCGTAAGACCGCCGACGCGTCCCAGAAACATCATTATCATCAATACAATATGAGACGCCGTTCCGAGAGTCGGGGTCAACCCCAGCGACAGTCCTACTGTTCCGATAGCGGAGCCGGTCTCGAAGAGGCATTCGCGTATCGGAATACCCTCGAAACTGCTGATAAACGCCGCTCCGGACAGGAAAATGGCAAGATACATAAGCAGAATAGCCGCCGCATTTTTTACAGTATTGTCGTCGATACGCCTGCCGAAAAACGCGGTCTCGTTCTTCTTCCGGAAAACGGAAACGGCGGAGCCGACAAGCACTGCCGCGGTGGTAGTTTTCATGCCTCCGGCTGTTGAGCCGGGAGAGCCGCCGATGAGCATAAGGGTCATCATGATTATCATGCCCGTGCCGCTGAGCATACTCAGGTCTACGGTATTAAATCCGGCAGTTCTCGGTGTGACTGCCTGGAAAAGAGCCGCAAGGACTCTGTCGCCGCCGGAAAGCCCCCATTTTTCGCCGCCAAACTCGAAATAGTAATATATCGCCGGCAGAAAAATAAGCACCGCGGAGGTTATGAGTATGACCTTGCTCTGAGTGCGGTATTTTTTCAGGTGATGCCGATGGACGCGGATGTCGTCCCAGGTCAGGAACCCTATGCCGCCGATGATAATAAGCAGCATAAGCACCGCATTTATTGGAATATTCGTGGAAAGCAGCGTCATGGACGAAAACTTCTCCCGAGTTCCCATAAGGTCGAAGCCGGCATTGCAGAATGCGCTTATGGAGTGGAAAACCGAGTACCATATGCCCTTTGCCGCGCCAAATTCCCCGATAAACGAGGGGAGCATAAGCAGGCAGCCGATAAGCTCGACTGCCAGAGTAATGCGGATCGCGAACGAAGTCAGCCGGACGATACCGCCCATCTGAGGCGCGGAAATGGAATCCGCCATCGTGCTCCGCTGCATAAGACCGATTTTCTTTCCCGATAGCATAGCGAATGCCGCAGTTATGGAAACAACTCCCAGTCCGCCTATCTGTATCAGAATTATAATTACTATCTGCCCAAACAGCGTCCAGTAAGTTGCGGTATCCTGAGTTACGAGACCGGTCACGCAGGTGGCGGAGGTTGCGGTGAACAATGCGTCCTCAAAACGTGCGCACCCTGGTTCGCGTGAAGCAAAGGGCAGCATGAGGAGCAGCGCTCCCACAAGGATAACGGATAAAAAGCCGAGAATTATTATCTGAAACGATGAAAGCTTTTTCAATGGATTTTTTGCCTCATTCATTTCATCAGAGCTTTACAAATCTGAGCACTGTGCCGTCCCCTGCTTTTCCGCAGAAAATAGCCTTCGGACGTGCCCATACGCTTCCGTCGCTGACGCTTCTGTAAACTACCAGTTCCTCGTTGTTCTCGCTGTGGCGCGCAACGGCGATGACCTCGTACTCGCCGCCCTTGTAGTGGCGGTAGTGAGCGCCGACAACTACCTCGGTCTCCATAGGCTTTTCCTCATGGGCAGGAGCAGCGTCAGGCTCGGTGTTCACTATATCGTCGGAAACTATTATCATAGAGGAGAAAGGCGGCATGGAGATGTGCGCATTGCCGTTTTCGACCTGTATCTGCTTTGCGCTGAGCACATCCACCAGGGCAGGAAGATGTGTGCCGAAGTTGAAATCATACTGATAATCGCCCAGATTCAGCGCAACGTAAACCGTCTGGTCGCCCTGGCACTTTTTGAAGAGAAGCTGCTGATTTGTTATCTGCATACGCTCATATCCGCCTGTTCTGAGGGCAGGATAAGCCTTGTAGATGCGTCCAAGCTTCACGATATGCTTGTACAGATCAGTATTCTCACGTTCCATATCAGCCAGGTGGAGGCAGGGTCTGAGACCGTCGTCAGAGTTGTTCTCCTTACGTCCCTGGACGCCGTACTCGCTTCCGTAGTAGATAGACGGGATACCGGGCATGGAGTACATCAGGGTGTAGATAAGCGGCAGATACGCCGGGTTGTTCACGGTGCTTGCCAGTCTGTTGACATCGTGGTTGTCCACGAAATTGTAGAGGTTGATATTCCTGTAGATACCGCCGTTTGCACCGGACTGGCGGTTGATAGAGTAGTCGATCTCATAGTAATTCTTGTCGTTATGGGAGCTGTAGAGACCCTTGTAGCACTCATAGTTTGTAACGGAATCCAGCATTTCCGGATTAGCCCAGCGGTTGTAATCTCCGTGGATTATCTCGCCCATGAGCCAGAAATCCGGCTTCTTGCCCTTGCAGAAATCCCGTATTCTCTTAAAGAAATTGAAGTCGATGCAGTCTGCGGCGTCAAAGCGGATGCCGTCGATGCCGAAGGATTCTATCCAGTAGTTCACTGCGTCGATGATATGGTCGCAGACGCCCACGTTGCGGAGATTCAGCTTTACAAGGTTATAGTGACCGTTCCAGCCCTCGTACCAGAAGGGGTCGCCGCAGGGTGATTGTCCGCCGAAGTTGAGATTCTGGAACCAGTCGCAGTAGCCGGAGCCTTGTCCCTTTTCCTGAATGTCCACGAACTGGGGGAATTTTCTGCCCACATGGTTGAAAACGCCGTCGAGAATGATCCTTATGCCTGCCTCATGGAGACGGTCGCAGATGAATCGGAAAGAGTTGTTATCGCCCAGACGGCGGTCAATTTTCTTGTAGTCAACCGTGTCGTAGCCGTGCTCTACGGACTCGAAAACAGGTCCGAAGTAAACGGCGTCCACATTCATTTCTTTCAGGTGAGGAATCCAGTCCAGCACCTTATCCAGGCGGAAGGAAACTTCATCGCTGTTAAGGTCATTGAACTTCGGCGCACCGCAGAAGCCCAGGGGATAGATATGATAGATTATGGCGTTATCGTACCAATTCATGTTAAAAACTCCTTATTTATGAACTATTTTTTACTGCCCTCAATGAAATAGGAAGCCTCCATATCGGCAATATGGAGAGCAAAGGCGAGAGGATACATTTCCAGAGCCTTGCCGATGGTATTTTTGTCCTCAGTCCCGGAGAAACCCATATGCCAGCGTATAGCGAAAGCCTCATCCCGGGTAAGTCTGCCCTCGCCGTAGAGATATCCGGAGATGATATAGACCGATTTTTCACCGTGTCCGTATGGCAGGGTGTCGTTGATAGTAAAGACCGGGTATTTTTCCCACTGACCTGTAGATTCGTTCTTCCTGTTCCGCAGCTCGGTCGTGTAGAAATTCACCTTGCACACGTCATGGAGGAGAGCAACCAGGGCGATAGTCTCCTCGGAAAAATCCATGCCGTACAGCTCTTTAGTCCTTGGCCGTGAGAGATAGTCTTTAAGGCAGTGGTAGACGTTGACGCTGTGTTCAACGAGACCGCCCTCATAGGAGCCGTGATAGCGAGTGCTTGATGGGGCTGTAAAGAAGTCTGTTTTTTTCAGAAATTCCAGCAGCTTATCAGCTCCGGGGCGCTTGATGTTTTCGTTGTATATTTTAATAAATTCCTCTTTAGGTGTCAAAGCCAGTGCTCCTTTCCGGTGTTGCCTATAATTATAACATATTTCCGATGAAATTTCAAGCTTTTTTGTCAATTTTTTTGAAAATCGGGATTCTAAAGAGACTCTTTCCCCTTAAAATCCCGATTAATTTCCTTAAAATGTAATGTCCTGTTGCCTATCGCAGCTCCTTTTTGAAATAAAGAGCTATAGGCTCTACCGCCGCAAGCGCCACAAATACCGCTATGCTGCAAATTATGGAAACAGCATAAAGAATGCACACCAGAGCCATGCTGCCCTCATGCTGCGGTATCATAATGCACCCCGGGAAAACCTGTATAATACTGGACGCGAAGAACACAAGAGACGCAAGGCTCTTCGTTATGCCCAGTCCCGAAATCATAAACAGCGCCGTGCCCACCATCGCGATAGTGATGTACAGAGCCGAATTTTTAATAACGTTTGCGATGCCGCTCATTCCGTCCTTATAGGTCAACCCCAGTGAACCGCTGTACAGCAGATAAAACGCCGCCGCGCCTATAATTCCGACGATCGCCATAACAATAACGATTTTGAAACCCTTTCTGGCGGCCTCTCTCCTCAGCTCCTCTTTCAGTTCCAGCATCATCCGCAGGCTCTCCTTGGAGTCTTTCTGCTCGGATACAAGCTGTGAGGAAACCGCTGTCTTTTTTGCCTCCTGCTTTGCCCTTTCCAGATCTTCGTCTACGAATTTCGGCTTGTAGACCGTGGGTGCAGGCTCGTCGTCCAGAATCGGCGCAGACACCGGCTGCTCTGGCTGGGCAGGCTCTTCCGGCTCAGCTTTTTTCGGCGGCGGAGTGTAATTATCCTCGTCAAGCACAGGCGCTTTTACCTCCACCGGCGGAGCTTCAACTCCCAGTTGCTTTCTCATTAGCTCCAGGACTTTTTCCTTGTTCGCCTGGGGCAGACCGTTGTAGGTCGCCAACTGATCCGCCGAAAATTTAGCGATGATCTCCTCGTCGGTCATGATCGGCTTTTTCTCCTCTTTCGGAGCGCTGTAGGGAGCAGTGTCATCATCCAGAACAGGCGCTGTAACTCCCGTAGGCGCGCCCTTTTTCTGTGCCGGAGGCGGCGTATATACGTCCATATCGTCCAATATCGGGGCGGAAACTCCCGTCGGGCCGCCTTTTTTCGGCGCAGGAGCAACATAATCTATGTCGTCCAGCACAGGTGCGCCATAACTGTTTTCCTCATTCATCATTTCACCTTCTTACTTCATCTTGATATCAGACCTGTCCGAAAACCTCCGAAGCACCGCCTGACTTGTCTTTTTCGTGCCATGCTTTGTCAATTTTCCTTGAAATACATACAGTATTCCTGTGGAAAATTGGCTTTGCCTGACACAAAAAATCCTGCGTCATTCGGCACTTCTACGTTTTCCGAACAGGTCTATTTCAGAAATTCCCGGAAGAGTACAGTGTTCTCCCGGAATCCCGTTTACTTTACCGCTCTAATATCTGCGACCTGTCAGGGCCGATACCCACCATGCTCACCTTGCATCCCACAAGCTCTTCCAGCCGCGCGATGTATTTCTTGCAGTTTTCAGGAAGCTCATCAAAGCTGCCGCACTTTGAAATGTCCTCGTTAAATCCGGGGAACTCCTCGTAAACCGGCTCGCAGCCCTCCAGCTCCTCAAGAGTTGCCGGGAAATTCTCTGTAACCGTGCCGTCAGGCTTCTTGTAAGCCACGCACATTTTCAGCGTGTCGATGCCGGCAAGAGTGTCCAGCTTATTGATAGCCAGGCTGTCAAGACCGTTCACTCTTACGGAATGCCGCACAATAACAGCGTCAAACCAGCCTGTGCGGCGAGGTCTGCCTGTCGTCGTTCCGAACTCTCCGCCGACGTTTCTGATGCGGTCGCCCGTTTCGTCATCCAGCTCTGTCGGGAAAGGGCCTTTTCCGACTCTTGTGGTATATGCCTTTGCCACGCCGATTATATTTGTTATCATCTTCGGGCCTATGCCTGTTCCCACGCAAACTCCGGCAGAAAGCGGATGAGAGGAGGTTACATAGGGATATGTACCGAAGTCGATATCCAGCAGAGTAGCCTGCGCGCCCTCGAACATAATAGTTTTTCCGGCTTTGTCAGCGTTGAATGTGATTACGGAAACATCGTCCACGTATGAAGCCAGGCGCTTGCCGTACTCCGTGTACTCAGCCGTTACCTTGTCAAGGTCGAAAGCCTCGCCGCCGTAAACCTCGGTAATGATCTTGTTTTTCAGCTTTCCCGTAGCCTGCACCTTTTCCGCCAGGATCTCCGGGTGAACCAGGTCGTAAACTCTGATTCCGCAGCGCTCGTACTTATCCATATATGTAGGGCCGATGCCGCGTTTTGTAGTGCCTATATCCTTTCCGCCGCGGAACGCCTCGGAAAGACCGTCCAGGGTAATATGCCAGGGCATAACAACGTGGGCGCGCGGGTCGATTTTCAGGTTTGAAGTGGAAATTCCCCTTGCTTCCAGACCGTCAAGCTCGCCGATGAAATCCTTCGGGTCGAGCACGACGCCTGCACCGATAAGGCAAAGCGTATCTTTATAGAGAATACCGGATGGAATGAGGTGGAGTTTATAGATCTCGCCGTTATTTACAACGGTATGACCGGCATTATTACCGCCCTGTGAGCGTACAACGACATCAGCCCGGGAAGAGATAATGTCGATTATCTTGCCTTTTCCCTCGTCTCCCCACTGTGTACCGACAACAATATTAGCAGGCATTATGATTCCTCTTTTCGTAAAATTAATTTGCAGTTCCGGTTCTTCGTCCGGAACAGTCTTACATCTTATTATATCACAGTATTGCGATAAATTCAAGTATTTTCCTCAAAAGAAATATATTAACATTTATAACAATAGAAGTATCGGGATTTCCGGGCAGCGATCGCCATTTTAACATAAAAAAGGACTGCAAACGCAGTCCTTTTCGTTATATTACTCAACCTCAACAGTCCAGCCAAAAGTATCTTCTATCTTGCCCCACTGAATACCTGTCATGGTATCATAGAGCATCTGGGAGATCTTGCCTATCTTGTTGCCGTTTATCTCCATAACCTTGTCATTCCATTTCAGATGACCAACAGGTGAGATGACCGCAGCCGTGCCTGTTCCGAACACCTCGTCGAGCTTTCCTGCATCGTAAGCATCGGCGATCTCCTGTATCGTAATACGTCTCTCCGAAACCTTGATACCCTTGGAGCGGCACACCTCGATAGCCGATTTTCTCGTGATGCCGGGAAGGATCGAGCCTTGGAGCATAGGAGTGACTACCTCTCCGTCAATAACGAAGAAGATGTTCATAGCGCCTACCTCTTCGATGTACTTCTGCTCAACACCGTCCAGCCAGAGAACCTGTGAGTAGTTCTGCTTGTGAGCCTCGTCCTGACCGATAAGAGATGCTGCGTAGTTTCCGCCTGTCTTGGCAAAGCCCATTCCGCCGCGGACAGCACGGACATACTTGCTCTCAACATAAATGTTGACAGGGTCGAGTCCGCTTGCGTAGTAAGCGCCGGAGGGTGACAGAATGATGATGAACAGATAATGCTCGCCCGGTTTTACGCCCAGATACGGGTCGCAGGCAAATATGTAGGGGCGGATATACAGCGACTCGCCTTCCTTTGAGGGAACCCAGTCCTTCTCGATCTTCAGCAGCTCCATAAGGCACTGCATACCCAGCTCCTCCGGAAGCTCCGGAATAACGAGACGCTCATTTGAGACGTTCAGTCTCTTGAAATTTTCGTCGGGGCGGAAAAGCTGAACCTTTCCCTCGGCTGTTCTGTATGCCTTGAGTCCCTCGAAAACGGTCTGACCGTAGTGGAGGCACATTGCGGCAGGAGAAAGCTCGATAGAGCCATAGGGCCTGATCTCGGGATCGTGCCAGCCCTGACCCTTATCATAGGGCATAACGAGCATATAATCCGTAAAGATATGACCGAATCCCAGAGCATCACCGGGCTGCGGCTTTTTCTTCAAACTTTCTGCTTTCGTAAATTTGATTTCCATTTTTATACCTTCTTTGTTAAAAGTTTTAGAAAACCGACATAATCAGTTGGCGTCAAAGTATTTTTTCTCGTAGATCTTCTTGCACATCACGGCAGCCGCAGCCGCTGCGCTTATGAGCATAACTGCCGCAGAAAGTGAAACTGCAAGGGATATTTTGCCTTTTTTCGTCATATTAATACCTCCCAAGCCAACAAAAATGTCCTACTAAGTAATTATAACATATTACGCAAATAATTTCCATAGGTAGCCGCAAAAAAAGCTGTACAAAATCGTCTGTTGATTTTTGTGCAGTTTTTAGACAACACCGAACAAAGATCGTGCGGCGTTGTCTTTACTCATCATATTTCCGGACGCGCAGCTTTGCCCCGAGGTTTTCAGCTACCTGTCTTGCCGCAGCTATCTGCTCCGCCGGGATGACGTCCACCACGGACATTATCACCTGCGCTGACTTCTGAGCCGCACAGTCTGCGGTGAACTTGTGCATCGCCTCCCAGGCATCGGCGAATTTCGGACGGGTCACTTTCATGTACTCGTCCTTAGTGCCTGCATTCAGGGACACGGAAATAATGTCAATAACACTGCACAGCTCCTCTGCGACCGACCTGCCGTTTATCAGGTCGCCCAGACCGTTTGTGTTCAGCCGCAGCCGTATCTCCGGGCAGCGCGCTTTTAGTTCATGCGCCGCAGCCAGAAGCGCATCCAGCCGGCAGGTCGGCTCACCGTAGCCGCAGAAAACGACCTCATCATATTTTGCCAGATCGCGCTTATTCAGGTCGGCAAGTATCTCCTCCATTGACGGTTCATGCTCCAGCCACAGCGGATCTGAGCCGTATGCGCCGTCGGCGTTGTTTCTTATGCAGAATGTACAGGCACAAGGGCACTGATTTGTTAAATTTAAATAAAGATTATTTCCCACTTCATAGGATATAGTCATTGCTTTCATTTTAATGATCCTCCAAATATCATATATGATCTATGTAAATTCTCGGCACGCGCTTGGAGATGCCGCATACCACCTCGTAGCCGATAGTTCCGTAGACTGCGGCAAGGTCGTCGGCAGTTATCCGCTCTCCGCCGTCTCTGCCGATAAGAGTGACAATGTCCCCGGACTTCGCCTCCGGAACTGCCGAAACGTCTATCATGAGCTGGTCCATGCAGACTCTTCCGACAATAGGACAGCGCTTGCCGTGAACAAGTATCTCGCCCTTTGACGACAGCAGCCGCGAGTAGCCGTCAGCGTAGCCGATAGTTACCGTTGCAACGCGCATCTCCCTGTCTGCCGTGAATGTTCGCCCGTAGCTTATGCAAGTGCCCGGCTGAACGCTTTTCACCTGTGAAATAACGGCTTTCAGCTCCATGACCGGCTCCAGTCCCTTCGGAATATCCAGACTGATATCCGGATGGAGTCCGTACAGAATGATGCCCGCCCTCGAAAGCGTGCTCTCCGGCGAATTTCTGTAGCAGGTGGCAGCGCTGTTCATGAAGTGTACATGAGGCAGCTTTACGCCGTTTTCCGTCAGCGCTCTGTAGGCGTCCAGAATGAATTTCTCCTGATTGTCCGTGTAGTCAATGTTTTCCGGGGAATCGCTGTCCGCCACGGCAAAATGGGTGTATATGCCTTCAACGGCGACCTTTTCGATGCCCATTATCTCCAGTACCTCAGCCGCACATTCTTCCGGGGTATCGAACCGCAGGCCTATTCTTCCCATGCCCGTGTCGATCTTCACGTGGCAGCGTATCGGCTCGGGACTGTTCCGGGCAAGGTCGGCGGCGTACTCCCGGGAGACAACGCCCTGAATTATATTGTACATCGAGATCTCATGGGCATATTCCGGCGGCGTATAGCCTAAAATCAGTATCTCCGCATCCTCGCGGCACTTTCTCACGGCGATCGCCTCGTCCAGATTTGACACGGCAAAATATCTGACTCCGCAGTCCTCGCCGAGACAGCGGATTATCTGCTCGTCGCCGTGACCGTAGGCGTCTGCCTTTACCACAGCCATTATTTCGGTGGAGGGCGAGTTAAGGCTTTTAACGATCTCGTAATTTCTGCGCAGAGTCGGCAGAGAGACCTCCGCCCACGCCCTTTTCAGATATGGTTTCATTTGCTTGTTCCTTTCCTGAGACTTTTTTCAGGCAGCACAGCACAAAGTCCGCCTGACGGCTTTGCCTACAGTCCCCGATAATGTACCTATATATTAATAAATAGTTACAGCTTTGCGAAATGACTTGAAAAAAAATACAGTTTATGTTACAATTATTAGTGTGTTGACGCGGCGTTTAAGGCGATGCCGCTGCCGTGTCAGAAATACTTTCCTTAGAGGTGGATCATGAGGTATCCCACTACCCGGCTACATTCCAGAACTTCCGGAATGCCGGTTTTTCCGGTATCAGACGTTATTATTCCAAAAGAAACGGCGATCTGCATTACAGGTCATCGTGAACGATCTATCGCCCCTTACCGCGGCGATCCCGAATTAAGAGCCGCGACTGTTATGGCGGTAAAGCTCGTGCTGAGCAGATACATCAACGTTGTAATGGACAAAGGCTACACCACAATGATAAACGGTCTTGCAGAGGGCGCGGATCTCTGGGCTGCGGATTACTGCCTGAAACGAAAGAGGTTCGCCAAGACAAAGCTCATCGGCGTACTGCCGTTTCTGCGCCACGCCGACTTCATGAGGGAGGAAAATCTTGATATTCTCCGCAGAGTGGAGCGATTCGCGGACGGTCTTGTGACCACCTGCGACGTCCCCAACATGAGGTACAGTCCCATCGCAACGCCGTACACATCCCCGACGCTTTACCAGAACAGAAATTACTACATGGTCGATAACTGCTCCGCGGTCGTGGCTTTTTTCAGCGGCAGCAGCCGCTCCGGCACAGCCCAGACCATACGCTATGCTCAGCGCCGGAATAAGCCGATCTTTAGCTTTGGCATCAGAGACGTTTATGCAATTATGGACGAGGTCGGAACAGAAAAGAACGCTATCATCCAGAAGCTGGACGACATCAGGTTCGCCGTTCCGAAACCGGAGCCCTCACCATCTATTATACCACAATGGCAAAATATTTCAAGGGGTAATTCCAATAAAATTATTTTTTGAGGAAAAAATAACATTCCGTTGAATTTCATTTTTCAACATTCTTGAACTTTTTTCGACTGTTGAAATGTTGAAAACTATGTTGATAATCTGTTTTACGTAACTTTTTATTAACAATTGACTTTGGATAAAATTTTTTATTCACCTGAAATGAATATTTTTTATGCTTTTTCAGTAAGTTTTTATACTGAACGTTAAGGCAACACCGCACAAAGATTGTGCGGCAGATGCGCAGTCAGATTTTTCGTCAGATTGCATAAAAACGATGCAGGCATACTGTCGTATGTCAAGGAGTTTTTGTGCGATATGGCGGAAAATGCGCAAGCAGATGACGTACAAAGCCGTAAGGCGGTCTTTGTGCGGTGTTGCCTTAAGAACTTGTTCTCATAACATACTTTCGAGCATAATTCTATTGAGAGCAAGGCAAAAACAATATCATACTGAGAATAATTATAAGTGAAAGGAGCCTGACTATGGCTGCAAAGAAAAAAACAGGAAGGATCGCTCTTCCCTACCTCATTACTATTTTTCTCGGAATCCTTATTGTCGGCGGCGGAACGTACCTTTTTCTCCGGCATCTCGGCATCATCAGCGGAAGTGACAAACTTCCCGAGCCGCCTTCAAGGCAGATAACCACCGTGACCTATGCCGACAACCACACTGTCCTCTTCATTCTGGATGAACCGGAGCAAAAGTGCTCTTCCACTTTCATGCTCATGCGGTCCGTTCCCAAGGACAAGAAGCTGGTGTTTATCGGGATACCCTCCAACACCATTTCAGAGGGCTTTGAGACCGAAAACGACAGGCAGCCCAGCCTGAAAACATACTACGAGACCTACGGCGCAGGCTCGGCGGTGGAATATGCCGAAAAGGTCACCGGCGTCACCATAGACCGCTATATGAAGCTCAATTCCGAGTCGTTTATCGCGCTCTGCGATAAGATCGGCAATGTGACATACTCCGTTTCCGAGGATATCCAGGGCTTCGACAGCGACGGCTCGGACATGAATCTGACCTCCAGCCAGGTGGAAAAGCTCATTCTGTATCCCCTGTTCCCGGACGGCGAAACGGAGCGTGCCTATATGGTCGGCTCTATCGTCTCCGCCATGGTGAACCAGAACGCCGGACAGCGTATCGCCGACAACCTGGACAACAGCTTCAACAGCATCGTCAACATCGCAGACACTGATATAACAGCCGTGGACTACCGGAATCATAAGGTCGCCATAAAAAATATGCTCACAAACGGCAGGGCGATCGCGTCGTTCCTCATCCTGGAGGGCGAAGTTTCCGGAGAGGACTTTCTCCCCTCTGAAAGCTTCCTGGCAGATCTCAGAAGCGAATATTACAGTTACGACGAGGGCAAGGGTGAGGCAGAGTGATGAATAATATTTTTGACACACACGCCCACTACGCCGACCACGCCTTTGACCTCGACCGGGAGGAACTGCTGAAAAAGCTTCCGGAGTCGGGAGTTTCCCTGGTGATGCTGGCTTCCTCCTCTGTTGAGGATACCCGTGAAAACGCGCTGCTGGCGGAAAAATACGGCTACATCTACTGCGCCGCCGGAGTTCATCCGGAAAGCGTGGATTCCAACCCGGACGATTATCTGAGCATTGTGGAAACCGCCGCCGCTCTGCCGAAAACAAAAGCTATCGGCGAAATAGGTCTGGATTATCACTACGACGGCTGCTGTCGGGAGAAACAGATCAGGCTGTTTGAGGAGCAGCTTGATCTGGCGAAACGTCTCGATATGCCGGTGATAATCCATACACGCGACGCCTGGGACGACACCCTGAGCATCCTGAAAGATCACAAGCCCAACGCCGTTGTACACTGCTTCAGCGGCTCGATGGAAATGGCAAGAGAGGTGCTGAAGCTGGGGATGTATATAGGATTTACCGGCGTTCTGACCTTCAAAAACGCAAAAAAGGCTCTGAAAGCCTTGGCGGAAGTTCCGGCGGACAGGCTCCTGCTGGAGACGGACTGCCCGTATATGGCGCCGGAACCGTTCAGGGGAAAGCGCTGCGACAGCTCCATGATAGCCTGTACAGCCGCCAAGGCTGCCGAGATCAAGGGGCTTGACGTGCAGGAGCTTATCAATATAACCAACGAAAACGGAAGAAGATTTTATCGCATTTAGAGGATCTGTACCATGTACTATTGCTGCGGAATAACTGAAAAAGGCAATACGCCTCATAACGAGGACGCCGTGCTTGTGGGCGGAACTGTACTTACCTCCGGAACTGCGGAGACGGAGCTTGACGCCCCCTTTTTTGCGGCAGTCTCCGACGGCGTGTCGGGCGAAAATGCCGGTGAGCTTGCCTCCTCCATGTGTCTGGAGAGGGTGGCGAAGATCGAAGATCTCTCGCCGGAAAGTCTCCGGGAGAGCCTTTTTGCCGTCCATGAGGAGCTTGCGGAGCACAGTCGGAATGATCCGGAAAGCCGGAATATGCAGACGACGCTCTGCGGTGTTGCAGTGAATACTGACGGCAGCGTCGCCGCCTTTAATGTGGGGGATTCCAGGCTCTACCGGTTCAGGGAAGGCGATCTCCGGCAGCTTTCGAGAGACCAGTCCCTGGTGCAGCTTCTCATCGAGGAAGGCTCGATAACCCAGGAGGACCGGAAAACTCACGTCCACCGGAATATAATTTTCCCTGCTTTCGGCAACATAAAAGATCTGCCGAAAATCGACATCCAGACGATCGAGGGCGGTATGGAGTACGGCGATGTGCTGCTGATCTGCTCCGACGGTCTGTCGGATTTCATGTCCTCGCTGGAAATGCAGTACATCATGGAACTGCCGAAAAGCCTGCCGAAGCGGCTGGAAATGCTGGTCAAAGGCGCTCTGGCGCATCAGGGAAACGATAATATCTCTGTTGTGGCTGTAATGAAGATTTAGCCGCATCAAATAGAAACCAACAACAAAAAAACGCCGGGATTCTAAAGGCAAAATGCCATTTGGAATCCCGGTGTTTCTTTGGTTCTACAGCAATCCGTCCAGAAGCAGCTTCACGCCTATCAGACACAGCACAGCTCCGCCTGCAAGCTGGGCTTTTTTTTCGTACCTTGTGCCAAATCGGTTGCCGATGATTACGCCTATCAGGCAGGTGACAAACGTAATTCCGCCGATAACCGAAACCGACAGGATAAGATTCGTTTTCTGCGCCGCAAAAATTACGCCGACCGCAAGAGCGTCTATGCTCGTTGCGATCGAAAGTATCAGCAGCTCCTTTATGTCCAGCTTATATTCCTTGACGCCGTCGTCCTCATCCTCGCCCTTTATGACCTCATAAATCATTTTTCCGCCAATAAATCCCAGCAGAGCAAAGGCGATCCAGTGGCTGTAGGCGCTTATAAATCTCTCGAAATAGCTGCCCAGAAAGTAGCCTATAAGCGGCATACCTGCCTGAAATACGCCGAAAAACAGCGCGGTTACAGCCGCTCCCCTGTAGTCGATCCTTTTCATGCTCAGACCCTTGCACACCGATACCGAAAAGGCGTCCATGGCAAGCCCAAGAGAAAGCAGCAAAAGTTCAATGATTCCCAAAATATCACTCCTTTTTAAAAAGTATATTCCATTATGAAATCATCCATGACATAACCGCCGCCAATATCTGTGACTGCTGTGTCAACTATCTCGAATCCTGTCGCTTTATAGACATCTACTGCGTGATCGTTGTGCTTGTTCACGGTCAGATACACGCTGTTTTTACCGCTGAGACGAGCCTCCTCAAAGACCTTTTTCAGCATCAGCGAGGCGATCCCTCTGCCGCGCTTATCCTGCCGCAGATAGAGCTTGCTCAGGAAAAAACGGTTGTCGGATTCCGGCTTTACGCCGATATATCCGCAAAGCTCGCCATCGTCCCGGACGGCAAAATAGGTATAATCCTGCTCTTCGATCTGTTTTGTCATTGCCTCCAGTGACTGGAATTTCTCTACCATGTAGTCGATCTGTCCATGGCTGAGGATGCCAATGAAGCACTCATGCCAGATTTTTTCCGCCAGCTCGGCGACCTCCCGAAGCTCCAGAAAATATTTTACTTTGGTTATCTCAATTGACATTTTCTTCACCATTTTCTATGATCCTCATATCTACCAATTTGCGCATCAGCCTGCCAGCCCATGCAGTAATAAGGCGGTCGTATTCCTCGGCGGAAATGCTGCCGCCGATGCCCATTACATCATAGATCACGCTTGCTTCCTTTATCATGCACGGAAGATCGGAGAATCCGCAGCGGAGATAGAAATTGCGGCGGCTCACACGCTGCGCGTAATTTCCGGCACTTTCGTCCAGCCGCTCACGGGCGAGGAATATCCGCCTGCCGCGGTATCTTTCCTTTACAGCGGCGATAATTTTTCCGCCGATGCCCTTTCCGCGCAGCTTATCCGCCACGGCAAGATAGAAAATATAGGCAAGGTCTCCGTGGCAGACCATGTAGACAAATCCCACGAATTTCCCGTTTACCTTCGCAGTGAGCATTTCTGACCTGCCCTGACGTGTTTTCAGCATCATCAGAAAAAACGGTGCGCGTTCCTCAGCCGGAAATGCAGTGAGATAGAGCTTTTTCAGCTTTTTCCTATCGCTTTTTTCATATGTTTCAAGAGTTACTTTCATCTGATAATATCACCTGCAAATATGGGCAACACCGCACAGAGCCATCAGGCGGTCTTTGCGCGGTGTTGCCTAAACATCTTCAAATCACTGCGTTAGGCAGATCTCCTGCGAGGTTATTCCTCGGGCATCTCCCAGTTGTGATATACGTTCTGTACATCGTCATTCTCTTCAAGGTGCTCCAACAGCAGATTCATCTTCTTGATGTGATCCTCGTCCGTCAGCGTTGTATAAGTCGCAGGAATCCTGTCTGACTCCGCAGAAAGTACGTTGTAGCCCTTGGCTGCCAGACCCTCTCTTACCTCGTGAAGAGACTCTGGGGCACATTCGATCTCTACAGTCTCCTCTGTGATGTCGAAATCGTCACCGCCGCACTCGAACACGTCCTCCATGACCTTATCCTCATCGAGACCGGTATTCTCCAGTATAACTATTCCCTTGGTCGTGAACATAAACGATACGCAGCCGGAAGTTCCCAGATTTCCGCCGAATTTGTCAAAATAATGACGTACATCTCCGGCAGTTCTGTTCTTGTTGTCCGTAAGGCACTCAACAATTACCGCAACTCCGTTCGGGCCGTAGCCCTCGTAAACCATGTTCTCGTAATTGTTTTTGTCCTCGCCGCCGGCAGCCTTCTTGATAACGCGCTCGATGTTGTCATTGGGCACGTTGTTTGCCTTTGCCTTTGCGATGAGGTCGCGGAGCTTGCTGTTGTTATTCGGGTCGGGACCGCCCTCCCTTACAACAACCGTGATCTCTCTGCCAATCTTGGTAAAGATCTTTCCCTTTACCGCATCGGTAGCCTCTTTCTTTCGCTTGATATTATTCCATTTTGAATGACCTGACATTTTTCAGCTCTCCTTTATTCAAGATGTGATGTAATTTTCGTCGGTATCACGTTTGAGCTTTTTCAACTGATCCTTCTTATCTACATGATAGTCTATGATAGCTACGACAGCCGCGCCCAGAATGAATCCGATAGCAAAACCAGCGCAGACGCTTACCGCATTTCCGCCGCGGGTCTCTATGATCTCTGTTTTCTTTTCCATAGCTCTTCCTCCGTTTTCCTCACGCTTCAAGCACTCTTGAAGCATCTTCCATTACGATCTCAAAAATTTCGGCTATGCGCCGCTCCTGTCCCAGCAGATAAAGATATCCGAAAAGACATTCCACAGCCGTCGCCCTCCTGTATTCCCCTGTATCGGCGTGCTTAGGCACTGTATTTCCCGTTGCATTTCTGCCGCGCTTCAGTACGGACAGCTCCCTCTCCGTCAGATGTTCCTCCAGCCTGCCGTATGCCTCCGACTGAAACTCGGCGCACACAAGCCGTACCTTGGCGGAATGAAGCTTAGATGCAGGCATATTAGCCGTCCGCAGAAGCATCTCCCGGACAAGAGTGTCATATACGCTGTCACCGAGAAATGCAAGGCTCAGAGGGCTGTACATATTTACATCGCGCTCAGTTAAAACTTTCTTCTCCATATCAATATACAAAATCGAACTCGAAACCTTCAAGATCGACGGTGTCGCCCTCCTGGATGCCCATTTCCTCAAGTCTGGCAATTATGCCGCTGTTGATGAGCACACGCTGGAAGTATTGCAGAGAGGAATAATCGTCCGGATCGACCGTCCGCATGATCGGCTGGATCCAGGGCGCTTCTACATAGTAGACACCGTCCTCGACAGTGACCTCGAATTTCTTTCCTGCACCTGCCATTTCATCAAGCTCAGCCTGGGGGATTGGCTCAGGCTCATATTCCTTAATTGGAGGCAGTGTCTCCAGAACCTCTGCTATTTTCATTACCAGCTCATGAGTACCCTGAGTCGTTGCCGCCGAGATCCGGAAGAACTCCAGCCCCTGCGCCTCGATAAAGCGCCGGAATTCGTCAAGCTGCTCCTCTGTAGCCATATCAGACTTGTTGGCAGCCACTATTTGCGGACGTTTCGCCAGCTCCTCATCGAATTTCGCCAATTCCTCGTTGATTATGCGGAAATCATCCTTGGGGTCTCGTCCCTCGATGCCCGAAACATCCACAACATGGACGATAAGACGGCATCTTTCCACGTGCCGCAGAAACTCGTGTCCCAGACCGACGCCGTCGCCTGCGCCCTCTATAAGTCCGGGAATATCCGCCATAACAAATGATCTCTCCTCCCCCGTCTTTACAACGCCCAGAACAGGCGTCAGCGTGGTGAAGTGGTAGTTGGCGATCTTCGGCTTGGCTGCGCTGACAACGGATATAAGCGTAGATTTGCCGACATTAGGGAATCCCACAAGTCCCACATCCGCCAGCAGCTTCAGCTCAAGGGTTACCTCGAACTCCTCGCCGGGATAGCCGGGCTTGGCGAATTTCGGGATCTGCCGCGTGGGGGTGGCAAAATGAACGTTTCCCTTTCCGCCTGCGCCGCCCTTTGCCAGGACTTTCGGCTCATCCGTACTCATATCCGCCATTATCCTGCCGCTTTCGGCATCCCGGACAAGAGTGCCCCGGGGAACCTTTATTACCAGCGGAGGTGCGCTTTTGCCAGTACAATTCCGCGACGAGCCGTTCTGTCCGCGCTCAGCCACGTACTTCCTCTTATAGCGGAAATCTATCAGAGTGGAGAAGTTGTCGTCCACCTGAAAGACAACATCGCCGCCTCTGCCGCCGTCGCCTCCGTCCGGACCTCCTGCGGCAACGTATTTTTCTCTGTGAAAGGAGACAGCGCCGTCGCCTCCGTCACCTGCTTTTATTTTTATTTTAGCCTTATCAACGAACATTTTGACCTCCTTGACGGGCTGATACCAATTCCCGACCAACCTGGTGAAAATCCTGACAGCTATCATTTCATCAGTTTGGTAGAGAATCAGTATAAGTTGACAGACATCCCGGAAAAGTGGGAAGTCTAATGAAAAATCCCAAGCAAAAGCTCGGGATTTATGACATGGTCAGGAACCGATCACTGCTCTGCGTAAACAGAAACCTTCTTACGGTCCTTGCCGAAACGCTCAAACTTTACCTTTCCGCTTACTGTTGCGAAAATAGTATCATCAGAACCGATACCCACACCAACGCCGGGATGGATATGCGTACCTCTCTGGCGAACCAGGATATTTCCAGCCTTAACGAACTGTCCGTCGGCACGCTTCACGCCCAGTCTCTTGGACTCGGAATCACGGCCGTTCTTTGTAGAACCAACACCCTTTTTATGAGCGAAGAACTGCATACTGATCTTAAACATACTTACACCTCCGAATAGTGATTTTAATTGTTTGCGGAAACTCCAGAAGAATCGCCTTTAAATGGCTCATCAGCGTCATGATGACGGCAGACGAACTTCCGCCGCCGTCTGTTCTGCATCGTATGAGGTTGTCCTCGGCTGCCGCCTCCGGGCTGCATCCAAGGGCGTCGAGCAGATTGACAGTCAACTGCACCGCGGAAGAAACTGCGGCACAAACCACATCTTTCCCCGATTCGGCATAGTCTGCATGACCGCTTATGGTAAATTCCCTGTATATTCCATCTGATTGATAAAAGTCTGCCTTAATCATAGATCAAGCATTGATAGCTTCGATCTTAACCTGTGTGTAAGGCTGTCTGTGACCCATCTTTCTCTTCTCGCCCTTCTTAGGCTTGTAAGTGAACACTGTGATCTTCTTGGACTTGCCGTTCTTAACAACGGTAGCAGAAACTGTTGCGCCGTCAACATAGGGTGCGCCGACTTTAAGTCCGTCCTCTGCGCCCAGTGCAACGATCTTGTCGAAAGTAACCTTCTCCTCAGCCTCAACTGCGAGCTTTTCGATGAAGATAATGTCACCTTCCTTGACCTGATACTGCTTTCCGCCGGTTTCAATAACTGCGTACATTTTTGGCACCTGCCTTTTTCTAAAACTCGCTGCAACAGGTGTGCGCTGCACTTGAAGACCTGTTCACAAGCGGCAATAACATTCTACCATATTTCAGCAGAAATGTCAAGGGTTTTCCGAAATTTTCTTTAGACAATACCGCACAAAGACCGCCGGGCAGTCTTTGCGCGGCTTCGCCCTTACCACGCCTTGTAATTCTCGCTGTTGATCTTGTATGCAGTACCCGGAACAAAAAGATCCTTGGGCTGTACCTTCTGTGCGCCCTCCTGCCCCTCTGTCTGCTGGTTCATATTGAGCATGAGCTTTCTCATCTCAGCAAAAGCCACGCTCTTGAACACGATGGACTGAACTGCCTCCTGGGGTGGTCTCTTGCCCAGATATTCAAGAACTGCCTGCTGAATGTAGAAATATGAGCGGAGCTGAGTCTTTCTGAACTCGATCTTGTTGTCGCCGTCCAGAAGGAAGAGGCTGTCGCCCTCATTGTAGCCGAGGGTCATCTTTGCGAAGATCTCCGGCACAAAAATTCTTACCTCTGCCGCCATATCGGCATTTCCGGTTCTTTCGGCAAGATCCTTTGCCATCGCCTCGTACTCCTCACGGGTCTTGATCTGTGTCAGCTTGTCGATCACGTATCTTGCCGCTTCCATAACGTCCTCTTTCTTGAAAGGACACTGATCCTCGCCGCGCTGTACGAAAATTCCGTGCTGCTTCTCGCAGATGAAATTCTTGGAGGCATCCCATGAATCGAGGTAAGGCTTGAAGAACTTGTGAAGATCGCTGCATACCGAGCCGTTTACGCGGACCTCGATTATCTCGCGCTCCTTGTGCTTAGCCAGATAAATTCTGAACCAGTAATACTTCTTTGAGCCGAGGTACTTCGGGATCTCGTTCTGGATGAACTTGAACAGCATGGTAGGCTGCTTGCCCTCCGTTGGCCCTATGCGGACGATAGACTGGGCGTACATATCATACTCATAGTGCTGATCCAGGTAGTTTACAGTAACCGGGATAGGGCTTTTCTTGTAGATCGACTGGTCGATCGTGTGCCAGAGACCGGCATAGAAAATGTCGACCGCCATTTTTGCAGCCTCCTCGCAGGTCTTGCCCTGTGCGTCTACGGGGTCGATGATAGGCTCGTCGAAGTCGTCGTGTTCCACAACAAATACAGCCTGGAGAAGCTTGACCTCCTCCTGCTCCTCATGCTTGCCGATGCGAACATCTATCGTAAATCCTCTGGGCATAATAATACAGCCGTCATAGAGATTACCCTTGAGCTTTTCGTTCATTACGTTGAGTATTTCGGTTTTGTAGTCAAATTCCTTTACGCTTTCGGAAGCCTTTTCAGCCTTATCCTTTTTCTTAAAAAATGCCACTTGTATCATTCTCCTTATGTATAATTTTTAGTGTTAACTTATATTGTGAACCGGGCAGCAGCCCAGCCCTCTCTGACGCCGACCTCGCACAGCGTTAAGCCCGCGCCCTTTACAGCATCCAGAACCTCGTCCATGCGCTCCTCGATAATGCCGGAGATCAGCAGAACGCCGCCCTTTTTCAGGTAGCGGACAAAGAAATCCTTCATGGCGATAAGCACGTCCGCAACTATGTTTGCGGCGATCATATCGTACTTGCGGTCGATCTTATCCGCCAGAGCCTCATCGGTAAGAATATTGCCGAAGAGAGTTTCGTACTTTTCCTCCGGAAGATGATTTTTCTCCGCGTTTTCCTTTGCCGTAGCCGCCGCATTCTCCTCGATATCCACTGCCACGGCACGCTCTGCTCCGAGAAGAAGCGCCGCTATAGAGAGGATTCCGCTTCCGCAGCCCATATCCAGAACAACGTCGCCCTCGCGGATATTCTTCTCGATCATCTCCAGGCAAAGCCGCGTAGTGTGATGCTGTCCTGTGCCAAAGCTGGAAGCCGGGTCTATCTCCAGGACGATCCTGCCGTCATCCTGGTATTCCTCCCAGGACGGCTTGACCGCCAGCCGCTCGCCAACCTTAAAAGGCTTGAAATACTGCTTCCAGTTGTTCGCCCAGTCCTCTTCGCGGATGCTGGAAAGCTCCGCCTCCAGTCTGCCGTAGATTCCCTGTGTATCGGATTTTTTCATATCAGCCAGCATAGAGCGGACAGACAGCAGCATATCCGAGCCTTGTTCGTTTCCGGGCAGGTAGACGGTCACGCAGGTCTCACAGTCCGCAAGCCCCATAAGATCCTGGTCGATGTAATCCCACTGACCGTTCTTGTTTTCCAGAAACTCATTGAAATCTGCCGAATCCTTGATAACAAAGCCCTTTATTCCTATGTCGGTCAGTCTGGCACAAAGCAGCTCTATGCCTTCCGACGAAGTATAAATATTTACCTCGGTCCATTCCATCAGACTGAATCCTCCTGTAATGTCTGTATTTTCTCCAGATAGAGCGCCAGATCGTCGCCGTCGACCTTGCCGTCGCCGCTTATATCAGCCGCTTCCAGCTCGCTGCTGCAAAGGGTGGATACGCCGTCGGGAAGCTCTTCTGACTGTCGGAGGTAGGCGCTTATCAGGGCAAGATCGTACTTGTCCACAGCTCCGTCGCCGTTGATATCGCCGTTTCTCTTTTCCGCGCCATCAGTCTGTTCAAGAAGCGTCATATCGACCCAGCCGTCGAAATCCTCCGAAACTACCTTTCCGAAGCCGTCTGCCGTGCCGGAGATATTGACAACATATCCGCTTTTCAGAACCGTCCGGATAGTTCCCATGTCGCGTTCAGCCGTGACCGAGGCATGGTCAGCCGCCGCAACGTAATACTCGCCTGCCTCAGACTCATCTATTACCGGAGCCGGCTGAGTGGTTGTGACGGGCAAAGTCGTGGTCGGCGCGGCAGTGGTCGGCTGTTCCTTCGGGATCTCCGGCGTCACGCTGGTAGGATTCTTTCCTTTTAACTGCCAATATTCTCCCTGCAATCCGCCGGGATAGCCTTCGTAAAGATCGTGGGTATCCATTGCCGGATCAGACATTGTAATACTTCCGTCATCGCCCACAGCCGTTATGTAGACCCAGTGAAAGCCGCCGTTATTGACCCTTGCAATAATGTGCCAGCCCTCGTCCATCTTGCTTTTCAGCTCCTGAGCGACAGCGGTTTTCTCCGTGTTGACGAAGAAATCGTCCTTGCCGAACTGTATCTGCGGAACGAGGGTATTGATCGTTCCCCAGCTTGAGATAGCTCCGCCGTAGGAAAATCCGCCTACGGAGGTATAGGCATTAGCCAGGACGCCTGGGTTGAACTGCTCGATGTCCGTTATGCCCATATTTGCCATTGCCGCGCTGTCGATAGAGCCGGAATGAACCGCCATAATTGAAAGTGATGTGATAAGACATCCCGAGCTTCTTATGGTCGTTCCGCCCATGGGAGTTGTTCCCCAGCGGCTGTCCATCTGGCTCCAGTCCAGATATTCGTCGTATATAGAAACTGTCTCCGCCGCGGAAACAGTTCTCGCTTCCTCCTTTACAATTGGTGTGTTCGGCAGAACGCAGCATACCGCCGCCGCTGCCGATGTTATGATTCCTATGATTTTTTTATGCTGCATCGGTATCAGCCTCCTGATTTCAAGCTCGCTTTCTGCGGCATTTCTTCTTTGCCTTTTTAGCCTCCTTAATAGCCTGGTAAGCGGAGATATACTCCTTTATCAACTCTGGTTTTTTATTTGCATCAAGCTCTTCTCCGCCGTATGCGCGACGTTCAAAAAGCTCAGCTATGTTAGTTATGTCGGCGCCGGATACCCTGTGTATCTCAGCAGCCGCCTCTCTGGCTGTGGAAACTGCGCCTATGCCGTAGAGTCTGCAAAGCCGCCTCATTACCTGCTCCGCCGTTTTATCCGCGCTCCAGCCGCCGCTCCGCATCAGAAAGAATCTGTGAGAGATCTTCGGCATCAGCAGGATCATCAGCAGCGCGAAAACAGATATCACAAGAGCGCCTATGCCGATTTTCGTCAGCATCTCTGCAACAGAGCCTTTCTGCTGCTGACCTGTGTCAAATGCCATGGTCGGCTCGAAGCTGAGCCAGCCGTAGCCCTTTATGTACAGCTCCGGAAAGCCGTGTGCATCCATAGTCGTCACAATATATCTGCCGCTCTCTCCGTTCTGCGCCGGGGTCTGCATATTGAATCCCTCACAGTAACGCGCCGGGATCCCCAGCGACCGCGCCATAAGGGTCATAGCCGTGGCGTATTCGTAGCAAACGCCTGTTTTTGAATCGAACAGGAAGTTCTCCACATTATCCCCCTTATCCTTGCGATAGGAGAGATCATAGGTGTAGCCGCTGTCCAGGAAGTACCGCTCCAGAGCCTTTGCCTTGTCATATTCGCTGTCAAGACCGGCAGTTACTTCCTCGGCAAGAGACTTTATCCTCTCGCTTCCGCCGTAGTCCAGGAGAGCGTCCCATTCTCCGCCGTAGTATTTGTTCATATACTCCAGCGTCTCAATGGAATAGGTCACTTCCCTCTTGTTTTCATATTCATCGCCCGTCTGCCCGAAGTCGTACATCCGCAGCGCAACTGCCGCGTCAAAGTACAAATCTCCGATGTTTTCAACGTCGGCAAGCAGCTCCGCCGCAGCCCTGTTTTCCTCGTACATGAAAAAGTAGTCGGGGGCATACAGAAACGAAAAATTCTCGTTTCTGCCAAATTCACCCTCATGGGTGAACACTGTTCCCGAGCCTGAAAGTCCCAGTTTACTGCCATATGAGGTGAGGGTCAGCCGCTCTGCGCCCTGGGGCACGGGCACGGAATCATTTCCGCCAACAGCGGAGTATATCTGGACATTCTGCCGCTTGGGATAGTAAAGCTCAGTCCGGGCAAAGCTCTCCAGACCGTATTTTGCGGCAAATTCCCCGTCAAGCTCTGCCGCCAGACGGACAGCCTCGGGCAGTCCGCCGCCGTTGTAGAGATTGAATGGTACCTCGCTCTTGATCTTATAGCTCGAATCGGTTTCTCCTGCGCTCCATGCGTCCCTCTCAAAATCATAGCTTGTAAAAGCCGCGGTCTTGAGGCGCATAGGCTCCGGAGAAACAACGTAATACAGGGTGATCTCGCTTGTCTGCCCTCTGAACTGCTCGCCCTCCGAATCGCTCCGGAAAACGCTTATCATGGACATAAACCTGTCCGTCAGGTCATCCGCATTGATAAGGTTATCAATGACTGTACGGTCGGCAGTTATCTCCGGCTTCGGGATGACCGTAGCTGTCACGGCAAAGATCACCGTGAAGATGCCTGCCGACATCCACGCTCCCGGCTTATCCACCACCCGGACGCTGTCCGTATCGCGGAGCTGACGGAAATTCATCATCAACAGGACAAATCCCACCACAAGCGGAATGATGAAGCCGATCTTCATGTCGTCAGCTTCCTTATCGTATATGGTAAATGGGATCATCAGGATGAGAAAATTCATGAACATCCTGTAGCGAACGTATGTGAAGTAGTAGATCACGGACATCAGGAAAACCTGAAACAGCAGGAAAACCGAAAAAGCATACCAGCCGTTGTAGTCCATGGCGTTCTGCGGCGTGAGAAACCATACGCTCCAGGGAATGGGATAGTTTTCTCCGCCCTTTTCTATTGCCGTCCGTGCTCCCTGGATAACTCCTGCGAAGAGAACGATATAGGCGAAAAATCCAGCGAAATGGTGCTTGTTTATATAGTTGAAAAGCCGGAACATCAGCCAGCCCGACACATATGCCGCAATGCCGTAGATCAGCGCGAGACTGCTCCTGTAGTTGTACATGACGGACATCATGGCAAGTGAGGCATATATAAGCACTGGGTCGGCAAATGTGCCTATAAGCTTTGATTTGTCTTTCAGCATACTTTTATACCTGCTTGAAATTATTGTCGCCGTCCAGATACCACATGGGAAGGTCGGTTTTATTTTCGGCATCAGCCGATTTTCCGATCAGGCTGACACTTTCCCTGTCCTCAAAAGCAGCCGTGATCTCCGCAAGCTCCGCGCTGAGATCCGTGGAGGCTATGACGCAGGCACAGGCTGATGTATCAAGCAGCCTTATACGCTGCTCCGGCACTACCTTTTCAGCAATTACTTTCAGCAGAAGCTGACCGGTCTGGTCGGGAGTTTCCACATTTTCGGACACCGTCTCCCCTCCCTGACCGTGGTACAGAAAAGTGCAGGCTATTCCCTGCTTCACCAGAAGCGAAACAAGGGCAAAAGCCGAGCATATTATCCTCTCCTCATCCGTCAGGACACTGCTGTCCGCCGCACCCTTTCTGTACAGATCCAGCGCAATGACCGGACGTATCGACGCCACCGCCTCGTCCAGGCGCACCATGAGCTTGTCCTTTTTGACCGAAAGCTTCCAGTTTATCCGCTTTATGGCGTCGCCCTGCTCGTACTCCCGGTGCTCGTAGCCCGGCGCGGTGTTGGCTGAAAAGAGCAGTGCGGTATCGCTGCTTTCCTCCTCGTCGGAGGTGACGACAGAGTCCGCGATAGACCGTATCAGCCTGGATGCGCTTGACGCCTCGGGTATCTCCGGGATGACTCCCACGCTTATATCCGGCGGAAGCGGCGTGCCGAGCCGGAATTTCAGAAATCCCAGAAATCCGCAGGAATAAGCCTCTGCAACGGCAATCCTGCCGTTGCCGCCGATCTTCGCCTCCAGCTCATATGTAAAGCTTCTGCTGTCCCGTCCGATAACGGTCAGCCGATAGATGTCCTTTTCACCGGAGAAAACCTCCGACGCCGACAGATGAAGCTCGATCATCCCCAGCGGGAAAAAACCGCTTTTCTCCACAGTCACGGTAACTTTCAGCCTGCTGCCTTTTTTCACGAAGCCGTCGCAGCTCATGGAGATTCTCGCCCTTTTGCGTCCGCCAAGCCCGAAAGCCAGCGAGATCAGCGGTGCGATGACCATAAACGAAATGAGGACGATGCCGATATCGCCATCCATGAAAAACGTGAATATGTAGAGGAGAAACGCTATGGCAAGGGCGGAAATCACACTTCCCATGTCAGCTTCCCATTGCAGGCACGGGGATGCTTTTCAGCACGCCCTCGATATATGCCTCCGCCGTTCCGAATTCGCTTTTTCCCTGGGGAGAAAGTATCAGTCTGTGGGCGAGGACGGAAACCGCCGCTTTCTTCACATCGTCGGGGGTGACGTAGCTCCGCTCATAGATGTAGGCGAAAGCTTTTGCCGCCTTATACAGGGCGATGCTTCCTCTTGGGCTGATGCCGAGGGCTGCGTTTCTGTCGCTTCTTGTGAAAGCCACAAGGTCGACTACATATCTCCGCACGCCGTCGGAAACGCGGATATTCCGCACATCTTCCTGCATTTGCAGCACCTCCTCCACGGTCACAGCCGGCTCGGGGATGTTTTCAATGGGGTTGTGCATTTCCGTGCGTTCAAGTATCTTCAGTTCCTCCTCAAGGTCGGGATATCCCATGGAAAGCTTCATGAAGAATCTGTCCATCTGGGCTTCCGGGAGGTGAAATGTGCCGTAGGTCTCCACGGGATTCTGGGTCGCCATAACAAGGAAAGGTCTGGGCAGGCGGTGAGTTGTGCCGTCCATGGAGATCTGACGTTCCTCCATTGCCTCCAGCAGCGCGGACTGCACTTTCGGGGAGGCACGGTTTATCTCATCCGCAAGGAGAAAATTGCACATAACCGCGCCATCGCGGTAGATAAACTCCCCTGATTTTCCGTCATACATAGTAAAACCGGCAATATCGGACGGCATAACGTCCGGGGTCAACTGTATTCTGTTGAATTTTCCGCCGACAGACCGGGAAAGAGCCGTTATGAGCTGGGTTTTTCCCACGCCGGGCACATCCTCCAGCAGCACATGACCCTCGCAGAGCATAGCGGCAATAAGCCTGATGACCGTATCTTCCTTGCCCACGATGACCCGACCTATGGAATCGGCAAGGGCTTTTATCCTACTGTTCATATTTTTTACCTCTGGATTTGGTGAAAATACCGATAATTCCGGCATAACAGCATACTCATACAATTATGCTTGATACTATTATATCATATTTTTGTCAATATGGCAAGTGTTTTATTCATAAATAATAAGCTCACATTTTTGTCATTTCCTACAAAAATGTGAGCTGTAAATTGTTGAAAATATTTTACCAGAGTTCTTCCTGCTGCTTCTTTTTCTTGTCGCTGACAGCGCCCAGAATCAGACCGATAATGCCAGCCAGCATCGCCACTCCGCCTGCTACGGTCGTGATCGGATAGAAGCTTGAAAGCTCTCCGTCTACGATCCTCATTTTACCGCAATCAGATGCCGAAAGACTGAGATAATTCTTTACATCATTGTAGTACCCGTCAAAATCGTCATCGTCATACTGCTTGGAAAGTCTGCCCTTGAAGTCAATATCAACGTAAGGAGCCTCATCATTCGCGGCGGATTCATCCTCCAGGAACTTCTCCCACTTTTCGGAGGCATTTGTAAGCTTCTCCCTCATTTCCTTGTTTCCGGTAGAAAAGACAACAAATGCAGTGCCCTCTTCCAGGTTGCTTACAAGGAAGAAATCAGTCTCTGTCTTGCTTGTTGTGACGCCGTATCTCTTGCGCGTCTCTTCAAGAGTCGCAAAAGGTCCGATAACAAAGTCGATCTTGCCCTGGCAGAGCGCCGTATCGTCAAAGGAGCTTACCGGATCAGTCAGATCAACAGTATCACCCTTGATAAGCAGGAGCGTGTTGCCGATTCCCATAGCGAATAAAACCGCTCCTAATATTGCAACGATCATCAAAATTCTTGTTCTAAGTTTCATAAAAACCACCTAAAATCCCTTAAATCCCGTAAATCGGGGAGCTTTACCGCGCTCCCCGAAATATAATCATGTTCTTATTTTATCATCTTAGCTACTTCGTCAGCAAGATTGTCTTCCTTCTTCTCAACGCCCTCGCCGCGCTCGTAACGTACAACGTCAGTAACTGTGATAGTGCCGCCAAGCTTCTTAGCCTCTGCGTCAACATATCCCTTGACAGACATCTTGTCGTCCTTGACAAATGCCTGCTCCAGGAGGCAGTTCTCTGTGTAGTATTTGCCGATCTTGCCCTCAACGATCTTAGCGCGTACCTGCTCTGGCTTGGATGCCATCTTAGGATCCTCAGCCATCTGAGCCATCATGATCTTCTTCTCTTCCTCCAGAACCTCAGCCGGAACGTCCTCTCTCTTCAGATAAGGAGCATTGAGAGCTGCGGACTGCATAGCTACGTCCTTACCGATAGCTGCAACAGCATCGCCGGAAAGCTCTGTATCCATCTTGACCATAACGCCGATGCTGCCGCCGTTGTGGATATATGAAGCCAGAACGCCCTCCATTCTTACGAAACGGCGGATAACGATATTCTCTCTGATCTTCATGCCGGCAAGCTCTGTGAGAACCTCGCCTACTGTAGCTGTGCCGCCGCTGATGACCTCGTTCTTGAGAGCCTCAACGTCAGCAGGGTTCTTCTCGATGATAGTATCTGCAACGCCGCTTACGAAGTTTCTGATATCGTCAGTATTTGCAGCGAAGTCTGTCTCTGTGTTGATTTCCAGGAGAACGCCTACATTGCCCTTTACAACGGCTGTAACAACGCCCTCGGCGGCTGCTCTGCCGCTCTTCTTAGCCTGTGTTGCAAGTCCTTTTTCTCTCAGGAACTCAATTGCCTTATCCATATCGCCGTCGTTAGCCTCGAGTGCCTTCTTGCAGTCCATCATGCCAACGCCAGTCGCGCTCATAAGCTCTTTAATCTCTGCAACGGAAACCTTTGCCATTTTCTCTTCCTCCAATTAAATGTTATAGTAAGGGCGACCGAAAAAGCCGCCCATGTATTTTATTATTCAGCCGACTCCTCTGCCTCAGCAGCCTCGGGAGCTTCTTCAGCCTCAGTGTTGTCGTCGCCCTGTCTGCCCTCGATGATAGCATTTGCAACAGTGCCAGCGATAAGCTTTACTGCGCGGATAGCATCGTCGTTGCCGGGGATAACGTAGTCGACCTCGTCAGGATCACAGTTTGTATCAACGATAGCAACGATCGGGATATTGAGCTTCTTAGCCTCAGCTACTGCGATCTTTTCCTTTCTGGGATCAACGATGAAAAGACAAGCGGGGAGCTTCTTCATGTTCTTGATACCGCCCAGGAACTTCTCCAGCTTCTCGATCTCCAGGTTCAGCTTAACAACTTCCTTCTTGGGGAGAAGGTCGAATGTTCCGTCTGTTTCCATTGTGTGGAGCTGCTCCAGTCTCTTGATTCTTGTCTGGATAGTCTTGAAGTTTGTGAGCATACCGCCCAGCCATCTTGCGTTTACGTAGTGTGCGCCGGCGCGTGTAGCCTCTTCCTTAACGGAATCGCCAGCCTGCTTCTTTGTACCTACGAAGAGAACCTCGCCGCCCTGTGCTGCAACGTCGCGAACGAACATATAAGCCTCTTCCAGCTTCTTTACTGTTTTCTGGAGATCAATGATATAGATACCATTTCTCTCTGTGAAGATGTAGGGTGCCATTTTGGGGTTCCAGCGTCTTGTCTGGTGTCCGAAGTGAACGCCTGCCTCAAGAAGCTGCTTCATTGAAACTACTGCCATTGTTGTAGTCCTCCTAATTTAAAATTTGTTTAATCCTCCGCCGCATCTGTCATACGTGCCACAGTCTGTAAGACCGCACCGACCCGTAAAAATCCGGCGTGCGAATTGCTTTAATATTATACCACGATTCAACATTTTTTTCAAGCATTTTCCATCCGTCTAATCAAACAAACTTTTGAAAAATTTCCTCCTGCCATTTGTTGAATATGTCAAAAGCGAACCGTCCACCAACACGGTATCACTGCCTATAACCTTAACGGCTGAACAGGGGATCTCCGTGTCCCGCTCTCTGCCCAGGATGCCGAAAAAACGGTATCCGCCGTAAATGAGCAAAGCCGTGACCTCCGAAGTTTCCGTGTTCAGCCGCAGATCGTCGATCATCCCCAGCCTTTCGCCGGTTTTCACGTCAATGACTTCCTTTGTGCGAAGCTCCTCCAGACTGCAAATCATAAATCCCACCTCTATACACTATATATAAGGTGGGATAATATGATTTATTCGTCGTCATCGTCATCTTTTTTCTTAGAAGATGCGATTATGGAAACGATCGCGATAACCACTGCGATTCCGCCGACTATCACAAGGGGAATCGCCGGAAATTCGTCTCCTGTAGAAGGTATCTGTGATGCTAATAACGTCAATAATTCCATATTATCCTCCAATAGCTCCGACTGCACTGCTGTACAGCTCGTCATAATCCAGAACGCCGGTCACGCTCTGTATATCGGGTACTTGTCCGTGATCCGACTCGCTTATGCCCGTGATCTTCGTATCCTCCGGATATGTCACTACCGCTCCGCTGTTCGTTACACCAGCGGCATACTGGCATTTTCCGTCAACGGTGACAATAAAAAGCTCTATGTAATTATCCAGAGGCGCATTCTCCGACATTATGTCGAAAAGCTCCTCGTAGCTGCCGTTCAGGCTGCCCACGTTCATAAGGCTGTTCATGCCAAGCAAATGAACACCGCTTACATCAGCTCCGCCCTGGGCAAGCCCCTCGAGAGCCGCATTTGCTGCGTCGCATACTGTAGACGCAAGCTCCGACGGAGAAACGCCGTCATTGCCGTTTGCCGGAGACGTCATAAAATCCATCTTCACGCCCTCCCCTGCGACTCTGAATGCTCCTATCACGGACTCAAATGGCACGCCGTCGCCGGAAGTTCCGCCAACCGTCACCATGACATACTCGTCAAACTGTACGGTATCGGTATATTCCGACCGGGCAAAATTCACCTCGTTCATAAGCGGAGAAAGCTCCGACAAAAGCTGCATCTGCTCCCGGCTCATCTCGCCGTCGCCTGCAAGCAGTTCGTAATTTATTCCGGCTTCCGCCAGAGTACCGTAATAATACGTGCGCATGGAATGCTGAAGCTCCGCCGCCTTTTTCACAGACGGCTCAGCCTCCCGGACAGCCCGCACCTCAAACTCGGAGTCGCCGTCCAGACTGTCAAGACCGCCGGAGAATATCTCCAGTACGCCGAAATTTTTCAGCGCATTGTAGGTTTGTTCCGAATGGCAGTTTCTCATTACCTCTTCTTTGTCCCCGGATTTGACCGCATCCGCTATTCTGTGCAGCACGGCGTCGCATTCCTCGGCGGTTATGCCTGTGGGATCTTCCTCAAACGCCTCAGTTTCAGGCTCGGTTTCCGGCTGTACCGGAAGTTCCGCTTCCGTCACGGACTCCTCTGCACCGCTTACGGAGCTTTCGTCATTCTGAGCGCTGTTTTCAGCCTTTTCGCCGCAAGCCGTCAATGTGACTGCGGCAGCCGTCAGCGCAAGAAGCATGGAAATAACTCTCTTCAACCCAGACCCTCCTCTACGCAGGAATACCGCACAAAACGTGCGGTATTAAGGAATCACTGATTATTCTGACATAGAGTTCATCAGCGCGTACATGGGATAGATCACCATGTCCAGCTTGAGATTATCTGTCTCTGTCTTGTATACAGCCAGTTCGTCTGTCTCGCCGTCGATGTCGAATGTTACGATGCTGCATTCCAGAATATCGACGCAGATATACTCGTCCGGGAGATCGCCGAAGTCATCAACATCAACAAGACCGCCGAGTTCCTCTGCAAGAGCAAGAGTCTTTTCCTCCGACATCTCAGTTTCATTCACCATCTCCTCGGGAGTCACGCCAACTTTCTTAGCTGCGTCATATGTCAGCTTCGTAAGAGAGTAGTATCCCTCCAGATAGGAGATCTCCTCGTCTGTTGCAGGTCTTGCGGAAACGACAGAAACATTGTCATACGTTATATCCTCTGCCTCCAGACCGCCAAGGCTGTCGGCGAACAGCTCTGCCGTCATACCCCACGCATCTACAGAGTCGCAAACCTCATCGGGCATAAGCACTCTCATAAAGCTGTCATAGTCCTTATCGCGCATAGTTGTAAAAACGTCGTCGATCAATGCGATATACTCAGCATCATCAACATCTATGCCGCCGTTTTCCGCCTTTGAGCTTTCATCCTTGGCTTCTGTCTCAGCTTCGGTCTCCTCCTCGGTCTCTTCTTCAGTCTCTTCCTCAGTTTCAGCCTCAGTTTCCGGCTCAGTCTCCTCCTCGGAGGACTCATCGTCATCCTCGTCCTTGCTGTCGCTTACAGAGCTTTTATCCTTAGTGTCATCTTTTTCATCCTTGTCACCGCAGGCAGTCAGTGTACCCATAACAGCCGTCAGTGCAAGAAGCATAGCAATAATTTTCTTCATAATCCCTAAATCCTTTCGGTTAAAAAATAATAGAGGAGATCCGGACAAGCCTGCCGCTTGCCGGAATATCCTCTATCATTATATCACTTGCAGACAGTCTTGTCAACTACAAAATCCAAATTGACATTTTTTTAACCATTCTGATATTTTTAGCAGACTCTGAGATGACCAGGGAACGCCCTCTCTTGCAGGGCGTTCCCTCTTTCAAAACAGTCCACTGGACTGTTTTGAAATTCACCCTTTGCGGAGCGCCTGAAGGCATCATCGACCTGCGGTCGATATGGGACTCTGTCCCAAACCCTGCCAGAGGCGCCGCCTCTGGACTCTGCCAAAGGGACATTGTCCCTTTGGAAACCCGATGTTTGGTGAGCACTTTTTCTAAAAGATGAATCGACTCTTAGAATCTGAAATCTCTCTCGCCGTTCCTTATCCTGTTCAGATAATCCAGAGCCTTTTCGCGTTTTTTCGGGTCGGGGACTTTCCGGATCTCACGGTCAATAAGCTCCTCGCCCAGCTTCCGCGTCTCCGGACTTGCGTAGTCCTGGAGATACTCCTGGAGAGTCAGCAGGGCGTTGGGGTGACAGCAGTTCTGTATCTGTCCCACCTTACACAGCGCCATAAATCTGTCGCCGGTACGTCCCTCACGGTAGCAGGCAGTGCAGAACGACGGAATATAGCCGCCCTCAATGAGCCACTTTACTACCTCGTCAAGAGAACGCTGGTCGGAAACGTCAAACTGCTCCGTATCATGGGGACGCTCGTCCGCGTCGTAGCCGGCATATCCGCCTACGGATGTCCTCGAACCGCCTGAGATCTGGGAAATTCCCAGCTTCATAACTTTTTCACGGCAGCTCTCGTTTTCTCTTGTGGAGATTATCATTCCGGTGTAGGGCACGGCTATTCTGATGCAGGCAATGATCTTTGCGAAAATATCGTCGTCAATGCCGTTGTCAAACTGAGTGGGATCGATATCTGCGGCTCTTTTCAGTCTGGGAACGCTGATAGTGTGCGGTCCCACGCCGTGAACAGCCTCCAGGTGCTCCGCGTGCATGAGAAGTCCGGCGAACTCATACTTGTACTTGTCCAGACCGAATAGAACACCCAGCCCTACATCGTCGATACCGCCGTCCATAGCTCTGTCCATAGCCTCGGTGTGATAAGCGTAGTTGTGCTTCGGGCCTGCCGGGTGAAGCTCCTCGTAGCTCTCCTTGTGATATGTCTCCTGGAAGAGGATATACGTTCCGATGCCGGCTTCTTTCAGCTTTCGATAGTTTTCCACTGTCGTTGCGGCAATGTTGACGTTAACTCTTCTGATAGCGCCGTTTTTGTGCTTGATAGAATAGATTGTCTTGATACATTCGAGTATGTACTCCAGCGGATTGTTTACAGGATCTTCCCCTGCCTCAATGGCGAGACGCTTGTGTCCCATATCCTGGAGAGCGATAACCTCCGCCTTTACCTCCTCCTGAGTCAGCTTTTTACGGGGAATCTCCTTGTTCTGGATGTGATAAGGGCAGTAAACGCATTTGTTTACGCAGTAATTTGACAGGTACAGCGGCGCAAACATAACTATTCTGTCACCGTAGAAAGCGTCCTTGATCTCACGCGCCAGAGCGTAAATTTTCTCCGTCATCTCCGGCAGCTCGCAAGCCAGCAGAACGCTCGCCTCCCTGTGTGAAAGTCCGGCGCACTCAACGCCTCTGCCGGTCTTTTTCGGACGCGCCTTTTCCAGGATAGCCTCCACAAGCTCCTTATTGTTTTTGTTAGCCTCGGCATACTCCAGTGTAGCCAGAATTTCATCATGGCTGATAAATTCTTCCGCTTTAAGCGACTTTACGTCATACATAAATAATTCCTCCATTAGACCCCTGCGGAAACCCGACTCCGCACAACGCAAAAATCATGCGCCATACAGCGTATCACAGTTCCCGGGGACGTCCGTTATTTCTTTGAAATTGCCGCCTTTACCGACACGCCGGAGATATGCCCCAGCCGTCCCGTAAGGCTGCTGATCTTGTCGGGCGCGGCATCAAGCGCAACTGATATCAGGGATATGCCCCGTTCTCTGTAGGGGATGCCCATGCGCCCGATGATGATCTCGTTGAAGTCATGCAGCACGCCGTTGACTTCCTTTACAGCGGCAGGGTCGTCAATGACGATTGCAGCCACCGCGATTCTTTTTTCCTCCATATTTCCCCTTTCATCTGGCTGCGCATCTGCCGCACAATCTTTATGCGGTGTTGCCCTGTGGCAGCGTGAGTATAAAAATAGTCCCGACGGGTATCGGGACATAGTTAGCTTATAATCTTGATTATTACAGCCGACCGATAGTGAAGCTCAGCTTCACTGCCCGAAAACTATTTTTTATTCAGCCGACGTCGGAATCAATCCCGATGTCCGCTTATCAGACAGTATCGCACAGACCTTGCGCGGTATTCCGTATTAATTATACCACGTCGCAATCCCATTGTCAATAGGGCGTCACAAGATAAATATTTTTCCAAATTCAAAAAATATTTGCCTGTAAATATTTTCCCAACGGTTGCATTACGTCGGAAAATATGCTATAATCAGCCTATGGAGTATATTATATTTGAATTTCAGAAATTCAGAAAACGAAGAGGTATGAATATGAAAATCAAGAAAATTTTAGCATTTACGGCTTCTCTTATGCTTGCCTCGTCTTTTGTGGGATGCGGCGATAAAGAAAGCTCCTCAGCGCCGGAAAGTGCGGAAGAGAAGATACCTGCCACAGAGGCAGCGTCCGCAGCAGACGCAACGGAAGCTGGCGCGGAGGCTTCTACAGAGCCGGAAACAGAAGTTCCGACCGAACATATAAGCCCCACGGAAACCGTGAGCACAACGCTGAGCGTGAACCAGTCTATCGGCACTGTTATCGAGAAAACAGAGGGCAGCAACACCGTCAAGCTTCCCCTGGCGGATTTCATCGAAGAGGGCGACAAGATATCATCCTTTACATTCACGATTTATTCCTCATCCGATGCCAATATCGGCGAGTTTAAGGGCGGATGCGGTATTTCCGTTGACGCTGAGTGCGATGCGGCTACTGATGAGGGCTGGTATCAGTCGGAGGACTTCACCGCTCCCACAGAGGGTACATACGGAGAAATAAAATGGAGCGTTCCCGGCGATGCGGCAGACCATATCTCCGCCGGCGGAGACGTGCTTTTCGGCTACTGGTGGGGCGATGCAGACAGTATAATCGTGGACAGCGTCACCTGCACATTCACACGTACACGTGAGATTCCCTGCGACGGAACGGTTTCCCAGCAGGTCGGAAGCAGCGTGGGCTACGGCGATACGGACAATACAATAAAAGTCCCCACCGATTTCCTCCCGGAAAATTCCGTTCCGCAGGCTGTAACGTATAATTTCACCTCAACAGGCGGATTCGGAAAGTTCGTGGGCGCGTTCGGATACGAGTCCTCTCTCGGCTATTATCAGTCTCCGGATGTGGCAGAATTTACCGACAGCTCAAGCCTGTCTCTCACCTGGCTTCTTCCCGATGAAGCGAAAAGCTATGCCGCAGAGGACGGAGAGCTTATGCTCGGTTACTGGTGGAGCGAACAGCCCACAATTTCCCTGGACTCAGTCTCCGTGAAGTACAGTCTGTCAAGCGGCACAGCAGCAGCTCAGCCGGAAAAGAAACCCGATGAAACCGATATCCAGGCTTCTGTCACCGGATTCCGCAGTTCAAAGGAGATCGTTGACGATATCAAGGTCGGCTGGAATCTGGGAAATACCCTGGAAAGCTACGATACCGGAAAAACAGGTCTCGCCACGGAAACAGGCTGGGGCAATCCCAAGACGACCGAAGATATGATAAAGGCAGTCAAAGACGCCGGCTTCAATGCCGTAAGGATCCCTGTAACGTGGGGAGAGCATATGGACGGCGATACAATTCAGGCGGAATGGATGGACCGTGTGCAGGAGGTCGTGGACTACGCCTACAATAACGATATGTACGTCATTCTCAATATGCACCATGACGACTATATCTGGTTCAACCCCAGTGACGCGGAATATTCCGCCGACAGCGCAAAGCTGAAAAAGATCTGGGAGCAGATCGCCGCCAACTTCAAGAATTATGGCGACAGACTTATCTTCGAGGGCATGAATGAGGCGAGAACTGTCGGCAGCGCCAACGAGTGGATGGGCGGCACTGCTGCGGAACGTTCGATCGTCAACAAGTACCAGCAGGATTTCGTGGATACGGTACGTGCCAGCGGCGGAAACAACGCCGACCGGACTCTTATTGTAACAGGTTACGCAGCTTCTGCGGAGGATGTTGCCATGAATGACATTATCGTGCCCGACGACGACCACATTATCGTTTCCCTTCACTACTATGCGCCATGGAAGTTCTCCGACGGTCAGTCCACCGTTTTCGGTCAGACTGAAAAGGACGAGCTTGACGCGAAATTCGCTTCAATGAAGAAGAAATTCATCGACAAGGGCGTTCCCCTTATCATTGACGAGTTCGGATGCGTTGCCGCCGCTGATGATCCCACGCGCGGAGAATACTACCGCTATTACATCTCCGCCGCGAACGCTCAGGGAATCAAGTGCTTTGTCTGGGATAACGGCGTCGCAAAGGGCGAGGGCGCTTACGGTATCTTCAACCGCAAGGATCTGACCTGGAACGAGACTATCAAGAACGGCATTATCGAGGGTGCAAAGTAAATCACTTAACTAATATTTCCTTTTGGGTGCAGATATCACCTTTGACCTTATATTCGACGGTCAGAGTGAGGGTGTCTGCATCCTTTTTTTCAGTGATCTTTCGCTCCAGTATCTCGCAGTCGGAGAGAAAATTTTTCTCATACAGGTAGATCTTTTCCTCCAATTCGCCCCGAAGCTCCTCCTCCGAGAGAGTTGTCTCGATGCGGGAATTTTCCTGATATTCCGTTGTTTGCAGACTTATGGGAAGCTGTTTTCCCAGAATCATCAGCGGCTCGTTCTCTTCATTGGAGGTATAATACTCAAAATCCGGCTTTCCCAGGGAAAGCGGAATTTTTATGCCGAACAGCTTCAATATGCGCTGTGAGCCGGTCTCACCCGTAGGCACTTTGCGCACCCGGGTGAACTGCCCCTCAAAATTCACCGTTTCCTTATATATCCCCTGTATTTCGCCCATCGCGTGGTGCAGGGTCACATGACCTGTGGCATCGGAGGTGACGCCGTTTATCAGCATATCCCCGGCAAAAACATAGTCGCCCACAATGTGCATCAACTGACCGTCGAGAACGGAGGTGTAGACGATTTCCGCGTCCCGGGAAGCCACGACGTTGCAGGGAAGCCGCTCATTGAGCATTTCCGGCTTCGGAACTATCTCCGTCACCTCAACTACAAGCCGGTTTCCGGTGCGGTGCATACCGACCCAGGAAATGCCGTCCACCATGAGCCGCAGCTTATTTTCGCTGAGGACATAATTTATCTGCCCAAAAGGCGTACCCTCCTCTATTCCAAGCTCTTCCAGGGCGGAAAGTATCTCGCTTTTGCTGACAGTTTCGCTGCCCTGTATCTCGATGGTGACGATAACATTTGACAGGTAGAGGAAAGCAGATAATACAATAAGTATACCCAGAAACAGACCGATGCGGTATCTGCGGCTGAGGAGCTTTTTGGAAAGCGTAGGCAGTTCAAATTCCGCAAGTTTTATGTCCAGCTCATCGGCAAGACTTCGGATCTGTTTCAGGGAAGCGCGCTCCACCTCGCCGTAGAGCACTCCAGCCTTGACATACTGCCCGGATATGCCTATTTTCCGTGAATGTATCTCATTTATGAAGTGATACAGTTCCCTTCCCTCAGCGTTTATTTTTATTCTGCCCAGAAGCTGTTTGCGCACTTCGGCGCCTCCTTTCCTCAAATTCTATCTGCGCGATCTTTCCGCGGATAACAAGTCCTCCGGTTCTGAAATCCGACGCACGCAGCTCAGCGCCCCAGATATTTATGAGAAGTCCGGCACTGACCACGCTTATAAAAACATCGCTGCATTCCTCTATTCTTCGGCAGTTTTCCAGCATTATCTCACGGTTGCCTGTCATGTGTATCCCGGATTCCAGAAAAAGCAGCTCTCTCGCCTTTTCCGATGCTTTTTTGAACATAATTCACCTCGCGTCATAATACAAATTAGTAGATCTCCCCGAAACAACAAACAAATATATCGGCAGAAATTCCGCCTGTCCGCATTGTCCGTCTCTGTCGTTTCAAGGTAGTATTAATTAATATGATGAGCAAGGTGATAATTATGAGAAAAGCTATAAATATACGCAAAGTATTATTATATGCGCTGTCAATTTCCCTCGGGGCATACTGCATCTTCCGTGCAGACCCGGCAAAGGCGGCGGCTTACCAGGGTATCCAGCGGTGTCTGAATGTGCTCATCCCCTCCCTTTTCGTCACTATGGCAATGTCAGGACTGCTTATAATATGCGGCTTTATTTCAACATCCGGCAGGCTGATCTACCCGGTATCACGGCGTATTTTCGGCATTGACGGGGAATCTGCGCTAATTTTTCTCCTCTCGCAGATCGCCGGATATCCCGTTGGGGCAAAGCTGCTGAAAACTCAGTTTGACGATGGCAGGGTGAGCAAGGGCGGCGCTGAGCTGCTGTCATGCGTCTGTTTCGGCTCTGGCGGAGCTTTCATTTTCGGCTGCGCGGCGGATGACAGGCGGATCGGCTGGCTGATGATGTTTTCAACACTTCTTTCAAATGTGTTGATACTTCTGCTCCTACGACCGCTGCTCAAAAAGCACTTCAAGAGTCCTCCGCCGCCGAAAAATCCGGATTTTTCCGGAAATCTCCTCATTGAATCCGTGACATCTGCCGGAAAAGGAATGTTCGGGATATGCTGCTGCGTGATCATTTTTTCCGTGCTCTCGGATATGCTGGGTGCGTCGGGTATTGCCGCTGCCGTCCTGGATGTTACGGCTCTGGGCGAGCTTTCAGGGGCAGGCGTTCCTCTGATAACCGGACTGCTCTCATTTGGCGGAATATGCGTATTTCTCCAGATCTCGGCGATTTTCCGGGGAGAGCTGTCACTCGTTCCGATGGTTCTCACAAGATCGTGCGCCGGACTGCTCAGCTATGGGATATGTCATTTACTGCTACCGTTTTTCCTGTCCGGGGAAGCGGCGGTCTGGGCGAACAGCGTCAGCCTGATACAGCACAGCTCGCCCATGCCGTCGCTGATACTGGTTGTTATGATACTTTTTGTTATGGCTGAGGAGGGAAAAATAAAAAGGGACAGCGTCCCATATCGGCGCAGCCGATAAAACCGGGTATGGAGCAACGCCCCATGTCGACGCAAGCCGACAACACCGGGTTTCCAAAGGGGCAATGCCCCTTTGGCAGAGTCCAGAGGCAGCGCCTCTGGCAGGGTTTGGGGCAGCGCCCCAAATCGACCGCAGGTCGACGATGCCTTTAGGCGCTCCGCAAAGGATGAATTTTCCAACAGTCCAGTGGACTGTTGGAAAAGAGGGAACGCCCTGCAAGAGAGGGCGT
>JAGBGT010000117.1 GCA_017935865.1 Ruminococcus sp. | reverse complement strand
GCCCCAAACCCTGCCAGAGGCGCCGCCTCTGGACTCTGCCAAAGGGACATTGTCCCTTTGGCAACCCGATGTTTATCGGCTTCGCCGATTCATAACGACCGGCACGCCGAAAGCCACCGCCCAAATAGCAAGATATCCCACGATCACCGCCAGATAAGCGGCAGGCGGCATATATCGTCCGTCCGATCTGTTCGTAACGTTCAGCATAAGGGAGGCGTTTGACTGCAATTCATTATTTTTGTAAAACTTTGCGCCATTGCAGGGATAATGCGTCTCTCCACACAGCCTGACCGGCTCTTCACCGGAGGAAATACATTCTATTTTCAGCGTGATATACTCCTTGCCGTCAGGGACGAAGTTTCCGGTATCAAAGGAGTATTTTTTCGTTTTCAGCAGTTGGTCAGCCTGGCAGGAATGCTCAAAAATGATCTCCCCACTGCCGGTTTCTCCGCTGATCTTATATTCCCCGACGGCGCTTTCCTTATCGCCCGAAAACATAAGGGAGATGCGGTTGAATCCCTGACTTACCGGAAATGTTTCCGTATAAACGTCGCCGGAACTAAGCTCGAATTTATCTCCGCTGGATCTCTGCAAAAAAGCCGTTTTGTCAATGTGTATATTTTCGTTGGTATAGTGACCCCACTTCATTCCGAACGCCGCCGCCATTGCCACAAGGAAAACAGCTCCGATAGCAGCATATGAGCGGATAAACACCGATTTATGGGAGCTTTCAGCTTTCGCAATGTTCCTCTGCACAAGGGTATACAGCGACTGCACCGTGCCGGAGGCAAGAACTATCAGCACCGGAATGCAGAAAAAGCTGTATCTCCTGTTAGTCTCCCATATCAGGTAGAAAAGGAAGAAGCCGAAAAGCCCGATCTGCAGGGCGGCGTCCAGACCGTGACTGCGTCTGAACAGCGCGAAGATCACGGATGCAAGGGACAAGATCAGCAGCGCCGACCATGAGATCTGATTGAAATATACAAAGAGATCGTCCTTAGCGCCGACGGTATACTGATAGAGACTGCCGTAATTCGTAGCCTGTTTCGCCTGATTTTTTATGTTATGCTGCCCGTTGGACCACATTATCTGCATTTTTTTCAGGCAGAATTTCGTCAGAGATACAGGGTCGTGGGCGCTGAGACGCTCTTTCAGCATTTTCATATCGCCGGCAGTTTTCTCCTCGTAGGTGGAGAAGCTTTCAGTATATCTGACGTCATCGTCGCTGTAATAGCCGTTCGTCTTGGGGTTCAAGCCCATCATCACCCAGTGGACTGCGGGGATTTTGCGGCTCTGGCTGTCGTAGCTGTCGGGGATAAGGGAATTTCCGGCAGAGGTCAGCAGTGCAAAAACCGCAGCGAAAGCAGCTATAGCCGAAACAGCAGCTATTACATGATTTTTTCTCGATTTGCAGCATATGAGATAAGCCATGATCCCGATGAGGAAAAAGGCGGCGGTAATTCTTATCCATCCGGCAGCCGCAAACACTGCACCGGAGGAACAGCAGAGAGCTGTTCTGACCGATCTTTTTCCGGAGTCCAGACCGCGCAGGAAAAGGTAAACGCCCAGCATCATGAGCATCATGGAGGGGCAGTCCGAGTAGATATTGCTTGTCCAGGGGTAGAGCACAATGGTCATCAGGAAGAGCACGGAGGTGATAAATTCGGCTCTTTTGTTAAACAGCCTGCCCGACACAAGCGTCGTGAACACCGCCATGCCTGCCATGCAGAGCGTATTTACAAGTCCCTCTGCGAAAAGCCTGTCGATTCCCAGGCTGTCGGCAAGCCGATTGATGGGGAGCATCATTGCAAGCAGCGGAAGATTGTTCGGGTATTTCGAGACATAGTAGGGATCCCAGGCTCCGGACGAAAGCTTGTCGGAGATAATGCCGCGTATATTTGAATAGTCATGGTGATTGAAAACTCTGAAATTAAAAAGGAATGCGAAGCATATCAGGGAAAAAACGCCGAGAGCCGCAGCCGTTGCGATCGTAACAGCTTTGTCGGAGAACTTACCTGATATAAAATAAACAGATGATATAAATGCGATCAGAAGCATCGTCCCGGGAATGAGAATAAGCGACGGGTGGTCTGTTTTTATGGGACTGTCTATTATGTTGAAAAAGGAGCAGGCTGAAACGAAGATGAGGAAAAATGCCGTTATCAGCAGAACTATTTTGAATCCGACGGAGAAAAACTTTGAAAATTCTCCGGCGTTTTTTATATCTATGGACGATTTGTTTTTCATTTGTCGGTTCTCCTTAATAAAAAGGTATGGTATTGCTATATTATTATACTACCATTTGCAATTATTTGCAAGTCAATGAAATAAATTCCCGTAAGATTACTTGCAATTTAGAAAAATATATGTTATACTATAATCAACAGAAACGGATATCTAAGGCAACACCGCACAGAGATTGTGCGGTATTGCCTAAATTCTAATGCCTTTTCAGGCGGCTTGGGAGGAATGAAAATGAAGAAATTTATTTCCGCAGTTTCCGCGGCGGTCATGGTGCTGACTTCTGCGACTGCTGTCGATATTTCTGACGGAAAAGCGGAGGCGGCAGATGAAATGATCAAAATTATGTGTATCGGTGATTCTATCACGGACGGCTATGTCAACGATTATCTCGGCTCATACCGTAAGTTTATTTATCACAATCTCACGGAAAAGGGCTACAGCGTCGACATGGTAGGCTCTAAGAGCAGCGGCGGATGGACTCCGGAGTATACCGACAGCGCAACAGGCGAGAGCTTCACGTTCGATAACGACTATACCGGATACAGCGGCTATTCTATCCAGAATTACAGCGGCAGGTCGGGCATATACGAGCTTCTCCAGGAGACGGACTGCCTCCGCGGCGAATCCCCCGATATTGTAACGCTTCAGATCGGTACGAATGATATGATAGACAACCACGAAATGGACACCGCCGTTGACCGCCTGGAGGTAGTCGTTGATTATATCCTGGAGAATATCCCGGCGGATTCCACGCTGTTCCTTTCTACGATACCCAATGTTGACCCCAACAGGAGCGACGTCTACAGTTGGTTCGGCAACTATCGTCATTCCGCAGACTGGCAGACCCAGTACTCCGACGAGGAGGCTGAGGCGGCGATAATGCAGACCATTGCAGACTACAACGCAGATATCGCGGCTCTTGTGGAAAAGAAGCAGACGCAGGGCAGGAACGTGTATCTTTCCGATGCTCCCGGCGCTATTACTGATGTAAAGACTCAGCTCTTCGACGGCGTTCACCCCAACAACGACGGCTACAGGGCTATGGGCGATTCCTGGACGGCGATCTTAGAGGAATACCTGACCGGAAATATGCCGTCATATCCGCCGGTGACGACCACTGCGACTACGACGTCAACGACCACGACAACGACGTCAACGACAACAACGTCAACGACCACGACCACGACTGCAACTACGGCAGCAGCTCCGGAGACAACTTCAACTTCCACGGCATCAACAGCCGCGACTGTTCCCCAGCCTGCCGCAACAACTGCTGTGACGACTTCTGCACCGGCAGAGGATGAAAAGGTCAATATCAGCGATATGGTAAGGCTGGCGCGGTATCTCAACGGACTTGCCGTCGAGGGATATCTCCCGGACAACAGCAAGTGCGATATGAACAAGGACGGCAGACTGGACGCTTTCGACCTGGCTCTCATGCGCCGTGAGCTGACAAGTGTTGCCCAGAAGCTTGTGGAGATAAACGGCGAGGGCTATAGATCTCCCTCGACCGAGAGCGACAACATCGTGATCAACAGCCCGGAAGATCTGGAAGAGAAGAAGATCATAGTTTCGTCCGGAATTTCGGCTTCACAAACGCAGATGGGCGGAGGAAATACGGATAGCGGCGGCATAGACTGGACAGAGGGCGGCACTATTAGCTGATGGAAAACTGAACTATAGGCAACACCGCACAAATACCGGGATCACGGGCTTGTGCGGTGTTGCCTTAGAATCCGTTTTCAGAGAAATCGCGTTCAGAAGTTTTCACAAAAAAGATGTCGGATAAGTTATAAACATTTAAGATTATTTTAAGACACCGCGTATATAATGACATCATAGACAAAACTATGAAAGGAGCATTTGTATGGCAATAAACTCATTTGCCCGTAAGGAGATAAAGTTTCTGCTGAATATGCGCCAGTATGAGAGCCTTATGGAGGTTATCAGCCAGTATATGAATCCCGATGCTTATTGCGTAGGCGGCAAAGAGTATGGGATATACAACATATATTACGATACCCCGGACGACTTTCTCATAAGAGAATCCCTGGCAAAGCCCTATTTCAAGGAAAAGCTGAGACTTCGCAGCTACTACTCTCCGGCGTCTCCGGATTCACCGGTCTTTCTGGAGATAAAGCGGAAGATCGGCGGCATCGTTACGAAGCGCAGAGTTTCCATGACCCTGGCGGAGAGCGAGGAGTACCTTGCTACACGTCATAAGCGCGAGGGTCACAAGTACATAACAGGACAGGTTTTCACGGAGCTTGACGCTTTTCTGGATCACTATCCGGTCGCGCCGAGGCAGTACATCAGCTATCAGCGCGAGGCGTTCTTCGGCAAGGAAAACGGTGATTTTCGGCTGACTTTTGACAGAAAGCTTGTGGAGCGCAGATACGACCTGACGCTGGGCTGCCAGAGCTACGGAAACTTTATAATCGAAGCGGATCAGCGGCTCATGGAGGTAAAGGTGGGCGATTCCGTTCCCGACTGGCTGGTGAGCAAGCTGTCGGAGCTGGGCATCTACAAGACAAGCTTCTCCAAGTACGGCAGGGCTTATACCAATTTCGTCCAGGAGCAGGCGACGAAAAGCCGCATCCAGATCTCGGGCATTTCAATGGTCAACAACAAGAAATTAGTAATGAACAGGAGCGTTTAAAATGTTAGCATCATTCAACTTATTCGGCAACGTACTGGCGGAGGACACGAGTACCGCCGCCGATATCTTCTCAAACCCATCAGGTAATACGGCAACGGGACTTAACAATATTACTCTCAAGGAGTTCTGCATCTGCGTAGGCGCGGCGCTTCTCATTGGCTTTCTCATCAGCCTGGTATACATTTTCTGCCACAGGAAAGAGGGCTACTCCCAGAGCTACGTAATGACAATGATAATGCTTCCCACGATAGTGTCGATGATACTTCTTCTCATCAACACCACGGCAGGTGCGCTGAGCCTTGCCGGAGCGTTTACTCTTGTGCGATTCCGGAGCGTCCCGGGCGACCCCAAGGATATAGCCTATATATTCTTTGCCATGGGCGCAGGTACTGCCTGCGGTATCGGCTACGTGGGATTCGGCGCTCTCTTCTTCGTGATTCTTGCCGTTGTTATGTTCATCCTCTCCGAGGTCAATTTCGGCGGCTGCAAAATCAACCATATGACGCTGAAAATCGCCATTCCCGAGAATCTGGATTACCAGGGCGTTTTTGACCCGGTGCTCTCCAGATACACCAAATTCTTCAAGCTGAGAAGAGTAAAGACCACCAACTTCGGCACACTTTTCGAGCTTATTTACTCCATCGACATCAACGATGACATCGACCAGAAGAAATTTATTGACGAGCTGCGTGCCCTCAACGGAAATATGACGATAAATCTTGTTTTCTTCAAGTACGACGACAAGGTTTACGAAAACTGAACGCTTTAAGGGGAATTGTATGAAAATAAGAAAAATTACAGCAGGTCTTGCCGCTCTGATGCTGCTGGCGTCCTTTGCGAGCTGCGGCAAGGAGGAAGCTCCGGAGGCTCCGGACGAGGGAATATTCAACAGCATCGTAGCAGACCCCTCGGATACCGTCGTAGACGATGAGCCGGAGGAGCAGGCGACTAAGCCGGAGGATGATGCCGAATCGCCCACGAAAAGCAGCTCCGGGCAGACCACTGCGAAGAAAGACTCCGCAGATAAAACTTCACAGACAACGGCGGCAAAGTCCGGCGGCAGCACGGGTACTCTTAACGGGAACGCATTTAGCTCAGGAAACACCGGAAATTCCGGCGGAAGTTCCGGCAATTCCGGCAGCACGGGGAATAACTCCGGCGGCGGAAGCACGGGCAATTCCGGAAATCACCAGGGAAGCTCCGGAAACGGCAATTCTCACACCGATACGCCCACAGTAACCGAAAAACCGGTGACACAGGCGACTCAGCCGCCGTCGCCTCCGACGACTACAGAGGCGGCAAAAACCTTCGACGCCGAAATAACTTTCAACGAAAATGCCTCTGCGGAGGGCGTGAACGTGGAGACGGACGGCCCGGTCGTCCGCATTACAGCCGGCGGAGACTATATTGTCCGCGGTTCTTCCTCCAACGGTCAGATCTACATAAATACCGCCGCCGAGGAAAAGGTGGAGCTGACTCTTGACGGTCTTGATCTCTCATGCTCCGGCGGCCCGGCTATTTTCGTGGACGAGGCGAAAAGATGTGTTATCAAGCTTGCTGACGGCACGATGAACTACCTCAGCGACGGCGGAAACGACAAGGTCAACGACGGTGTTATTTTCTCCAACGACACGCTCCGGCTGAAAGGCGACGGCTATCTTGAACTGAATGCCGGAAATGCTCATGGTATCGCCAGCGACGACGATATTATCATCGAGAGCGGCGAGTATGTTATCAATTCGATCAAATCCGGCATGATAGCCAACGACAATATTACCCTCAACGGCGGAAGCATGACGATCTTCGGCGGAACAAACGGTTTGAAATCCAAGGGAACAATGAATATCAACGGCGGAGATTTCCTTATTTCCGGCGGAAGCAAAGAGGAGAAAAGCTCCATTTACGCGGCTGCCGGACTGTATTACACAGGCGGAAATGTCTTTGCTGCCGGAAATATGGTAACTGCACCGTCGACAGCCGTCTCGCCGTACATCGTGGCGGAGTGGAAAGGCGGACTTGCTGCGGAGAGTACGGTGGGGTTTGTTCTCAACGGTGTGGAGTATGCGTCGCTGACGCCCAGGAGTACTTTCCGGTGCGTTATGATGCTCAGCCCGGATATTACCGTAGGCAGCACATTTGAGCCGTATGTAAACGGCAGCGCCCAGCAGGGGATAACAGTTGCCGACGGCATGAATTATTTTGCGGTGGAGTAATTTCTGGTTGACACTGTCAAAGGGACGGGACATGGGGCAGCGCCCCAAGTCGGCGCAGAGATCGGAAGAGCACACGTCTGAACTCCAGTC
>JAGBGT010000116.1 GCA_017935865.1 Ruminococcus sp. | reverse complement strand
TTTAATAATTTTTTTATTTGACTTTTTAAGCGTTCTCAAGACACTCTATATCTCGCCGTCTCCCACTCGCGCATCGCCGCTCTCGTTCGACAGCTTTATTATTATATCACGGTTTTTCGGTTTTGTCAAGTAAAAGAATATTGATGATCCAATTCTTTTTTTGGCGACTTTCGACAAACGCGGCACATTACAAAGCTTTTTTGGTCTTTTACGTACCGCACTTGTATTGATTTTCATTTATAATTATTCCAATTATTCAATTGGCTTTCCTGCCAATACAATATAAATAATCAGCAAGATCAGGCGGAAAGGCAAAAATACAAAGCCGGCACGAATCAACCAAGGCGTCACATTCCACATCTTTTCGATTCCTGCGCACACTCCTGCTATTAATTTCCCATCCGCACACCTTTTAAAGTCTCCAAAGCCACCTGCTGGGGCTGTCGAAAAAGCAGATATCTGACCACCGCAATTCAGGCATACCACCTGTGTTTCATTCACCTGAACGCCACATATAGCACAATAGTGATTTCCTTTTCTGAGATCTGCACCGCATCTAAGGCACGCATTCGCCGTATCATTGACAGGGTTTCCACAATTTCTGCAAAACACAGCACATTTCTCCTTGTAAATATTTTTCAGACAATTAGTCCAATATCAGTATACCATAGTATTGCAATAATTGACCGAAAGGAGAAATATTATGTTTGAGGAACGTATAAAAGAATTAAGAACGTCGCTGGGATTAAACCAGATTCAGTTTGGCAGGAAGCTTTTTGTCACAAAGCAATGTATCAGCAATTGGGAAAACGGCAATATACAGCCGTCTATTGATATGCTCATCAAGATCGCAAAGACTTTTTCCGTAAGTACGGATTATCTGCTGGGCTTGAACGACAAATGCACCCTCGACGCCGAGGGCTTGACTAACGAGCAGATCCTCCACATCCGAAATATAATAGACGACCTGCGGAAATTACAATGAAAACTCCCCCACAACTCCTGAATTACGATAATACAGGAATTATGGGGGATTTTCAGCTTATTTCAGCGCCTTACGGCATTTCGCCGTTATGCTCGTCCTTGTACGCCTCTTCTGCCGCAGCCTTTGCATCGTCGAAATCCGGGTCTTTTCCGAGCTTTTCCTCGTAGTCGTCCGCCGTCAGACCGCCGGGATAAAATCCAAAGTTGTCTCTTTTGCAGGTAACCGCGCTGAGGCACGCACCCTTACCGATATATACCGAAAATTCGCATTTTTTTGCGGCGTCGCCGAACGTACACATTCTGTTAAAAACATCCTGCCACTGGGAGTCGTCGCTGTTATTCTCACTGTTCCTGTCGTACCAGCCGTTCAGAGTTATCTTTATGCCCTCTTCGTCCATTTCCGCAAGCGCCTGGTTTGCCAACGTCATCATCGACTTGGCGTCGGCACAGGCGCTCTGGACTCTGGATTTCGACACCCTGATCTCATCCTCGGAATCGCTTCTGTCGCTTCTCCTGCTCCTGCCGGAATCTCCGCACGAAAAACAGCACGTTCCCGTCAGCAAAGCCGCAAAGATCAGCGCAAATACTCTCTTTTTCATATTATCACCCTTAATTAGTCCAGATATCCTGCTCCTCCGGACGCGTATAGTCCACGGAGTCAAGATAAAAATCGGTGTGCGGCGGCTGATTATAGCCGTTGTTCTGGGATGCCACCTGAACGCGGTACTGGGGATTCTGCATCAGACAGTAGATGTTATACGGACTGGTGTACGTTGTGGAGAATACGCGTATCGTATCTTCGCCCACGCGGAACAGCATCTCCTCACGCCAGTCGCCGAAAATATCAGCCGTCAGACAAGCATTCGACTTGGAGGCGTTGTTGTAGCCTGCACCGTCGCCGGTGAATACGCGTCCCTTACCGTACTGGTCAGCCATCGCTCTGTCCAGAACCGCACGCTCAGCCACGTCAGTCCAGTAAACCAGCGAATTTTGTCCCCACTTCGTAATCTCAGCCCATGTCAAAACCTGCTGATGATCGCCTGTTGCCGAGTAAACTATGGCGTTATGGGAACCTACCATTTCAGCTCCGCCGTTCCCCGCGATGAGGTTGTCGGCAACACATCTTCCGGTATCTCCGCCGGCTTCCTCCCTGAACAGCATTTTGCCGGTCTTGCCGTCACGGAAAGATATACCGAAGCCGGCATTCTCCTCCTCGTGGCACTGGAAGATCTCCAGACCCTGGTTATTCGGATCAAAATCGCCGATATGGATCGCATCGCCGTGACCCAGTCCCGAGCTGTAGAGCACCTTGCCGTTGTCGTCAAGAACGAGCGAGCCAACTACGACCTCCTGCTTGCCGTCACCGTCCACGTCGGCAGCCATGGAATGATGATTTCCCTGTCCATAGCCTGTAACCGCGGCATTGTGTCCAGTGTCGAACGCCCAGTATTCCTTGATCTTGCCGTTCTGCACCGTATATGCGGTCATTGCGGTACGCGTGTAATATCCGCGTCCGAAGCAGGCGTAGGCGTTAACGCCGTCGAGATAGGCAACACAAGCGGTAAATCTGTCAACGCGGTTTCCGTAGTTATCTCCCCATGCGGTATGATCGCCTCTGCCCGGCTTGTAGTCAACAGTGTCGAGCGCCTTGCCTGTTGCGCCGTCGAAGAGCGAGAGGTATTCGGGGCCTTCCAGGATCCTTCCGGCTGCCGAGCGGTAGTCCTTGGAGTTGTCGCCGATGACATTTCCTGCGCCGTCAACAGTGCCGTCGGCAGTTTTTACCATCAGCTCACACTTGCCGTCGCTGTCGAAATCATAGACGAGGAACTGGTTATAATGTGCGCCGGCGCGGATGTTCCTACCCAGGTCAACGCGCCAGAGCCGTGTGCCGTCGAACCTGTAGCAGTCGATATAGACATTGCCGGTATAGCCGTTCTTGGAGTTATCCTGGGAATTTGAGGGATCCCACTTGACGAAAAGCTCGTACTGTCCGTCGCCGTCCACGTCGCCTACGGAGCAGTCGTTGGGTGCGTATGTACAGGTCGTGCCGTCGGGCATGGTCATCTCCGCCGGACGCTGGAGCTTGATATCAAAGTAAGCGCCGCTCTGACCGCCGTTTGTATTCGTGAAATTTGTTGACGCCTGCGCAAACTCGGTACACTCGCCGTCCACATAGACGTCAATGGTATACCAGTCCTCAGCCGTGCCGCCCTGGTCGAAGTAGTTCGTCACATCGTCTGCGGTAAACTCGCCCAGCATGGTCTGACCGTTTTTCCAGAGCTTGAAAACGGTCTCGCCGTTGTCTGTCGCCAGAAGTCTCCAGCTAACCAGATTGCCGTTCTTGGCGTGGGCGGAGGAAACGCCGCGGTTCAGATTCTCCATGTGCTTGCCCCGGACAGCCTTTTCGTGGGGCGCGGTATCCGTGGTCGGGCTAAGCTCGATATAATTCACATTCGGACCGCCGTTCTGAGTCGTGGCATACGCCTTGATAGTATTCGTACCCTTGCGCAGCTTGACGGTTGCCGATTTGTCATCCCAGGTCGTCCATGCGCCTGTGCCGTTGAAATCCACGTACTGACCGTACTCACGGTCGCCGTTTACGATGAGCTTGACCGGTCTGTTGACGTCCGTGCCGTTGGCGTAGTGGAAATCCAACGCGTAATTGCCGTCTGCCGGAGCTTCAACCGTCCACTCCAGATAGCTGCCGATTTCATTATTATAATTAAAGTAGCCGTCTCCCTCGAAGCCGGTGTTAGAGGTCTCGTCCCAGCCGTCATACTGCTCTGCATCTGCCGCATAATATCTTACCGTCTCAGCGACAGGCGGCTCGGTGGGAGCTTCCGTGGGAGGCTCTGTGGGAATGATCGGAGCGGCGAATTTCACATCCTGGCCCAGGACATAATCCGAGATCAGTTTCAGATCCATTGCGCCGATGCTTCCGCTGCCGTCCACGTCTGCGGCGATTTTCTGCGCATCGGTAAAAGATCCGGTATTCTGGGAGATCTGTCTGACAAGAGCAACATCGTAGCTGTCGACACGTCCGTCGCCGTTGATGTCGCCCATAACGATATCAGCGCCGTTTGTATTCTCCGCCGAGGGAATAAGCGGAATTGAGCCTGCCGCCAGAGCCGCGCAGAGGACGCCTGCGGCAGCCCGGAGCTGCTTGCGTTTCTTCATAAAAAATCCTCCTTAAAGTTAATTGCAATAACCAATTATTACTTCCGTAATTATTTTTCTATAACAATATTATACCAGATGAAGCAATGTTTGTCAACGGGAAAAGAAGATGTAATAGTGCATAATAATATCCAAAATGCAATATTATTTTACACAGTCGCAAAAAAATGTGCAAAAAAGTATTTTTTCGACTATATAAAACGATGCACGGACGCAAAAAGGCCGCCGCAAATTCATGCAGCAGCCTGGCTTGACTTATTTTAACCCTTTAACTCAACTCTGCGTATCTTGCCGGATATCGTCTTGGGAAGCTCGTCGCGGAACTCTACGATTCTGGGATACTTGTACGGAGCCGTGTGCTCCTTTACGTACTGCTGAATTTCCTTTTTCAGCTCCTCAGTACCCTCAGTGCCCTTTACAAGCACGATAGACGCCTTGACTACCTGCCCTCTTATGGGGTCGGGAGCAGCAGATACGCCGCATTCCAGAACATACGGCAGCTCCATGATAACGCTCTCGATCTCGAAAGGTCCGATACGATAACCGGAGGACTTGATAACATCGTCAACTCGTCCCACGTACCAGTAGTAGCCGTCCTCGTCTTTCCATGCCGTATCGCCTGTGTGATAGAGTCCGTTGTGCCATGCCTCCATGGTCTTTTCCTCGTCCTTGTAGTAGCCCAGGAAGAGTCCGGGCGGCGTATTCTTATCCGTGCGGATAACGATCTCGCCTGTTTCGCCCGGCTTTACCGGATTCCCCTCGGAGTCAACGATATCGACATCGTACTGAACATTGGGCTTGCCCATTGAACCGGGGCGCGCGGTCATACCTACGAAATTGCCGATAACCAGAGTCGTCTCCGTCTGTCCGAAGCCCTCCATAAGCTTTACGCCGGTAGCTTTCAGGAACTGGTTGTATACCTCCGGATTAAGCGCCTCGCCTGCAACAGTGGCGTATTTTATGCTGCTCAGATCGTACTTGGACAGATCCTCTTTAATAAAAAATCTGAACATCGTCGGCGGCGCGCAGAATGTGGTGATGCCGTATTTCTTGAACATTGGCAGGATCTTGTCCGCGTGGAAACGCTCGAAATCGTAAACGAAAATGCAGGTCTCGCTGAGCCACTGTCCGTACAGCTTGCCCCAGAGCGCCTTGCCCCAGCCTGTATCGGAGATGGTCAGGTGGATGCCGTTGGGGTCAACGTTGTGCCAGTAACGGGCTGTAACGAAATGTCCCAGGGCGTACAAATGGCTGTGCGCCGCGATCTTAGGATAACCGGTCGTACCTGATGTGAAGTACATCAGGTTAGTGTCATGACCGCAGGAAAGTTCCTTGGGGTCTGTAGGACGCTCGAAAACGTCGCTGCATCCCTTGATGCCCTCATCGAAGCTGAACCAGCCGTCGCGTTCGCCATTGACGATCATTTTAGTGATGTTCATGCCGCATTCCTCAATGGCAAGGTCAACCTGATGGGCAACGTCGCCGTCAGCGGTGCAGACGATAGCCTTAACATCTGCCGCCTGGAAACGGTATGTGAAGTCGTGCTGAACCAACTGATTCGTAGCCGGGATGACTACCGCGCCGATCTTATGCAGGGCAATGATCGAGAACCAGAACTGGTAATGTCTCTTGAGGACGAGCATGACCTTGTCGCCCTTCTTTATGCCCATAGAGCGGAAATAGTTCGCCGTCATATTGGAGTATTTCTTGATCTCTGCAAATGTGAATTTTCTGTCGCTGAGGTCGTCGGCAACGTAAATAAGTGCGGTCTTGTCCGGATTTTTCTCCGCCAGGAAATCCACCACGTCAAAGCCGAAGTTGAACGTCTCGACGTTCTTGAACCGGATCGCTTTCATTGCGCCGCTTTCGTCGGTGTCGACCTCCACAAAGCGGTCTGCCACGGGATTTTCAACCTTTGCCAGGTCGAAATTGGTGACGCCGGGGAGAACGGCAGGTTCAAGGTGCTGCATAGCCTGCTGAGCCGATCTGCTGCCGAAAACAACGGCGTAGAATTTGCACTCCTTGCCGCCTACAGCCCATTCCGCGTGAGGCTCGGAGCTGTCGTAATAAATTGAATCGCCCTCGTTCAGGACTTCCACGTTGTCGCCCACCTGAACCTTAAGCTGACCGCTTACCACGATGTCCATTTCCTGACCCTCGTGGGTGTGGGTGTGGGGAACGCGGTATTTTTCGTCAACATAGGGGATCGTTACGAGAAAAGGCTCGCCGATCTTATTCTTGAAGTTGGGCGCAAGACGCTGATAGACCAGACCGTTTCTTCTTGCGATAGGCAGTCCCTTGCCGGCTCTCGTGATGTCGAAGCTGTTGATGTGCGGTGACTCGCCCTCCATGAGGTCGGTTATGTCAACGCCTGTTGCATTTGCGAATTTATAGATAAAGCTGAAGCTGAAATCCTTTGCTCCGCCCTCGTACGCAAGGTACTCGTAAGTGGAAATATCGCATTTCTCGGCGATCTCCTCGGGAGTAAAGCCTACAGATTCACGGGTGAGTCTAATTCGCTCGGCTACCTCTCTTATCTTAAATTCGGGATTGATATTCTTCATTGCAAGCTTACTCCTTTCTTACAGTATTGCCCGGAGGGCTTCAAACAGTTGTGATCTTCATGCCGGAGCACGAGTTATCTGTTTGTGCTTACATAGGTAAATATTATATCACATTCCGTCAGATTTGTCAAGCGGTATCCGGAAATTTCTGCTTGTACGTGATATATAAAAAATCAATACAAAATTTTAAAAATATGACGCAATTACATAATCGACAGTCCGGGAACAACATTACCAAGAGTATATTTTATCTTTGTGCAAAACGTAGAATGTGATTGTGTAAGATGACGAAAAATCACAAAAACCCTTTAAAATTCCGCGATAATATGGTATAATCAAGATAACTTAAAGTGACCCATCCAGGCAAGGGTTCAACCGTGTGTATATTAATTCTCCGGAGGTGTGGAATTATGATGACAAATAAAAAATTCTTTACAGCCCTTTTTAATAGAGTTATCGGAGCAGTGACCGCGTTCGTTATGATCCTGGCGGCGGCTGCAATGCCCACAGATAATGCAAATGCGGCTCAGGTCACCCAGAACGAGCTGAAAGATATGGCGAACGAGCTGTGCTTTATGGTAAACGAGCTTCGCGCGGAATACGGGCTGAATCCCATTTACGTCGTGCCCTATCTGAACGACACCTCGATGACGAGGGCAAGGGAGATAACCCAGAATTTTGACCATAAGCGTCCCGACGGTTCAAGGTTCTCCACCATCGTGGACGACAATCTCATCCCCTACGGCGTGATCTTCGAGAATATCGCTGCCGGACACAGCTCTCCCGAGGCAACAATGGGTCAGTGGAAGGACTCCGAGAAGCACTTCCAGGTAATGCTTGATCCGAAGATCACTCACATGGGAATGGGCTGCGCTTACGAGCAAAACAGCGATTACGGCTGGTACTGGGCGCAGACTTTCGTTATCTGCAGCGAGGATCTGCCCGGTCAGTATATTCCTTCGCGGCACACAATAACTCCCGAGGCAGACGGCGACCTCACCGGCGACGGAGTTATTGACACCTACGATTACGTAGCTTTGACTGACTATTTATATAAGAAGGCAAATGACGTTCCGGTTTACTTCAACGACGCCCAGCTTGCGGCTGCGGACTGCTTCCGCGACGGTATTATCACAGAATCGGACGCTAAGGTTATCATGCGCTATATTTTAGGGGAATACAAATCGCTGCCGTTTATTTTCTGACGAAGCAGGGGCGGCAGGACATGGGACAGCATCCCATATCAGTGCAAGCCGACAACACCGGGTTTCCAAAGGGACAATGTCCCTTTGGCAGAGTCCAGAGGCAGCGCCTCTGGCAGGGTTTGGGACGGAGTCCCATGTCGGCGCAAGCCGATGACACTGGGTTTTCAAAGGGACAATGTCCCTTTGAAAACTCATTTTTGTCAACCGGAAAATAGTTAAAAATAAAAAATATTTCTAAAAATCAAGAGTCAGTGATCCCACGTGCCCGAAATTTCCCGAAAAGCCGGGAAAAATCAGCAAAAAATTTTTCTTGAAAAAAATTCCGAAAAATGCTTGACAAAATAAAAAAAGTGTGATATAATAAATATCGTCGTCAGGGGCGTGACAAAAATGCTAAAGTACAGACGACAATAAATGGCTGCATGGGGGTTTAGCTCAGCTGGGAGAGCATCTGCCTTACAAGCAGAGGGTCACAGGTTCGAGCCCTGTAGTCCCCACCATATTGGCCCGGTAGTTCAGTTGGTTAGAACGCTAGCCTGTCACGCTAGAGGTCGTGAGTTCGAGCCTCATCCTCCTGTTATCAAAAAATCTGCATGGCAATTGCGGTTTCTGATTTCAGTATAGTATAGTTTTACAGCAAAATCAAC